>DAISWF010000082.1:0-20396 GCA_036826495.1 Burkholderiaceae bacterium
CGTTCATCGAGGGCGACCGGGGGCTGATCATCATCGATCCGCTGACGTTCCCCGAGGCCGCGCGCGCCGCCCTCGAGCTGTGCTGCCGGCCCCGGCCGCGCCGCACCGTGCACACCGTGATCTACAGCCACAGCCATGCCGACCACTACGGCGGCGTCAAGGGCATCATCGACGAGGCCGACGTGGCGGCCGGCCGCGTGCGGGTCATCGCGCCGGCCGGCTTCATGCAGGCCGCGGTATCGGAGAACGTGCTGGCCGGCAGCCCGATGCGCCGGCGCGCGCAGTTCCAGTTCGGCAACACGTTGGCGCCGGGCCCGCGCTCGCACGTCGACAGCGGGCTGGGCAAGGGCATCGGGCGCGGCACCGTGACGCTGATCCCGCCGACGCAGACCATCGCCGAGTCGATCGAGCGGCACACGATCGACGGCATCGACATCGTGTTCCAGTCGACGCCCGAGAGCGAGGCGCCGGCCGAGATGCATTTCTTCTTTCCGGCGCTGCGGGCACTGAACCTGGCCGAGAACGCGACCCGCACGATGCACAATCTGTGTCCGCTGCGCGGCGCGCAGGCGCGCGATGCGCTGGCCTGGTCCAAGTACCTCGACGTGGCGCTCGAGAAGTTCGTGCCCGGCGCCGACGTGGTGTTCGCGCAGCACCACTGGCCGGTCTGGGGCACCGCGAAGGTGGCCCGCTACGTGGCCGAGCAGCGCGATCTCTATCGCTATCTGCACGACCAGACCTTGCGGATGATGGGCCACGGCATGACGCCGCGCGAGATCGCCGACGCGCTGATGATGCCCTCGCCGCTCGCCAGCCGCTGGCACGGGCGCGGCTACTACGGCGCGGTCGGTCACAACGTGAAGGCGATCTATCAGCGCTACCTCGGCTGGTACGACGGCAACCCGTCGACGTTGAACGGCCTGCCGCCGGAGCCGGCGGGACGCCGCTACGTGGAGTACATGGGCGGCGCCGATGCGGTCGTCGAACGGGCGCGCGCGGACTTCGAGCGCGGCGAGTTCCGCTGGGTGGCCGAGGTGCTGAATCACGTGGTGTTCGCACAGCCCGACCACCGGCCGGCGCGCGAGCTGGCGGCCGACGCGATGGAGCAGCTCGGCTACCAGACCGAATCGTCGACCTGGCGCAATGCCTATCTGCTCGGCGCCCGCGAGCTGCGCCAGGGTGTGCAGAAGATCCCGCGGATCGGTCCCGGCGTGCTGAACGCCAACGTGGTGTCGGTGCTGCCGATGGAGATGTTCTTCGACTATCTGGCGGTGCGGCTCGACGGGCTGAAGACGCAGCAGGCCCATGCGCGCTTCGACTGGGTGCTGCCCGACCTCGGCGAGACGCACCGCCTGGAGCTGGTCAACGGCGTGCTCAATCACCGGCCGGGCAGCCACGGCGCGCAGGCCGATGCGGTGATCACCGTCGCCCGTTCGGCGCTGACCGCGATCCTCATGACGGGCGGCGACCTGCGCGCAGCCGTGGGTGACGGGCGCATCGCGGTGTCGGGCGATGTCGGCGCGGTCGACGGCTGGCTCGCGGCGCTCGACGACTTCGATCCGAACTTCAACGTCATCGAGCCTTGAACCCCGATCCGTCCCGCACCGAGCCGATCGACACCGACATCCCGGCGCGGCTCGATGCGCTGCCCTGGAGCCCGTTCCACACCCGGGTGATCGCCGCGCTCGGCATCACCTGGATCCTCGATGGGCTGGAGGTGACGTTGGCCGGATCGCTGGCCGGCGCGCTGAAGTCGAGCCCGGTGCTGCAGCTCACCGACGTGCAGATCGGCGTGTCGGCGAGCCTCTATCTGCTCGGCGCGGTGGCCGGCGCGCTGCTGTTCGGCTGGGCCGCCGACCGCTACGGCCGCAAACGGCTGTTCAACGTGACGTTGGGGGTCTACCTGGTGGCCACCGCGGCCACCGCGTTCGCGGTCGACTTCCACACCTACGCGCTGTTCCGGATGCTGACCGGCGCCGGCATCGGCGGCGAATACTCGGCGATCAACTCGGCGATCCAGGAGCTGATTCCGGCGCGCTACCGCGGCCGCACCGACCTGCTGATCAACGGCAGCTTCTGGGTGGGTGCCGCGGCCGGCGCGGGCGCCGCGGTCGTGCTGCTGGCGCCGGGGCTGCTGCCGCCCGACCTCGGCTGGCGCTGCGCATTCGGCATCGGCGCGGTGCTGGGGCTCGGCATCCTGTGGCTGCGCCGCTTCATCCCGGAGAGCCCGCGCTGGCTGATCACCCACGGGCGCCGCGACGAGGCCGAGGCGATCGTCCGCATCATCGAGGCCGGCTGCCCGCCGGTCACCTGGGAGGCGCCGGCGCCGCGCATCCGGCTCGCGCACCGCTCGATCGGCATGCTCGACGTCGCGCGCACGCTGTTCCGCACCTATCCGGGCCGCGCGTTCAACGCGCTGGTGCTGATGGGCTCGCAGGCGTTCTTCTACAACGCGATCTTCTTCACCTATGCGCTGGTGCTCGGCCGCTTCTACGGCATCGCCGACGATCGCATAGGCCTCTACATCCTGCCGTTCGCCGCCGGCAACTTCCTCGGGCCGCTGGTGCTCGGGCGGCTGTTCGACACGATCGGCAGAAAGCCGATGATCGCCACCACCTATGCGCTGTCCGGGCTGCTGCTGCTGGTGACCGCCTGGCTCTTCGTCGCCGGCACCCTGGATGCCACCGGCATCACGATCGCCTGGTCGGTGGTGTTCTTCTTCGCGTCGGCGGCCGCCTCATCGGCCTACCTGACGGTCGGCGAAAGCTTTCCGCTGGAGATGCGGGCGCTGGCGATCGCGCTGTTCTATGCGCTGGGCACCGCGGTGGGCGGCGCGCTGGGGCCGTGGCTGTTCGGCCTGCTGATCGGCGAAGGCGACCGCGGCGCCGTGGGCTGGGGCTATGCCGGCGGCGCCGTGCTGATGCTGGTGGCGGCCGCCGTCACCCTGCGCTTCGGCGTCGCCGCCGAGCGCCGGTCGCTGGAGGACGTCGCGCGGCCGCTGTCGTCGGCGCCGCATTGAGCGGCTGCATTGCCGGCCTATAGTTGCACCTTGTCGATCAGGTTGTGCAGCTCGCCGAGCCCGCGATAGAGCTGATGCTGCTTCAGGATGAAGTCGCGCGTCTCCTCCGGTGACCGCACGAACGGCACCGACGCCGAGTTCGCGGTGCCGGTCTGCCAGCCGGTGTCCTCGGCCACCGCCTTCAGCGCGGCGACCAGGCGCTCCTTGACGTCGGCGGGCAGGTTCGGCGGACCGAAGACCGCGCTCCAGCCGACGATGGCTTCCATGTCGGCATAGCCGAGCTCGCGCGCGGTGGGCACGTCGGGGAACGATGCCATCCGCTCCGGCGTCGTCACCATCAGCGCGCGCAACTGGCCGGACTTGATGCCGCTCACGAAGGTGCCCAGGCTGCCGCAGGCGAAGTCGGTCTCGCCGGTCATCAGCGAGGTGGCGGCCTCGCTGGTCGCCTTGTACGGAACCTGCGTCGGCGTCTGGTCGGTCAGCTTCAGCACCTTGAAGAGCTGCCGCGGCCCCATGTCGTTGGTCGTCAGCACGCCGGCGGTGCCGAAGTTCATCGCCTTGCCGCGCGTCCGCAGCGCCTTCACGAGATCGTCGAACGACTTGTAGTTCGACTTGCCGCTGACCATGCAGCCGTAGGCGTTGATCTCCAGCGTGCCGATGAACGTGAAGTCGTCCCACTTGTACTTCGTCAGGCTCGGCATGATCGCCGGCAGGATCGCCTGCGAGCCGGGCCGCGCGAGCAGCAGCGTGTAGCCGTCGGGCGCCGCCTGCAGCACCTGCTGCGAACCGATCGTGCCGCTGGCGCCGGGCCGGTTCATCACCAGCACCGTCTGACCGAGCGCCCGGGTCGCGGCGGCGGCGAAGTTGCGCGCCGCCAGATCCGAGTCGCCGCCGACCGCATAGGGCGTGATCAGCGTGATCGGCCGGCTGGGGTACTTCGCTGCCTGCTGGGCGCCGGCCGGCACGATCGTCAGCGCGCCGATCACCGCCGCCAGGCCGAAGCGGGCGAAGCCGCGCACGACCGGGCCCGCCACTCTGGAAACCATAAAAGTCGTCATCGCCATCTCCTCGATGCTTCGTTCGTCATTCACCGCCATCGCATCGTTGCCGATGCGCCCCCCTCGAGCCCCCTCAACCGTCATGCGGCTACGACTGCGGCGCGAACACCATCACGCAGTCCACCGCCACCGGCCCCTCGGGGCCGACCAATACCGGGTTCAGATCCAGCTCGCTCAGCGCCGGCGCCATCCGATCGGCCCATTCGGACAGCCGCGACAGCATCCGCGCGACCGCGCGCCGGTCGACCGCCGGCCGGCCGCGGACGCCATCGAGCAGCGCCGCCATCCGCAGCTCGGCCAGCATCCGCAGCGCCTCGTCCTCGGAGAACGGCGCACGGCGGAATGCGACGTCCTTCAGCACCTCGACCAGGATGCCGCCGCTGCCGACCATGACGACGATACCGAACACCGGATCGCGGCGCACGCCCATCACCAGCTCGACGTGACCGCCCGACATCGGCTGCACCAGCACGCCGTCGATCCGCGCATCAGGCATCGCCCGCGAGGCCGCATCGCGCAGGCGGTGGAACGCGGCCCGCAGCGCCGCCTCGTCGTTCAGGTTCAGCGCGACGCCGCCGACCTCGGTCTTGTGGGTGATGTCCGGCGATTCGATCTTCAACGCGACCGGCCGGCCGAACGCGCGCCAGTGCGCAACCGCCTGCGCCTCGTCCGCTGCGAGCCGCACCGGCGCCATCGGGATGCCGGCGCCGGTCAGCATGCGGGTGGCGGCTTCGCCGGGCTGCACGCCGAGGAGGGGATCGGCGGGCATCGGCGCAGCGCCGCTGACGGACTGCGGCGCATCGCCGATCTGCGATGCGCCGGCGCCGCTCTGAACGCCAACCGTCTTCTCTGCCTCGATCTGCCGCGAGAACCGTCCCCACTGCGCGAGCGCCGCGGCGGCCTCGACCGCCCGTTCGCCGGCCGGGTAGACGATCAGCCCGAGTTCGCGCAGCCGGCGCACCGCGTCGGCGGGCGCCGCGACCCAGCAGACCAGCATCGGCTTGGTCGTGCGGTCACGGATCGACGTGAAGATGTCGATCAGCGCATCGACGTGCGCGGTCATGAGCTGCAGCCATACGATCGCGATGTCGATCGCCGGATCGTCGAGCATCGCCACCACCGATTCGCGCAGCAGCTCGGGCCGCGCGACGAACTGGCCGGTGATGTCGACCGGATTGCCGGCGGAGCCGAACGCCGGCATCACCTTCAGCAGCGCCGTGCGCGTGCGCTCGCCGAGCTCGGGCACCGCGAGGCCGACCTCCTCGGCGCGATCGGCCATCATCACGCCGGCGCCGCCCGACTGCGTCGCGATGCCCAGCCGGTTGCCGCCCGCCCGCCGCGGCTGGCTGAACGCCTCCAGCATGTCGAGCATCTGCTCCTCGTTGCGGGCGCGCAGCACGCCGTGCTGCCGGATCACCGCGTCGAACACCGCATCAGGCACCGCCAGCGCGCCGGTGTGCGAGGCGGCGGCCCGCACCCCCGATGCCATCCGGCCGACCTTGGTCAGCACCAGCGGCTTGCCCAGCGCATGGCAGCGCCGCGCCAGCCGGATCAGCGCAGCGCCGTCGTCCAGCCCCTCCAGGTAGCCGGCGGCCACGCGGATCCGCGGATCGTCGATGACCGCCTCCATCAGCTCGGCGAACGTAAGGTCCGCCTGGTTGCCGGTGTTGATGAAGTAGCCGAGACCCAGCCCGCGCTGACGGGCGAGCGCCGCGATCGCGGTGCCGAATGCGCCCGACTGCGTGACGAACGCGATCGGCCCGGCGGCGGTGTCGCCGTCGGCGTACTGGCTGAACGTCGCATAGACGTTGTCGAACGCATTGATGAAGCCGAGGCAGTTCGGGCCGCACAGCACGACGCCGGCTTCGCGCGCGGTGCGGCACAGCTCGTCCTCGAGCTGCCGCCCCTGCGCGCCCATCTCGCCGAAGCCGGAGCTGAAGATGACCGCCGAGCGCACGCCCCGGGCGCCCAGCGCCTGCACGTTGGCGATGACCTCCGGGGCCGGCACCGCGACGACCGCCATGTCGGCCGCCTCGGGCAGCGCCTGCACCGACGGATGGCAGGCGATGCCGGCGATCTCGCGGTACTTCGGATTGATCGGCAGGATGCGCCCGGCATAGCCCTTGTCGATCAGGTGCTTCAGCGGCCGGCCGTTGATCTTGTCGAGCTGCGCCGATGCGCCGACGATCGCGATCGAGCGCGGCCGGATCATCCGCTCGATGGCGGTTGCGCGCGCCACCTAGAACGCCGATATGCCGGTCTGGGCGCGGCCCAGCACCAGCGCATGGATGTCGTGCGTGCCTTCCAGCGTGTTGATGGTCTCCATGTTCATCAGTTGCCGGATCACGTGGTATTCGTCATGGATGCCGTTGCCGCCGTGCATGTCGCGCGCCTGGCGTGCGATCTCCAGCGCCTTGCCGGTGCAGTTGCGCTTCAGCAGCGACACCATCTCCGGGCTCGCCTTGCCGGCATCGCGCAGCCGGCTCAGATGCAGGCACGCATGCAGCCCCAGCGCGATGTCGGTCTGCATGTCGGCCAGCTTCTTCTGCACGAGCTGATTGGCCGCCAGCGGCCGGCCGAACTGTTTGCGCTCCATCGTGTAGCGGCGCGCCGCATGCCAGCAGAACTCGGCGGCGCCCATCGCGCCCCAGCAGATGCCGAAGCGGGCGTTGTTCAGGCACGCGAACGGCGCGGCGAGCCCCTTCGCATCGGGCAGCCGCTGCGCCTCGGGCACCACCACGTCGTCCATCAGGATCTGGCCGGTCGGCGATGCGCGCACCGAGAACTTGCCCTCGATCTTCGCGGTCTGCAGGCCCTTCATGCCGCGCTCGAGGATGAAGCCGCGCACGACGCCCTCGTCGTCCTTGGCCCAGACGACCATCAGGTCGGCGATCGGCGCATGGGTGATCCAGGTCTTGCTGCCGCTCAGCCGCCAGCCGCCGTCGACCTGGCGGGCCCGCGCCTTCATGCCGCCGGGGTCCGAGCCATGGTCGGGCTCGGTGAGCCCGAAGCAGCCCAGCAGCTCGGCGCGCGCCATCGCCGGCAGATAGCGCTCGCGCTGCGCCTGGCTGCCGAACAGATAGATCGGCATCATCGACAGCGTGGTCTGGGTGCCCAGCGCCGAGCGGAACGCGGTATCGACCCGCTCGAACTCGCGCGCGATCAGGCCGTAGCCGACATAGCTGATGCCGGCGCAGTCGAACCCCTGGATCGGTGCGCCGAGAAAGCCGAGCTCGGCCATCTCCTTCATCACCGTCACGTCGAAGGTCTCGTCGCGGTTCGCCTGCAGGATGCGCGGCATCAGCCGCTCGCGCGCGTAGTCGCGGGCGGTGTCGCGGATCATCCGCTCCTCGCCGCTCAGCAGCTCGTCCAGCCGCAGCGGGTCTTCCCAGTCGAACGACACGTTGCGCATGCCGGCCTTGGCCAGCAGATCGGCGGAGGGCACGGGATGCGTCATGCGGTCACCGGTTCAGGCGTTCGGCGCGTTCGCGCCGGCGGCGGGCCGGAACTTCGGAATGCCGGCCTCGTCGCTGATCGGTTCGAAACAGGCCCGCACCCGCAGGCCGATGCGGATCTCTTCGGGCGCGCAGCCGGTGACCTGGCCATAGAGGCGCGCACCGTCGTCGAGGTCGATCAGGCACATGATCACCGGCAGCTCGGCGCTCCAGCCCGGATAGTTCATCGCCACCGAGCGTGACACGGTATACGAATAGACGGTGCCGGTGGTGCGTGCCTCGGTCCACGTCAGGTCGCGGCTGCCGCACTCGATGCACCAGGGCTTCGGGTGGAAATTGAACGTGCCGCAGGCGCCGCACTTCTGCAGCAGCAGCCGGCCTTCCCTGGCAGCCTGCCAGAACGGCCGGGTCTGATCGGTCAGCTCCGGCAGCGGCTTGGGGGGCAGAGGCGCAGTCATCGTCACGGCTCCGTCGACAGGATCAGCGAGACACAGCTTCGGCCGGGGCGGCCGTACGGAATGCCGCCGAAGCCGCAGGAACCGGCGATCGTCGCATCCGGCACCTGGCGCGCGCCGGCCTCGCCGCGAAGCTGGGAGACCGATTCGATCAGCGGCATGAAGCCGCCGATCGCGCCGCCGGGCTGGCCGCCGGACAACTGCCCGCCGTCGGTGTTCAGCGGGAAGTCGCCGTCGAAACGCAGATCGTGCTCCTCGATGAAGCGCCCGCCCTCGCCCTTGCGGCAGAAGCCCCAGTCCTCGATCGTCATCATCGCGATGAACGGATAGTCGTCGTAGGGCTGGAACATGTCGATGTCGGCATGCGTGACGCCGGCCATCGCCATCGCCTGCGGCGCGGCCTTGACGTAGCCGGTGGCGGTGATGTCGGGCAGCGCGCGCGAGCCCTGGTAGAAGTTGTTGCACTCGCCGAAGCCGCGCAGGTACACCGGCCTGTCGGTCAGGGTCTTCGCGGTCTTCGCCGACGTGACCACGTAGGCGAGGCCGCCGTTGACGATCGGCACGCAGTCGAGCAGCCGGATCGGGTCCGACAGCATCCGCGAGCTGAGGTATTCGTCGAGCGTGATCGGCTTGCGGAAGATCGCGCCTTCGTGCAGCGACGCATGGAAGCGGTTGCTGACCGCGATCTTGCCGAGCTGCTCCGGAGTCAGGCCCGGGTACTGGTGCAGATAGCGCTGCAGCACCAGCGCGAACTGCGCGGTGGCGCCCATCAGGCCGAACGGGCCCTGGAAGTCCCAGTAGACGCCGCGGGTGCGCTCCGGCGACAGCGGCAGCCCGGGCGCGGCCGACGGAATGCTGAGCGGCGTGTCGGCGCCGACCACCAGCACCCGGTCGACGATGCCGGCATGGATCATCGCCGCCGCGCGGATCAGCAGCGCCGACGCCGACGCGCCGCCCTGGTCGGCGCGCAGCAGCACGGTGGGGCTGATGCCCAGGTTCTCGGCGGTGGCCGCCGACCAGTTGACGGTGTGCGCCGCCTCGGCATGGGCGACGCCCAGCCCCTGGCCGTCGAAATCCGCCTTGGTCAGACCCGCCTGCGCCAGCGCCAGATCGGCCGCCCAGGCGATGTATTCGTCCACCGTGTAGATCCGCTCGCCGGGCTTGGCCCGGCTGTACGGCGTGCGGCCGCAGCCGACGATCGCGACCTGGGATCGCATCGACATCTGGTACTGCCCCTTCCACATCGTGTTCTGCCGATGCCATTGTCGGGAGGGCGGACCCTATTTCTCAAATTTAGATCTGGAATGACTGATATTCTTTCGAAGAATACTCGACACCGCCCCGATGAACCTGCGCTCGCTGGACCTGAATCTGCTGCTGATCTTCGACGCGATCTACAGCGAGCGCAGCATCTCCAAGGCGGCGGCGCGGCTGCATCTGTCGCAGCCGGCGGTCAGCAACTCGCTGGGGCGGCTGCGCGAGCGGCTGGGCGATCCGCTGTTCGAGCGCACGCCGCACGGCATGACGCCGACCGCCCATGCGAAGACGCTGGCGGGGCCGATCCGCCAGGCGCTGCTGCTGCTCGAGCGCGGCCTGCGCGGCCAGGAGGCGTTCGATTTCGCCGACGCGCGGCGCGAGTTCGTCGTCGCGGTCGAGGACTATGGCGAGACGGTGATCCTGCCGCGGTTCGTCGACTGGCTGGCGACGGTCGCGCCCGGCGTCACGGTGCGCATCCGGCCGGAGCCGGCGATGCAGTTGCGCAACGAGCTGCGCGACGGCGTGGTCGATCTGGCGCTGGACTACTTCTCGCTGCCCGAGCCGGCATTCCGCAGCCGGGTGGTGATCCTGGAGACGTTGCTGAGCCTGCTGCGGCGCGACCATCCGCTGGGCGGCGGCGAGCGGCTGAGCCTGGACCCCTATTTGTCCCTGCGCCACGTGACCCTCGAGCCGCGCACGCAGAGCCCGCCGATGATCGACCTGGCGCTGTCCAAGCGCGGGCTGTCGCGGCGCATCGCGGTGACGGTGCCGCACTTCATGTCGATGCCGGTGATCGTGCAGGCGTCCGACATGGTCGGCACGATGCCGCACCGGATGGCGCTGCTGTACGCCGATCACTTCCGCCTCAGGACCTATCAGCTACCGATGCGGATCCCGCGCTTTCCGATCTACCTGATCTGGCACGAATCGACCGAGGCCGATGCCGGGCATCAGTGGTTCCGCAATCACCTAATGGAGTTCTGCGGCGGGCTGTGAGGCGGATCCATCTTCGCGGCGATCATGTCGCGCAGCTCGCGCTTCAGGATCTTGCCGACCGGGCTGACCGGGAAGCGTTCCAACAGCTCCAGCCGCTCGGGCAGCTTGAACGATGCGATGCCCTGGGCGCGCAGGAACGTGACGAGGTCGGGCAAGCTCATCGTCCTGCCCGGGTGCAGGATCACGCAGGCGCAGGCCTTCTCGCCGAACACCGGATCGGGCATCGCCACCAGGGTCACCGAGCGCACGTCGGGATGGCGATGGATCAGGTTCTCGACCTCGTCGCAGCTTATCTTCTCGCCGCCGCGGTTGATCAGGTCCTTGCGCCGGCCTTCGGTCCAGACGTAGCGGCCGTGCTTGCGGACGATGTCGCCCATCCGGTAGAAGCCGTCCTCGGTGAACGCCTCGGCGTTCTTGTCGGGCGCATCGAAGTAGCCGTGGATCGTGTACGGGCCGCGGGTGATCAGCTCGCCCGGCGTTCCGTCGGGGACCGGGCGCCCGTCGTCGTCGACGACGTCGATCTCGTCGAACTCGCTGACCGGCGCGCCCGAGCTCTCGAGCAGCAGCTCGTCGGGATCGTCGAGCCGGGTCATGTTGATCAGCCCTTCGGCGGTGCCGTAGATCTCCTGCGGCGTGCAGCCGAGACGCTCGCGCAGCCGGGCGCGCAGCTCGGGCGCGAGCCGCGCGCCGCCGTTCTGCACGACCCGCAGCGACGACAGATCGTGCCGCTGCGGCTCGTCGCCGGCCAGCCAGTTGACGATCAGCGGCACCACTGCGGCGATCACGGTGACGCGCTCGCGCGCGACCAGCGCGAACAGGGTCGCGGTGTCGGTGCCCGGCGCCAGCACGACGGTGCCGCCGTGGTAGAAGGTGCCGAGCAGCCCGGGCGAAGCGAGGTTGTAGTTGTGGCCCAGCGGCAGGATCGCCATGAACACCGTGTTCTCGTCGAAGCCGGCGACTCCGCCGCACAGCTTCGCGTTCAGCACGTAGTCCTCGTGCGTGCGCGGGATCAGCTTCGACATCGACGTGGTGCCGCCCGACAGCAGCATCGTCGTCACCGCGTCGGGGGGCGGAGCCAGGGCGGCGAGGCGGGCGAGCTGACGGGCATCGAGAGGGGCGCCGGCCACGTCGGGCAGCCGCTGCTGGCCCGGCAGCGGTTCGCCGACGACGAACACCCGATCGAGCGCCGGGAACTCGGCCTGCAGCGTGCGGGCCAGCTCGCGATAGTCGAAGCCGTTCAGCACGTCGGGGATCAGGTAGGCACGCGCGCCCGAGGCGCGGACGAAGTGGCGGACCTCGGCCAGCCGGTGGGCGCGCAGCGCCATCCCCGGAATCGCGCCGATCGCGGTCAGCGCCAGATAGGCGAACACGAACTCGGCGATGTTCGGAAGCTGCACGACGACGCGGTCGCCGCCGGCGAGCCCGGCGTCGGCCAGCCGCAGCGCCAGTCGGCGGCTGCGGGCCACCAGCTCCGCATAACTGTAGCGGCGTTCGCCGTCGACCAGCGCGGGCTTGTCCGGCAGCCGCGCCGCCGTCCGCTCGACCATCCCGGCGATCGTCACGCCCTCCCACAACCCTTCGGCACGCCAGCGTGCGGCGGTCGCGGCCGGGACGGGAACGAAGCCGGGCAATGTCATCGTCCGGCCCCGGCCCCGAAGTCGATCTCGGGATGCAGCTTCTCGTACGCGGCGGCCAGCACCGGGTCGCGCCGCTTCAGGTTCGCATGGTCGACGCGGCCGCTGCGGGTCATGTAGCGATAGGCGAACTCGTACGGATCGAGCGCCATCAGATCGCCCATCGTTTCATACCAGCGCAGGCTGACGTTGGCGGCGTCCCACAGCTTCTTCATCGGCGGCTCGCGCACCGCCTGGAACTGCGCAAGCGCATCGTCCAGCCGGCCCGGGTGGGCGGCGATCGCGGTGCCCAGCGCAAGCGCATCCTCCATCGCCAGCCGGGTGCCCGAGCCGATCGAGAAGTGCGCGGTGCGCAGCGCGTCGCCCAGCAGCACCAGCCGGCCGCCGTCGGGCAGCGGCGTGCTCCACCGGGTGTTCCATACCGCCGGGAAGCGGCGCCAGTGCGAGCGGTTCGACAGCAGCGGATGGCCGTCGAGGTCGGGCGCGAACACCCGTTCGCAATAGCGCAGCGTCGCCGCCTCGTCCATCGAATCGAAGCCGGCACGCTCGAACGTCGCTGCATCGGTTTCGACGAGGAAGGTGCTCATGTCGGGCGCATAGCGATAGTGGTGCGCGCAGAACACGCCGTGCTCGCTGGTGCGGAAGGTCAGGGTCAGCGTGTCGAACGGCCTGGTGGTGCCGTACCACACGAACGGGTTCGTGCCCCATTGCACGCGGGTGCCGAATGCGGCCTCGTGCGCCTGCCGCAGCCACGAGAATGCGCCATCGGCGGCAACCACCAGATCGACCGGGCCGAGCTGCGCGAGCGCCGTGACGTCGGATTCGAACGCGATCCGCACGCCGTGCGCCAGCGCCCGCTCGTGCAGCAGGTTCAGCAGCCGCAGCCGGCCGATCGATGCGAAGCCGTTGCCGCCGATCGGGATGCGCACGCCGGAATGGACGATCGTCAGATCGTTCCAGGTCTGCATCGCCGGCGTCAGGTAGTCGTACATCCCCGGGTCGTCGGCGCTCAGGAACTCCAGCGCGCGGTCGGAGAACACGACGCCGAAGCCCCAGGTCGCATCGCGCGGGCCGCGTTCGTGGACGACCACGTCCCAGTCGGCGTACGCCTGCTTCATCAGGATCGCGAAATACAGACCGGCCGGCCCACCGCCGACGATGCGGATCTTCATTCTCGGGGCTCTCCTCTTTCCGCCGTGAAACTACCATGCCGGGCTGGTGTCCTGTTCAGTTTGTCGGAACCGACACATCGGCGCACAACGAGCGACATGTTCGCATCGGACAATGCCGTACGCATCCGTTCGACACAAGGTTCATGATGAGGGGTCACGATGAGATGCCAGCCCTGGCGGCCGGCGGGCGGCCGGCCGGGGCGAACGTGAAGGAGCCCTCGATGACCCGTTGTCTGGTGGTCGACGACGACCCGGAGATCCGCAACCTGGTCGTCGACTACCTGGGCCGCTTCGGGCTGCCGGCCACCGGCGTGGCCGACGGCGAGCAGATGCGGCGCGCGCTGACCCAGGAATCGTTCGACGTCGTCGTGCTGGACCTGATGCTGCCGGGCGAGGACGGCCTGTCGCTGTGCCGCTGGTTGCGCGGCCACTCATCGGTGCCGGTGATCATGCTGACGGCGCGCGGCGATCCGATGAGCCGGGTGCTCGGGCTGGAGCTGGGCGCCGACGACTACCTGGCCAAGCCGTTCGAGCCGCGCGAGCTGGTCGCGCGGATCAATGCGATCCGTCGGCGGGTCACCGGCGGCGCGGTCAACCAGCCGGCCGCGGCCAACACGCTGCGCTTCAAGGACTGGACGCTGGACCGCATCTCGCGCCAACTCCTGTCGCCCGAGCGCGTGGTGGTGCCGCTGTCGGGTGCCGAGTTCCGGCTGCTCGATGCGTTCGTCTCGCATCCGCGGCGCGTGCTGTCGCGCGATCAGTTGCTGGACCTGATCCGCGGACCCAATGTCGACGTGATCGACCGCAGCATCGACCTGGCGGTGTCGCGGCTGCGCCAGAAGCTCGGCGACTCGCCGCGCGACCCGCAGCTCATCCGCACGGTACGCGGCGAAGGCTATCTGTTCGACGCCGTGATCACCTCATGAAGCGGCTGTTCGCCGATACGCTGTTCCGGCGGCTGTTCGTGCTGCTGTGGGTCGCGCTGGTCGCCGCGCACCTGCTGGGCCGGGCGACGTTCGACTGGGTGGGGGTCGGGCTGTTCCCGTACGGCGGGCCGCCGATCGCCGGCGGCCCGCCGCCGAAGCCGCGCTTCGAAGAACCGCGCAGCGCCGCGGAGGGCCGCGGGACGAGCGAGATGCCGCGGCCCGGCGAGCGCGCGGGCGAGATGCGCCAGGGCGATGCGCCCCGCTCGGGCGAAGCGCCCCCCTCAGGCGAAACACCCCGCTCGGGCGACGCGCCGCGCTCGTTCGACCGTCCGCCGGCCGGTGGCGACGGGTCGCGCTTCGATCGTGCGCCCGGCGAGCGCCGGTTCGACGGGCCGCCGCGGCCGCTGCCGCCGCGCGGCCGGCACATGCTGTGGCTGACCTTGCTGGACCTGCTGGTGCGCGGCATCGTGATCACCGTCGCCGCCTGGTGGGGCGCGCGCTGGCTGGTCGAACCGATCTCGCGCTTCTCGCGCGCCGCCGAATCGCTGGGCACCTCGCTCGATTCGCCGCCGATCGCCGAGGACAGCGGCCCGGTCGAGGTCCGGCAGGCCGCGCGGTTGTTCAACGAGATGCGCGACCGGCTGCGCCACCAGTTCGCCGAACGCACCCGCTTCCTGGCCGCGGTGTCGCACGACCTGCGCACGCCGCTGACCCGCATCCGGCTGCGGCTCGAGAACCTGCCCGACGATGCCAACACGAAGCGCTGCGAGCAGGACATCGCCGAGATGAACGCGATGATCGATTCGGTGCTGCAGTATCTGCGCGACGAAGCCGACCCCGAGCCGCGTCAGGCGCTGGACCTGTACGCACTCGCCGAGGCACTGGTCGAGGACCTGCGCGAACTGGGCCGGCCGGCGACGATCAGCGGCAGCAGCGCGATCGTCCGGGTGCAGCCGCTGGCGATCCGCCGCTGCCTGACCAACCTGCTGGACAATGCGATCCGCTACGGCCTGCAGGCCGACGTCACCGTGCAGCGCGAGGGCCGGCACACGGTCGTCACGATCGACGACGCCGGCCCCGGCGTCGACGAAACCCGCAAGGATCAGATGTTCGAACCGTTCGTCCGGCTCGACGGCGTGATCACCCGCACCTCCGTCGGCACCGGCCTCGGCCTGTACATCGCCCGCGAGATCGCGCAGCGCAACGGCGGCGAGCTGACCCTGGAGAATCTGCCGCGGGGCGGCCTGCGCGCGAAGCTGCGCTTCCCGGCGACCGGCGGCTGAGGAGCCGGGCACCCGCCGCATGCCGTTGCGCGGCCCCCACTGCGACCGCCGGATCAGCGGCCGCCTTCTCCCGCATATCGCCTGGCGAGCCGATTGTGTCGGTTCCGCGACGCTCGGATATCCGCCCGACATACGCCCGCGCGAGGCTGGATGGACCGCTGCGCGATCGTGCGCCGGTCTATCCGAATGGAGTCGTCAAATGATCAGTTCCGTTTCTTCCTCGTTGGCTTACGGTCCGATGTCGTCGCCGGGCATGTCCCGGACGGGCGGCATGGGCGGCATGGGCGGGATGGGTGGCATGAGACCGCCGCCCCCACCGCCGGACGCAGCCGAGATGACCGAGCAGTTCACCGCCGATTTCGACACCGACGGCAGCGGCACGATCGACAAGGCCGAGATCTCCGCGGTGCTGGCCGACAAGGGTGTCGAGGATCCGGACGGCATGGCCGACGCGATGCTGTCCGACCTGGGCAGCACCGACGGCACGCTGACCCGCGACCAGGTGCAGACCGCGTTCGAGGCGCGCGAGCAGGCGATGAACGAACGGCTGGATGGCATGCGCGCGTTCGGCCGGCCGCCGCCGACCGACCCGGCCGCCGCGATCGATGCCGACAGCCTGTTCAGTCAGCTCGACGGCAACGGCGACGGCTCGGTCAGCAGCGACGAGCTGAAATCGCTGCTGTCGCAGGCCACCGGCAGCGGCACGTCCGCCAGCGACGCAGGCAGCCGCACCGCCGAGCCGCTGGCAGCCCGTTTCGCGGCGCTGATCGCGAGATACCAGTCGCTGTCGGCGGACACGACGTCGTCCGGCACGCTGGCCGCCACCGCCTGACGGATACGCGAGCCGGTCAGTCGTGCCGGCTCTGCGAGCCGATCAGCCCGCCGAACGACAGACGCCGCAGCGGCCGGTGCAGGTAGCGCTCCGGAACGCGGCCACGGTACGGCTCGGTGCGCCGGCGCACCGAATAGATGAACGCCGGCGGCAGGTTCGCGACCACCAGGCCGCGCCGCGACACCTCCAGCCCCAGCGCCCGCATCGTCGCGGACGGCACCGGGAAGCGGAAGCCGTAGCTGAACTGGATGAAGCTGCCGTCCGGGTGGAGCTGCGATTCGAACACCGCTTCGAGGATGGCCAGCACCTTGCTGGCGGGCAGACTCAGCAGCGGCAGCCCGCTGACGACCGCGCCGGCCCGTTCGTCGCCGAACAGCGGGCCGACCTGCGACAGATGGGCGGCGTCCATCGTGTGGAGCCGGGCGGCCGGGTAACGGGCCCGCAGCAGCCGGGCGAACGCGGGGTCGGTCTCGATCAGCGCCAGCCGGTGCTCGGGCAGCCCGCGCGCCAGCATCGCCCGGGTGAACGATCCGGTGCCGGGCCCCAGCTCGATCACCGGCCCGCCGCGCGGATCGATCTGCATCGCGATCCGTTCGGCGAGCGCCCGCCCCGAGGGCATCATCGCCCCGACCTGCCAGGGATTGCGCAACCAGGAATACAGGAACAGCAGCTTTTCGTTCAGATGCATGCAATGGTCCTCGGGGCCCGCCGGCCCGTGGGCCGCTGCGCAGTGGGCGCATTGTACGCAGGTGCCGAAATGCCCCGTCAAACCACCCCCTGCGCCAGCATCGCATCCGCCACCTTGACGAAACCGGCGACGTTGGCGCCGTCGACGTAGCTGATGCTGCCGTCGGCACGGCGGCCGTGCTCCAGGCAGGCTTCGTGGATGCTGCGCATGATGTCGTAGAGCCGGCCGTCGACCTCGTCGCGGGGCCAGGACAGGCGCATCGCGTTCTGGCTCATCTCCAGGCCCGAGGTGGCGACGCCGCCGGCGTTGCTGGCCTTGCCGGGAGCGAACAGCACGCGGCATTCCTCGAACACCTTCACCGCTTCCAGCGTCGAAGGCATGTTGGCGCCTTCGGCCACGCACTTGACGCCGCTCCTGACCAGCGCCTGGGCATCCTCGGCATCCAGCTCGTTCTGGGTCGCGCAGGGCAGTGCCACGTCCACCGGCACCTTCCAGGGGCGCACGCCTTCGTGGAAGCGGACGCCTACGCGCCTGGCATAGTCGTTGACGCGGCCGTACAGATGGTTCTTGACCTCCATCAGCTCGGCCAGCTTGGCGGGCGAAAACCCTTCCTCGTCGACGACGGTGCCGCTCGAGTCCGACACGGTGACGACCTTGGCGCCCAGCGCCATCGCCTTCTCGACCGCGTACTGGGCGACGTTGCCCGAACCGGACACGCCGACGCGCAGGCCCTGCAGGTCCAGGCCCTTCTGCTTCAGCATCTCCTGGGCGAAGTAGACGGTGCCGTAGCCGGTGGCTTCCGGGCGGATCAGCGATCCGCCGAACGACATGCCCTTGCCGGTGAACACGCAGTCGGCGCGGTTCGTCAGCTTCTTCATCATGCCGGCCATGAAGCCGACCTCGCGGCCGCCCACGCCGATGTCGCCGGCCGGCACGTCGGTGTCGGCGCCCACGTGGCGGAACAGCTCGGTGACGAAGGCCTGGCAGAAGCGCATCACCTCGCCCGGGCTCTTGCCCTTCGGATCGAAATCGGAGCCGCCCTTGCCGCCGCCCATCGGCAAGGTCGTCAGCGCGTTCTTGAAGGTCTGCTCGAACGCCAGGAACTTCAGGATCGACAGATTGACCGACGGATGGAACCTCAGCCCGCCCTTGTACGGGCCGATGGCCAGGCTATGCTGGATCCGGTAGCCGCGGTTGACCTGCACGTCGCCGTGATCGTTGATCCAGGACACGCGGAACATGATCACCCGCTCGGGCTCGACCAGCCGCTCGAGCAGCCCGTGCTCGGCATAGCGGGGATGGCGGGCGATGTACGGCCACAGACTGTCGATCACCTCGGTGACGGCCTGCAGGAATTCGGGCTGCCCCGGATTGTTGCGCTCGACATGGGCAAGGAAGTCGTGGCTCGACGTGTATCTCATCGTGGTTCCTGGGGGTTCCTGAAGGGGCGGTGACCGGACGAACCCGGGATTTTGCACGATTAGTCGAACCATCAAGGTGCTGAAAGAACCATGATAGTGCGCATCGCGCCGATTTCGGTCATATAGCCTCGAGAATCCGCCCCGTGTCGGTGCGTTTCGGCCATCGACAGCGAGCTCACAACGCGGCCCGCCGAACACGGCGTGCAATAATGCGCCGCTGTGGGCCGTTAGCTCAGTTGGTCAGAGCAGAGGACTTGACGGAGAACCCCTAAGCGCCGCGGCCTCCGCCGGGCGTATGGGGCGATCCACGCGGGTTGCCCAGGGCAAGTTCACTCTGCCCTGGCGTAGAACTTCTCAAAATCGGTGAACGCTCAGGCGCGATCGCGCCATGCCAACGCCGAGCGAAGCTCCCTTCCGTGCAGGCGTGAGGGGAGAACGTGTAGAGACTCGACGGGAAGGCCGAAAGGCAAGACAGAGTCCAGACCACGAACCGGAAACGGGCGGCGAAAGCCGAAGTGGTACGCATAATCCTTTGGTCGCTGGTTCGAGCCCAGCACGGCCCACCACTCCTTCAATGCCTGCGCAGCCGACCGACACCTCCCCCGCGCAGCCCGCCGATCCCTCTCGCATCATCCTGCTGCTGTCGGTCGCCGCGTTCGCGAGCTCGGCGTCGATGCGGGTCTGCGATCCGATGCTGCCGCGGATGGCGGCGGATTTCGCGGTCGGGCTGCCGGAGGTGTCGGCGGTCATCGCATTCTTCTCGATCGCCTACGGCGGACTGCAGATCGTCTACGGGCCGCTCGGCGACCGGGTCGGCAAGCTGCGGCTGATCGGCATCGCGACGGCGGCGGCGTCGCTGACCTCGCTGGCCTGCGCGCTGGCGCCGTCGCTGCGCTGGCTGATCGCCGGGCGGCTGGCGTCGGGCGTGATCGCGGCGGCGATCATCCCGCTGTCGTTCGCCTGGATCGGCGACGTGGTGCCGTTCGAGCGGCGCCAGCCGGTGCTCGCACGGTTCCTCAGCGGCTCGATCCTGGGCGCGATCCTCGGCCAGTTGATCGGCGGGGTGATGGCCGACACGGTCGGCTGGCGGGCGGCGTTCGGCGTGCTGGCGCTGGTGTTCCTGGCGGCCGGCGCGACCTTGCTGCGGCAGGTGCGCCGGGGCCGCGAGCCGGAGCCGGCGGCGCGCATCACGGGGCAAGGCTGGTTCGCGCCGTACCGCGAGCTCACCGCCGACCGCTGGGTGCGCACGGTGCTGGCGATCGTCGCCGCCGAGGGCATGGTGGTGTTCGGCGCGACCGCGTTCATTCCGACCTGGCTGCACCAGCGCGACGGCCTGTCGCTGACCGTGGCCGGGCTGATCGCGGCGGTGTTCGCGATCGGCGGCCTGATCTATACCAGCCTGGCCGTCCGGCTGCTGCGGCGGCTGGGCGATCACGGTCTGGCGTTCGCCGGCGGCCTGTCGCTGGCGGGCGGGCTGCTGGTGATGGCGCTGGCGCCCGGCTGGCTGGCGGGTGCGCTGGCCAGCCTGCTGATGGGCGTCGGCTTCTATGCGATGCACAACACGCTGCAGACCCATGGCACGCAGTTGTCGGCCACGCAGCGCGCGACCGGCATGGCGATGTTCGCAGCGTGCTACTTCCTCGGGCAGTCGATCGGCGTGACGGTGGCCTCGACGATCGTCGAGCGGGCCGGCTTCATCGCGCTGTTCGTCGCCTACGCGGCCGCGACCGCGCTGCTGGCGCTGTGGCTGCGGGCGGTGCTGATGAAGCGCAGAGCGTCGCAGGCGGCGCCGGCCGGGCACGGCTGACGGCGCGACGCGACCGGGGGCGGCCGGCCTTGCGCGGCTCGTCTCAGGCTATCATCGCCATCCGGACTGGGGAGACGGCCATGCGCTGGGAAGGTGAACGTGAGAGCGGCAACGTCGAGGATCGTCGCGGTTCCGGCGGCGGGGGCGGCTTCGGGCTGCCGATCGGCCGCGGCGGCATCGGCGTCGGCACGATCGTCATCGCGCTGATCATCGGCTGGGTGCTGGGCATCAATCCGCTGACCCTGCTCGGCGTGCTGGGCGGCGGCGGGGACGTCGGCGTGCCGGTGGAACAGGCGCAGCCGCGGCAGGGCCAGCCGGCCGATGACCGCGGCTCGCAGTTCGTCCGGGGGGTGCTGGGCAGCACCGGGGACGTCTGGGGCAAGGTGTTCCAGC
>DAISWF010000083.1:0-16402 GCA_036826495.1 Burkholderiaceae bacterium
TCACCGGCAAGCTCGGCGACGTGATGCAGGAGTCGATCAAGGCGGCGATGACGGTCGTGCGCCGCCGCGCGCAGCGGCTCGGCGTCAAGGCCGACTTCCACGAGAAGTCCGACATCCACATCCACGTGCCCGAGGGTGCGACGCCGAAGGACGGGCCCAGCGCCGGCATCGCGATGACCACCGCGCTCGTGTCCGTGCTTACGGGCATTCCGGTGCGAGCCGACGTGGCGATGACCGGCGAGATCACGCTGCGTGGCGAGGTGCTGGCGATCGGCGGCTTGAAGGAGAAGCTGCTGGCCGCGCATCGCGGCGGCATCAAGACGGTGCTGATCCCCGAGGAGAACGTCAAGGACCTCGCGGAGATTCCCGACAACGTGAAGAACAAGCTCGAGATCGTGCCGGTCAAATGGATCGATCGCGTGCTGGAGGTCGCGCTGGAACGGGCTTTCGAAGCGCTGCCCGAAGAGGATCAGGCGGCCGAGAAGTCGGCCGCGCCTGCGCCCTCGAAGAGCGGTGATTCCGACGTGATCACGCATTGATCGCACCCCGTGCGGGGGGCTGCTGATCGCCCGGAAAGCGGCTTGACACAAGGCTTTCCGGGGGATTAAATAGCCCCCCTGATTCGGCTCAGCACCACTCCCGAACCGATCATTCAGTCGCGCGGCTACGGCCGCGCTCTTACTTTTTCCACCTACACGAGTACGAGGGGGGTCCAAGCGTGAACAAGACGGACTTGATCGACCATGTCGCAAAGCAGGCCGACATCTCGAAGGCCGCTGCCGGCCGGGCGCTCGATGCGCTCGTTGGGGCGATCAAAACCACGTTGAAGAAGAACGGCACCGTCACCCTCGTCGGTTTCGGCACTTTCGTGGTCGGCAAGCGCGCGGCCCGCAGCGGGCGCAACCCGCGCACCGGTGCGCCGATCCGCATCAAGGCCGCCAAGGTACCGAAGTTCCGTCCCGGCAAGGCGTTGAAGGACGCCATCAACTGATGCGGCAAAGTTGCTCGCATCTTTCAGATGCTGCTATAATCTTTGGCTTCAGTCATTGAGCAAACACCAAGTCCCGGGCAGCACTGATCGGGGCCTGAGAAGTGATCGGAACGGGTGCTTAGCTCAGTTGGTAGAGCGGCGCCCTTACAAGGCGTAGGTCGGGAGTTCGAGCCTCTCAGCACCCACCAGCAAACCGGCAAAGACCGGTGGCCTGATCGCAGTGTCGGCACGATGATCGATGTAGTTTCAAACCGATGGAGTGGTAGTTCAGTCGGTTAGAATACCGGCCTGTCACGCCGGGGGTCGCGGGTTCGAGTCCCGTCCACTCCGCCAAGAACGATGCTTTCAGGAACACAGCCTGGAATCGGAAAGAGTCACCTTCGGGTGGCTCTTTCGCTTTGGGGCCCGCTGCAGCCCGACTGCGCGTTGCACCGGCCGGCCGCGCTGATGAGCGGCTGGCGGGCCGACCCGCAGGCCGCCTGATCCGTCTGACGACGCCGGCGGGCATGGAGCCTTCCATGCGCCTGCTCGGCTGCAGGCTGCCGCAGCAGTGGCGAAATCAGTCGTGCAGCGCGGCGGCGAGCTCGCGCACCAGGCGCTGCAGCTCGACGGTCGAACGGGCGATGCCGTAGACATAGCGATCGGGCCGCGCGACCAGCGCCACGGCGCCGCGCTCGGCGAGCCAGCCGCCGAGCAGGCCGTCGCGCTCCTCGACCAGCAGCGCGTCGTGCGCCGTGTCGGCGGCGCCGGATGGACGCAGAGCCATCCACCGCCCGTCCAATGCCGCCCACTGTGCACGCAGCGCATCGTCGGCGGCGTCGAGCACCGCCGGCGAATTCGCCGCGATCAGGAAGCGCGGGCCGGTCAGGTCGTCCAGCCGCTGCCAGGGCCCGTTGCCGTCACGCACCCAGGGCTGGACCAGCAGGTCACCGGCGCCCGCAGCGGGCAGACCGTTCGTGTCGCGATCGATGAGGCCGGTTTCCAGGCCGGGGATGAAGCGCTGGCGGATCGTCTCGGCGCGGCCGGCGGCCAGCTCGGCGCCGAGCCGGCGGTCGCGTTCGCGCGCCGACTCGGCATCGAGCTCGCCGATGATGAGGCCGAACTCCTTCGCGTGCCCGACCACCGTGCGTACATGGCGCTTGCGTTCGTCGGTATAGCTGTCGAGCAGCCGCGGCGAAGCCTGCCCGCGCATCACCGCGTCGAGCTTCCACGCGAGATTGAAGGCATCGCGCACGCCGGCGCACAGGCCCTGGCCGAGGAACGGCGGCATCTGGTGCGCGGCATCGCCCATCAGGAACACGCGGCCGTGCCGCCACTGCTGGACCACCAGCGCATGGAAGCGGTAGATCGCCGTGCGGCAGTGCTCCAGCGCGCTGGTGTCGACGAAATCGCCGAGCACGCGCCACACCGCCTCGTGGCTTTCGAAGTCCTGCGGTGCTTCGTGCGGCAGCAGCTTGATCTCCCAGCGCCGCAGCACGCCGGGGCCGACGATGTAGGTGCCCGGGCGCGACGGCCTGCAGTACTGCACGCAGCGCGGCGGAAGCTGCACCGGGCCGCGGATCCAGGCGTCGACGACGACCCACCATTCGTCGAAGGCGAGATCCTCGATCGCGGGCGTGAGCTGCCTGCGCACGATGCTGCTGGCGCCGTCGGCGGCGACGAGATAGCGCGCACGCAGGGTGACGATGACATCGTCGGCGAGCCGGCGCACGCGCGCCTCCACACCGTGCACGCCGCCTTCATCCTGTGTCACTTCGAGCAACTGATGCTCGAGCAAGGTCTGCACGTTGCCCAGGCGGCCGACCGCGCGCCGCAGCGTCGCCTCGAGCTCGGGCTGCACGAACATGAAGCTCGGCGTCCAGCCCAGCGGATCGGGCGGCGGCGCCGGGTAGAAGTGCTTGATGGCCTGACCCGTCAGGCCGATGAAGTCGGTGCCGGGATGCGGCGTGGACGTGGCCGCCACCTCGTCGGCGATGCCGATCTCCTGGAAGATGCGCAGCGCCTCCTGATCGGCGGTGATCGCGCGTGGCTTGTCGTAGATCGTGGCGGCCTGCTCGACGACGACGACGCGCCAGCCGCGCCGCGCGAGCAGCGCCGCGATCGTCGCGCCGCTGGGGCCGTAGCCGGCGACCAGCACGTCGGCATCCAGCATGCCGGCATCCGGCGCGTCGTCGCTCATCGCCTGCTGCGTTCCGGACATGGAGGGTCGCTTCAGCTCCGCCCGCCGTCGATCGCGCGAACCTGCCCGATCCAGCGCGCGAACGACTGCATCTGCGCGGACACGAACGCGCGGGTCGACGCATCGGTGCATTCGCCGTCGGCAGCGAACTTGGTCGCCGCCTGCCCGATGAACACCTCGGGCTTGACCAGCACCATCGAGTTGACGAACAGCAGCACGCGGCGCAGATCGTATTGAACGCGGGCGCCGCCGAGCGGCCCGGTGGCGGCCGACAGGATCGCCACCGGCTTGCCGGCCAGCGGCTGGTCCTCGCCGCGCGACAGCCAGTCGAGCAGGTTCTTCAGCATGCCGGGGATCGAGAAGTTGTATTCGGGGGTCGCGATGACCAGGCCGTCGGCGCGGCGGATGCGATCCCGCAGCGTGGCCACCTCCAGCGGCATCCCTGCGGCCAGCACGTCGGCATCGAACGGCGGCACCCGGCTCCATTCGAGCACCTCCAGCGTCATGCCCGCCGGCATGCTGCGGCCCGCCAGCCGCAGCGCCATCGAGTTGAACGACCCGGCCCGCAGGCTTCCCGACAATCCGACGATGTCCAGCATCTCGTTACCGGCTCCGGTGATCATTCGACGGTGATGCCGCGGCTGGCGATCACGCCGCCCCAGCGCGCGATCTCCGACTGCACCATCTCCTGCATCGCCTGCGGCGTGCCGGGCGAGGCGATGCTGCCGACGTTGGCCAGCGCCTGCTGGACGTCCTGGCTCTGCAGCGCCGCCCGCACGTCGGCGTTCAGACGCTGCACGATCGGCTCGGGCGTGCCGGCCGGCGCAGCCAGGCCGAGCCACGAGCGCACCTCGAAACCGGGCAGCGTGGCCGACACCGGCGGCACGCCCGGCAGCGAAGGCCAGGGCTGCGCGCTGGTCACCGCCAGCGCCCGCAGGCGCCCGGACTTGATATGCGGCGTCGCCACCGTCAGCGTGTCGCACAGCAGGTCCACCTCGCCGCCCAGCACCGCCTGGATCGGCGCGCCGCCGCCGCGGTAGGGCACGTGGAGGAGCTGCGCCTTGGCGGTCGCGCCCAGCAGCTCGCCGACCATGTGCTGCGTGGACCCGACGCCGACCGACGAGAAGGTGATCCGGTCCTTGCGGGCGGCTTCCAGCAACTGCGCCAGGGTCTGGGCCGGGTGCTCGGCGCGCACGCCGACGACGAACGGGAATGCCGACACGGTCGAGATGAACGCGAAGTCCTTGACCGGGTCGTACGGCAGGTTCTTGCGCAGCGCGGCCGACACCGTGTGCGCGCCGGTCAGCATCACCAGGCTGTAGCCGTCCGGCGCGGCCTTGGCCACCTGGGCGGAGGCGATCGAGCCGCCGGCGCCGCTCTTGATCTCGATGACCACCGGCTGGCCGAGCGTGTCCTGCAGCTTGCGGCCGATCAGCCGGGCCACGACGTCGGCATTGCCGCCGGCGCCGAAACCGTGGATCAGCATGACGGGCCGCGTCGGATAGCTGGACTGGGCGCGGGCGGCGGGCAGGGCGGCGACCGCGGTCGCGGCGGCCGCGGTCAGCACGAACCGGCGGCGGGATCGGTCGCGAGATCGGCGGCCGTCGGACGTTGCGATGGTCATTGGCGCACGTACCCTTCTTTCGCCCCGAACACCTTCTCGCGCTGCGACCAGTCGTGGGTCTGCTCCCACAGCGCCAGCACCTTCGGCGCTTCGTCGACGAACGACTGCAGCCGCGCCGGGTCGTGGCAGGTCCGCGCGGTCAGCTCCAGCCGGTGGCCCGACGGGTCGAAGAAGTAGATCGACGTGATGAAGTCGTCGTGATTGGTCGGCCCGACCACCGCCAGGCCCTTGGCCTCCAGATCCTTCTTCGCCTGCATCAGCACCGCCTCGCTCTCGACCTCGAACGCGAAGTGCTGGATCCAGCCCGGTGTGCCGGGATCGCGCCCGGACAGCTCGCCTTCGTCCTGCGGGCACTCGAAGAACGCGATATGGCTGCCATCCTCCATCTCGAAGAAGATGTGCACGTGCGGGCTGTACTTGCCGGTGGACGGCACATGGTCCTCGCCCATCGCGTGCGTGAACTTCAGGCCCAGCACCTCGGTGTAGAACCTCACGGTTTCGGCCGCGTCCCGGCAGCGGAAGGCGGCGTGGTGCAGTTTCTTGCAGAGCATCACAGGTCTCCTTGAATGGGTTGCTGAACGGCTTGCGGCTCAGGCGGGAACCGGGGCGATCACAGCGTGTGCCCTCCGTCGATGACGATGCGCGTGCCGGTGGCGGTGCGCAGGTGCGTCGCGCAGGCCAGCACCGCGCCGGCGACGTCCTCGGGCGAGACGACGCGGCCGAGCGGCGTCTGCGCCGCTTTCTTCTGCAGCTCGTCGCGGCTGCGGCCTTCGACGAAACCGGTGTCGACCGCGGCCGGCGACACGCTGAGGAAACGCACCTGCGGGCCGAAGGCGCGCGCCAGCGACATCGTCAGGGTGTCCAGCGCCGCCTTGGCCGCGCAATAGGCGATGTTGCTGCCCGAACCGGTGATCGCCGACACCGACGAGATGTTGACCACCAGGCCGTCGCCGCTCGCGCGCAGCAGCGGCAGCAGCGCGCGGATGATCGAGAACGGCCCGCCGGCATTGGCGGCCAGAAGCTGGTTGAACAGCGCAACATCCATCCGCTCGAGGTCGTCGTGCGGAATCCGGCGGGTGTAGCCGGCGGAATTGACGAGGATGTCGGCCCGCCCCATCTCGGTCGCGACCCAGTCGGCCAGCCGCGGATGGGCACCGGTGTCCTCCAGCGCGATCGCGGTGGCCGCATGGCCGGCGCCGGGCAGCCCGGCGACCAGCGCCTCGGCCCGTTCCCGACCGCCGTGGTAGCCGACCACCACCCGTGCGCCCTCGGCGGCCAGTGCCCGCGCGCAGGCCGCGCCGATGCCGCTGCTGCCGCCGGTGACGATGGCGACCTTGCCGTTCAACGTTCGTGGGTTCATGCGTTCCTGCTCGATCCCGATGCCCGCGATGCCGGGGCCCGGTCGCGTCACCGGCTCGGACTGTAAAGTGCGAGCAGCGAGCTGTCCCCGGTTTGTTCGTTATGTGGACATGACTTCGCGGGCTTCGGCGCAGCCGACGCCGGCCCCTGCGGGCATGCATGATCTAATGGGTGACCGCAGGGCCTGCGGGCGATCATTCCGATGTCGCGTTTGTTCTCCGATCGAACATGTCATCCGCAACCGATACCGGCACGCTGAAGCGCGGCGTGCTGCTGCTGAAGCTGCTCGCGACGGCCGGCCCGCGCGGGCTGCCGCTGACCGAGATCGCCGCGCGCGCGGACCTGCCGCATCCGTCGGTCCATCGCGTGCTGCAGCAGCTCGGTGCCGAGCGGCTGGTCGATCGTCACCCCGAGCTGCGGCGCTACCGCCTGGGGCCGCTGGCGTTCGAGCTGGGCATTGCCGGCTCGACGATGTACGACATCCGCGATCTGTGCGAGCCGTCGATGGAGGCGCTGGCCAAGGCCACCGAGGACACGATCTACCTGATCATGCGCAGCGGCTTCGATGCGGTGTGCATGCACCGGCACGAAGGTTCGTTTCCGATCCGCGCGCTGGTGCTGGAGGTGGGCAGCCGGCGTCCGCTCGGCGTCGGCGCCGGTGGTCTGGCGATCCTGGCGGCGCTGGGCGACGAGGAGCGGACCGAGATCATCGAGCGGGTGGCCCCCAGTCTGCCGCCGTTCGGCCGCCTGGACGGCGAGGCGGTGACGCAGGCCTGCGCGGCGACCGGCGAGCGCGGCTATGCGCTGATCAAAGGCACGATCAACCTGGGCGTGACCGCCGTCGGCCACCCGTTTCGCGACAGCATGGGTCAGGCGATCGGCGCGCTCAGCGTTGCCGCGCTGGCACAGCGGATGACGGCGGCGCATGTCCGCACGATCGCGAGTCTGCTGAAGACGGCATGCACGGAGGTGGAACGGCGTCTGCGCGCGCAGCGCCGCGCCGGCTGGCAGGCGGGGTGAGTCCCGCCGGGGGTCGTCGAGCGAACGGATCAGGAAGCCGCCACGCCCCCCGTGCCAGTGCCGACGCGGGCGCCGACGTAGGCCGCGACATGGTCGCTCAGGTCGCGGGCATCGTCGCCCGCGCCGTCGATCAGGCTCGACTTGCGCCGGCGCAGGAACGGCAGGCCGAGGACGTACAGCCCCGGCGATCCGGTGACGACGCCACCCTCGTGCCGGATGCGGCCCTTGGCATCGGTGACCGGCACCTGCAGCCATGAATAGTCCGGACGAAAGCCGGTTGCCCAGACGATCGTGCGTATGCCGCTGCGCTCGAAATGCAGCGACAGCGGCGGTGAAGCCGCTACCCGCGTGGGCTCGGGACGATGCGGCGGCTCCAGCGCGGCATCGATGTCGCGGTCGGCGGACCACTGATCGAACGTCCGGAGCAGCCGGTTCAGCTTGAGATCTGCCAGCTCGCAGACGTTGCGCAGCGACCCCGACAGCAGCGCCTTGCCGTCGACGAATCCCGCCAGCCGGCCGACGATGTTCACGCCGAGCGCCGTCAGCGCGTTCAGATCGATGTCGCGCCGATCGGAGTATCCGGCAAGCTGGAACGAGGGCAGGGCGCGGGCGCGCTGCAGATTCTCGACCTGATCGAAACGTTCGTCGTTCAGGCCCGACTCATCCATCCACCACTGGAGGTCCCGGCCGCGGTAGGTACGGACCGCCCGGGCATGCTCACCGACCGCGAGCGTCACGGCCCGCCCGGAACGCCGGATCTCGTCGGCGAGCTGCGCGCCCGATGCGGCCGCACCGACGATCAGTACGCCTCCCGCCGGCAATTGCGACGGGCTCCGGTAGTCTGCCGGCGTGAGCTGGGTGACATCCGGCGGAACCGACGCGGCGAGCGCCGGCACCTGCGGCCGGTTGAACGCGCCGGTGGCCAGCACGACGACCCTGGCATGCCAGGTTCCGCGCGGCGTAGCCACCTCGTAGCCGTCGGCCAGTCGCCGCACGCCGTCCACCGGGCAGCGCGTGAACAGCGGCGGCGAGAACGAGGCGGCGTAGCGTTCCAGGAAGCCGACCGTCTCCGGCAGCGTCCGGAAGCCGTCGGGCGCGCTGCCCGCGTAGCCGAAACCCGGCAGCCGGCTCTGCCAGTTCGGAGTCAGCAGCGTCAGCGACGGCCACCGCTCGGTGCGCCAGGTGTTGGCGATCTCGCCACGCTCGAGCACCACGTGATCGATCGAGCGGGCGGCGAGCCACCAGCTCATCGCCAGGCCGGCCTGGCCGGCACCGATGACGACGGCAGTCGTACGCATCGGGACGTGAGGAACTTCTCGGGAGCGGCCGGGAGCTAGACCACGTCGACGGTGACGTTGGTCGGATTCGTCAGGATGTCGTAGACCGCCGAGCGCTTCTGCGACTGCGCGACGATCGCGCGGATGTCCTCGGGCGAGGCGTCGGCATCGATCCGGTAGGTCACCTTGATGCCGTCGAAGCCGTTGCGGACGTCCTCGTCCACGCCCAGGATGCCGCGGATGTCCATGCCGGCCTCGAGCGTCGCCGACACCGAGCGCAATTGCACCTTGCGCGCCTGGGCCACCGCGGCCACGCCGGCGGTCAGACAGCTCGCGAGCCCCGCCAGCACCAGCTCCACCGGCGTGGCGCCCCGGTCCTCGGCGGCGAACACCTGGGGATGGTCGGCCTCGAATTCGAACGTCGACTTGTGCTTGTGCTCCGCCCCCAGCCCGTAGAATCCGTCGACGGTGGAGCGACTGTGCGTGCCGTTGACCCATTCGACCTTCGCCCGCCATTTGAACTGCGCGGCCTCGGGCGCCTGCTTCAACGCTTCCTGGGCTCCGAAGAGCGCGGTGACGTTGACGCCATTGTCAACGGGCCGGTCGGTGTCCGCAGTCGTCATGGGTTCGCTCCTCGGGTTTCAGGGTGGCCCGAAAGCATAGCGCGCGGGTGCGACGGCTCTTTATGCATTGATATGCTTTGCTCATACGTGAATCGCATTTGCTCGCCGGCGGTGCCGATTTGCGCTGGCAACCGCCGCAACGATAGAATCCGCCGCACCGTGGCGGGTGCCGTTCCGTCGTATCCCCGGGGGCGTCAACATGTTCGATTCGATCCGCAAACACCAGCGGCTGCTGCAGGCGATCCTGCTGCTGCTGATCCTTCCCGCGTTCGTGTTCTTCGGCATCTCCGGCTACCAGGGTTTCTGGGGCGGGTCCGACGACGTGGCCTCGGTGAGCGGCCAGAAGATCAGCCGGCAGGAGTTCGAGCAGGCGCAGCGCCAGCAGCTCGAGAACCTGCGCCAGATGCTGGGTGCGCAGATCGATGCGCGGATGCTCGACACCGACGCGGCGCGCGCCGAGGTGCTCGACGGGCTGATCGCGCAGAAGGCGATGCTGATCGAGGCCTCGCGCCACCGCCTCAGCGTGTCCGACGACCGGCTGCGCGACATGATCGGCGGCATTCCGGGACTGAAGAAGCCTGACGGCTCGTTCGACTACGAGCGCTACCGCGCGATGCTGTCGGCGCAGAACATGACCGAGACGATGTTCGAGGCGCAGATGCGCAACGAGCTGGCGCTGCAGGCGCTGCCGGAATCGATCACCCAGTCGAGCATCGTGCCGCAGCAGGTGGTCGACCGGGTGCTGCTGCTGCAGGAGCAGACCCGCGAAGTGCGCGAGCTGCTGTTCAGGCCCGAGCAGTACGCCGCGCAGATCAAGCCCACCGCCGAGGAGCTGAAGAAGTTCTACGACGACAACGCGCGGCTGTTCGAGACGCCCGAACGCGCGAAGGTCGAGTATCTGGTGCTGGACAGCGCCGCGTCGGCCGCGCAGATCCAGCTCGACGCGCAGAAGATCAGGGACTACTACGAACAGAACAAGGCGCGCTACACGACGCCGGAGCAGCGCCGCGCCAGTCACATCCTGTTCAACGCCGGCAAGTCGGCCGATGCCAAGACCCGCGAGACGGCGCGGGCGAAGGCCGAGGAGGTGCTGAAGCAGGCGCGCGCAGGCGCCGACTTCGCGGCGCTGGCCAAGGCGCAGTCGCAGGACAGCGGCTCGGCGCCCGGCGGCGGCGACCTCGGCTTCTTCGCCCGCGACATGATGGTCAAGCCGTTCGCCGATGCGGCGTTCGCGCTGCAGAAGGGCGCGATCAGCGACGTCGTCGAATCCGAGTTCGGCTACCACGTGATCAAGCTCACCGACATCAGGCCGGCTACCGAGCAGCCGTTCGACGCGGTCAAGGGCGAGATCGAGCAGGCATTCAGGAACGAGGAGGGCGCGCGCGAGTTCGCCAAGAACGCCGAGGCGTTCACCAACATGGTCTACGAGCAGCCCGACAGCCTGAAGCCGGCTGCCGACCGCTTCAAGCTCAAGATCGTCACCGTCGACGACGTCGGCCGCAACGGCGTGCCCGGCGCGGACCCCAAGTCGCCGCTGGCCAATGCACGGTTGCTGTCGGCGCTGTTCTCCGACGAGTCGCTGAAGAACAAGCGCAACACCGAAGCGATCGAGATCGCGCCCAACACGCTGGTGTCGGCGCGGGTCGTCGAACACCATGCAGCCGAGCGCAAACCGTTCGAGTCGGTCGAGGCCGACGTGCGCCAGCGAATCATCGCGAGGGAGTCCGGCAAGCTGGCCCGCGCCGCCGGCGAGGCGAAGCTGAAGGAGCTGCAGGGCGGTGCGGCGCCGGCCGGCTTCGGCGACGCCAGGCCGGTCAAGCGCAGCGGCAATACGCTGCTGCAGCCCGCCGCGCTCGACGCGGTGTTCCGTGCGCCGGCCGACAAGCTGCCGGCCTTCGTCGGTGCCGACGTCGGCGGCGGCTACGGCATCTACGAGCTGCTGAAGGTCACGCCGCCCACCGAAGCGGAGATCGCCGAACGTCGGCCGCAGATGCAGCGCCAGCTCGCCCAGATGTACGCGCAGCAGGACCTCGGCGATTACCTGAGCGAGGTCAAGGCCCGCTCCGACGTCAAGCGCAATCTGGCGGCGATCGCGGTCAAGCCGGACGCTCGCTGACGCTCGTTTCGGCTGCCCGGGCTTCGGACGCGATGATCGTGCGGGCGGCCAGATCGACCGAGTCCGGATCCGCGCCCGCCAGGGTCAGCTCGAACGCCTGCGGCAGCCGCCCGAAGTTGCGCTTCATCGACCGGTCGTACGCCGGGTCGTAGTGCCCGTGCAGCATCGCGACGATGAACTCGGCCCAGCGCCCGCCGGCGGCCAGTGCCTTCCATTCGGCGATGCGGGCGCGCCCGTGCAGGTCGACCAGGCAGTCGAGCTGCGGCCACAGAAGCTGCGGGTCGTCGATGAAATGGCGGTAGTCGGCGGCGAGCAGCGCGATCCGCACCTGGTCATCGGTCTGCAGCCGGATGCAGTCGGCCGCGCGGATGCGGTCCAGCAGTGCATCGGGCAGATGGTTCTGGCCGATCTTCTTGCTCTCGGACTCGACATAGACCGGCCGCTGCGGATCGAAGCCGCGCAGCGTCTGCCAGATCCGCGAATCGAACAGCTTCTGCGCCGGCTGCGGTTCGGCCGGCACCCCGCCCAGCACCGAGCCGCGGTGGCAGGCGATCCGTTCCAGATCCAGCACCTGTGCGCCCAGCGCCGCCAGCCGCTGCAGCAGCACGCTCTTGCCGCTGCCGGTGCGGCCGGCCAGCACGCGGAAGCGCAGCCGCTGCGGCAGCTCCTGCAGCTCGGCGACGACCAGCCGGCGGAATTCACGATAACCGCCTTCGAGCACGTTGACGCGAAAGCCGATCCGCGCGAGCACCGTCGCCAGCGCGCCCGACCGGTTGCCGCCGCGCCAGCAGTACACCAGCGGCCGCCATTCGCGGGTCAGCCCGGACGGCAGCGCATCGACGATGTCGGCGATGTTGCGCGCGACCAGCGCCGCGCCGCGCCGCTTCGCCTCGAACGCCGACTGCCGGTACAACGTGCCGATCATCGCCCGCTGCTCGTCGTCGAGCACCGGGGTGTTGCGGGCGCCGGGCAGATGGTCCAGCCGGAATTCCGACGGACTTCGCGCGTCGAGGATCGCGTCGAACGTGTCGAATTGTTTCACACAATCATCGACCGGCAGGATCGTAGGTTCCTTCATCGAATCTTCACCATCGATGCCGTAGCAAAAACGCTTAGAATCACGGGGCCGAGGATAAGGATTTCATGAAAGTATTCAATCTGGCCTGCGAGCATGATCATCCGTTCGAGGGCTGGTTCTCGTCGGCCGACGACTACGATCGCCAGCTCGCTCAGGGCCTGATCGAATGCCCGATGTGCGCCAGCAAGGCGATCCGCAAGATGCCGGCGGCCCCGCGGCTGAACCTGTCGGCCGCGCAGCCGCCTGCGGTGACAGAGTCGCGCGGGCCCGGCACCGGCACGCCGCCGGGCGCCGCGCCCACCGCCGAGCAGATGCAGGCGCTGTGGATGAAGATGGCGCGGCACATCATCGGCAACACCGAGGATGTCGGTGACCGGTTCGCCGATGAGGCGCGCCGCATCCACTATCACGAGGCGCCGGCCCGCGGCATCCGCGGCACCGCCAGCCGCGAGCAGGCGGCCGATCTCGAGGAAGAGGGCATCGAGGTGTTCTCGTTCCCGCTGCCCAAGGCGCTCAAGGAACCGCTGCAGTAGGCGCCGGCGCTTCCGGCACGCCCCGCCTGCCGGCGCCCTGGCCGGCGCATTCGGGCAGCGCAAGAACGAATCCCGCCGTCCTCAGCGCACCCGCTGCGCGATCTGCCAGCCGAGCTCGGCCAGCGGCCGCACCCGCGCGCCTTCCTGCGCGCCGGCCTGGTTCGACGCGGTGCCGTCGATGACCCGCTTCATGATCCCCTGCAGGATCGCCGCCAGCCGGAACATGTTGTAGGCGAGGTAGAAATCCCAGTGATCGACGCCGGCCCGGCCGGTGCGCCGGCAGTAGGCGTCGATGTATGCCTGTTCGGTCGGGATGCCCAGCGCCGCATGATCGATGCCCTTGATGCCGCGGAACTGTCCCGGTTCGATGTGGAACGACATGCAGTGGTACGAGAAGTCGGCCAGCGGGTGGCCCAGGGTCGACAGCTCCCAGTCGAGAATCGCCAGGATGCGCGGCTCGGTCGGATGGAAGATCAGGTTGTCCAGCCGATAGTCGCCGTGCACGATGGTGGTCTCGTCGTTGGCGGGGATCTGGGCCGGCAGCCATTCGATCAGCCGGTCCATCGCATCGATCTTCTGCGTCTCCGACATCTTGTACTGCTTGGTCCAGCGGCCGATCTGGCGGGCCAGGTACTCGCCCTGCCGGCCGTAGTCGGTCAGGCCCACGGCCTTGTAGTCGACGCTGTGCAGCGCGGCGATCACCCGGTTCATCTCGTCGTAGACGGCGGCCCGCCGGGCCTTGTCCATGCCCGGCAGCGACTGGTCCCACAGCACCCGGCCGTCGACGAACTCCATCACGTAGAACGCCCGGCCGATCACCGATTCGTCCTCGCACAGGCAGTAGACCTCGGCCACCGGCACGTCGGTGCCGCTCAGTGCCTTGAGCACGCGGAACTCGCGCTCGATCGCATGGGCCGACGGCAGCAGCCTGGCCACCGGGCCGGGCTTGGCGCGCATCACGTAGCTGCGGTCCGCGGTCTGCAGCTTGAACGTCGGGTTCGACTGACCGCCCTTGAACTGCTCGACCCGGAGCGGCCCCTTGAAGTCGGGCAGCCGGCTGCGCAGGTAGTCCTCCAGCGCGGCGACGTCGAAACGCTGGCGGTCGGCGACTTCCATCGTTCCGACGTAGTCTTGTGCTTGTGTCACGGTGATTCCCGATTGCTGTGGTGGGTCCGGCGGATCAGCTCGCCGCCGGCGCGGCCAGCGGCAGCCCGAGCCGGGCGCGCCGCTGCAGCCACAGGCATGGCCGGTAGCGCGGATCGCCGGTCACGCGATGGATGTTGGCCAGCAGTTCCATGACCCGTGCCGGCCCCAGGTGATCGCCCATCGCCAGCGGCCCCTTCGGATAGCCGAGGCCCAGGCGCACCGCGGCGTCGATGTCGGCCTGCGTGGCGATCGATTGCTGCGCGATGTCGCAGCCGATCGCGACGATCATCGCGACGATCCGCTGCGCGACGAATCCGGGGCTGTCGGCGATCACGCTGACCTTGACGCCGTCGCCGGCGAACAGTGCGTGGGCGGCGTCGCGGAACTCGTCGCCGGTCGCCGGCGTCGTCATCACGACCCGGCGCTTGCAGGCGCGCGCGCCGAACGGGAACAGCGTGTCGAGCGCGACGACCCGCCGGGCATCGAGGCCGGCATCCAGCGTCGCGGTGGTCGCGTCCAGCCCGAGCGGCGTGACGACGATCAGCGAGCCGTCTGCGGGCCGCTCGCCGGTGTCGACGACGCCGCCGCAGCCGCCGACCAGCTCGCGCACCGCCGCCTGCATCGGCCCCGGCGCGACCCAGACCCTGGGCAGCGTGGCGACCCGCGGCACCGCGGGCTCGGCCGGCGTCTGCTGACCTTCGGCGGTGTGCCGATAGAACCCTTCGCCGGTCTTGCGGCCATGGAGGCCGGCCGCGACCCGCTGCGCGCCGATCACCGACGGCCGGTAGCGCGGCTCCTCGTAGTACTGACGATAGATCGATTCCATCACCGGATGCGACACATCCAGGCCGGTCAGGTCCATCAGCTCGAAGGGGCCGAGCTTGAAGCCCTGGCCGCCGAAATCGACCTGCTCGCGCATGATCCGGTCGACGGTGGCGAAGGGCGCAACGCCTTCGCCGCTCAGCCGCAGCGCCTCGGTGCCGAACGCGCGGCCGGCATGGTTGACGATGAAGCCCGGCGTGTCGGCCGCCACCACCGGCGTGTGGCCGGCGATCCGGGCGAGCTCGACCAGCCGGTCGATCACCGCGGGCTCGGTGCGCGGCGCGGCGACCACCTCGACCACCTTCATCAGCGGCACCGGGTTGAAGAAATGGTAGCCGGCGATCCGCTGCGGATGACGGCACGCCGCGGCCAGCGCGGTGATCGACAGCGACGAGGTGTTGCTGGCGATCACCGCGTCGGCGGCCAGCACCGCCTCGAGCTCGCCGAAGAACGCGCGCTTGATGTCCAGCCGCTCGATGATCGCCTCGATCACCAGATCACAGCCGGCCAGGCCGCCGATGTCGGCGGCGGGCTGCACCGCGGCCACCGCGGCGTCGGCCTGCGCGGCGCTCATCCGCCCCTTCTCGGCCAACATGCCGAAGGTCTTCCTGAGCTGCCCGAAAGCCGATTCGACGGCGGCCGGCTGGGTGTCGAACAGCACCACCGGGAAACCCGCCTGGGCATAGAGCTGGGCGATGCCGCGGCCCATCGCGCCGGCGCCGGCCACGCCGATCCGGTTGAAGGGGCCGGCCATCACGCCACCTCGCGGAGGTGACGGCGGGGAATGCAGGACATCGGAGTCTCCGTTCGGGCTGGAGGGAGTCGGGGAGGGCACTCGGCGGCCGGCCGATCGCGCAGGCAGCGCCGCCGTGCCGTTCATCCCTCGCCGCCGTCAATCCTCGCGTTCGACCTGCTCGCGGCGTTCGCTGGCCTCCAGCCAACGCGATTCGGCGTCGTCCTTGCGCCGCTGCAGCTCGGCGCGCAATCGTCCGGTTTCCGACGCGCGACGGTTGTCGCGGTAGATCGCCGGGTCGGCCAGCTCGGCGCTCACCCGGGTCAGTTCCTGCTCGACCTCGGCCAGCTCCGCTTCGATCCGGCGGATCTCGGCATCGATCGGTTTCAGCCGCTCGGCGATCCGCTGGCGGCGCGCGGCGTTGTCGCGGCGGGCCTGCCGGCGATCGTTGGCTTGCGGATCGATCGATGCGCCCCGCAGCTCGGCGGTGGCAGCGCCTGCGCCGCCTGCCTCGGTTGCCGCCGCTGCGGCCGTGCGTCCCGCAGAGGTCATGGCCGCAGCGTCCGCGGCCGTCCCCGAGGTTCCGCGGGCCGCGTGACTGCCGGTCTGTCCGGCCGGCTGGCGCTGCAGGAACTGCAGGTAGTCGTCCAGATCGCCGTCGAACTCGTCGAGCCGGCCGTCGTGCACCAGCATCAGCGTGTCCACCGTCGCCCGCATCAGGTAGCGGTCGTGGCTGACCAGCAGCAGCGCGCCTTCGAAATCGGCCAGCGCATCGGTCAGCGTGTCGCGGGTCGCTGCATCGAGATGGTTGGTCGGCTCGTCGAGGATCAGCACATGCGGGCGGGCATGGACGATCGTCGACAGCACCAGCCGCGACTTCTCGCCGCCGGACATCGGGCCG
>DAISWF010000083.1:16412-20093 GCA_036826495.1 Burkholderiaceae bacterium
CCGATGAGCGCGAGCACCACCATGAGGTGAATGACAATGAGAACCGTCTGCATGGAATCCATCATGTTCGCGCCACGACCAAAAGCCCGGCGCGTCAGTTGCCGGTCTGTTACACGATCGGGCGCACGGAGGGAAGAGCGCCCCCGCGCCTCGCCGCCTGCCTGACACGCATGGCAGGTCGGCGCCGCCGGACATCGGGCCGATCGGCCGTGTCGCGTCGTCGCCGGAGAAACCGAAGCGGCCCAGCTCGCTGCGCAGCAGCGCCTCGGTGTCGTCGGGCCGCAGCCGTCTGAGCATCGCCAGCGGCGATTCATCGGCCCGCAGCGCCTCGACCGCATGCTGGGCGAAGTAGCCGATGCGCAGCGACCGTGCGCGCCGTACTTCGCCGGCGAGCGCCGGCAGGTCGCCGACCAGCGTGCGGATCAATGTCGATTTGCCGGCGCCGTTGCGCCCCAGCAAACCGATCCGCGCACTGCGGCCCACCGTCAGCGACACGCCGGACAGGATGACCCGTGGCCCGGTGGCCCCCGCGCCGGGCGCCGCCGCGTCATCCGGCAGCGCCTCGCCGCTCGGATAGCCGCACGCCAGCCCGCTGACGAGGATCAGCGGATCGGGCGCATCGTCGACTTCCGGCAGCGAGAAATCGACGCCGCGCTGCTCGCGCGCCGGCGCGATCGCCACCAGCTTCTCCAGCGCCTTCATGCGGCTCTGCGCCTGCCGGGCCTTGGTCGCCTTCGCGCGGAACCGTTCGATGAACGAGGTCAGGTGGGCGATCCGCTGCGCCTGGCTGGCCGCCGCCTTGGCCAGGTGCTCCTGGCGCTGCGCCCGCTGGCTCTCGAACGCGCTGTAGCCGCCGCTGTAGCGCACCAGCTTGTCGTCCTCGATGCTGAGCGTGGCGTCGGCCACCCGGTCGAGGAAGTCGCGATCGTGCGAGACCACCAGCGCCGTGCCCTCGTAGCGGCGCAGCCAGCGTTCGAGCCAGACGATCGCATCGAGATCCAGATGGTTGGTCGGTTCGTCGAGCAGCAGCAGATCGCTCGGCACGAAGAGCGCGCGGGCGAGGTTCAGCCGCATCCGCCAGCCCCCGGACAGCCGGTCGACCGGCTGCTCGACCTGTTCGGCGGAGAACCCCAGGCCGGCCAGCAGCTCGCCGACCCGCGCCCGCGCGGTGTGCCCGCCGGCCTCGTCCCAGCGGTCGTGTGCTTCGGCCAGTGCCAGACCCCCGGCCGGCTCGGCCGTCTGCGGCGCCGGCTCTCCCGTCTGCGGCGCTGCCTCGGCCGCCACCAGCGCTGCCTCCGCCGTCGTCAGCGCCGCCTCGGCCGCCATCAGCGTCGCATCGGCCATCAGCACCTGCCGCCAGGCCGGCCGGTCGCCGCCGGGCGTGGACTGCTCGAGCTTCATCACCCGCATCGGCGGCCTGTCGATGTCGCCGCCGTCGAGCACCAGCTCGTCGGCCAGCACCGCTAGCAGCGAGCTCTTGCCGCTGCCGTTGGGGCCGACCAGCGCCACCCGTTCGCCGTGCGACAAGGTGGCGCTGGCATCGGCCAGCAGCGCCACCGGCCCGCGCCGCAGCGTGATGTTGCGCAGACGGATCATCGGCCGGTCATCGGCGGCTCATCGATGGCGCATCGGGGGCGCATCGGGGACTCGTTACCGCTCATTGGCCACTCAGCGGCGCCCGGCGAGCTGCGCGCGCGTCACCCATGCGAGCTGATCGTCGCCGGCCGGCACCGGCAGCCAGGCGAACTCGAGCTTCGGGAAGGCCGCCTCGAAATGCGCCGCCTCGTGGCCGATCTCCAGCAGCAGGCCACCGTCGCGCGACAGGTGCGCGGCAGCCTGGCCGACGATGCGGCGGACCAGATCCATGCCGTCGTCGCCGCCGGCCAGCGCCGCCTGCGGCTCGGCCAGGAACTCGGCGGGCAGGGCGCGCATCGACGCCGCGTTCACGTATGGCGGGTTGGCCGCCGACCGCCTCGAACAGGTCGCCGCGCGCCAGCGTCACCCGATCGGCGACCCCGTGCAGCGCCAGATTTTCGCGGGCCAGCGCCAACGCGTCGTCGCTGAGGTCGGCCGCGATCACGCGGGCCTCGGGGTAACGCAGCGCGGCCAGCACCGCCAGGCTGCCGCCGCCGGTGCACAGGTCGAGCACGGTCGCCGGCGGCTCCGCCAGCCAGTCGCTCAGACCACCGTCCGGGCCGCCGGCCAGCGCATCGGCGATCAGCGAGCGGGGTATCAGTGCGCGGGCGTCGCTGGCGAAACGCAGGCCGTGCAGCCAGGCCTCGCCGGTCAGATAGGCGGCCGGCAGGCGCTCGTCGCAGCGCCGGTCGATCAAGGTCAGGATCGTGTCGATCTCGGCACCGGTCAGCCGGGCGTCGAGATAGGGTTCGAGCCGCTGCGGCGGCAGATGCAGTGCCCACAGCAGCAGCCAGACCGCCTCGTCGTGGCTGTTGTCGGTGCCCTGGCCGTAAGCCAGGCCGGCAGCCTCGAAGCGGCTGACTGCGTAGCGCAGCAGGTCGCGCAGACGCCGCAGCTCGGCCCGTGCCTCATGGCGGCCGGGCAATGCGCGACCGGCTCTCGGGTCAGCTCTCAAATCCGGCTCTGGAGATCGGCCGCCCGAGCGGCTTTCAAGCGCGCCCGCTGGCCAGCAGTGACGCGTACAGCGCGTCGGAGAACCCCACCAGCAGCCGCTCGCCGTGCTCGAGCACCGGCCGCTTGATCAGGGTCGGCTCGCGCAGCATCAGCTCGACGGCGCTGGGCTGGTCGACGACCCGGCTGCGCAGGCCGTCATCCAGCTTGCGCCAGGTCAGGCCGCGGCGGTTCAGCAGCGCGTCCCAGGGCACGTGGGTCAGCCAGCGTGCCAGCATGTCGGCGCCCAGCCCGTCGCGCCGGAAATCGTGGAAGCGGTGGTCGATGGCATGCGCCTTCAGCCACTGCCGCGCCTTGCGCACCGTGTCGCAGGTATCTATGCCGTAGATGACGGGGTCGGGCATGCGGGCGGATCAGATGTTCAGCAGGAACTCGGAGAACGACGGCCCTTCGGGATCCTTGGACGGCGGCTTCTCGGGCACCCCCAGCGACGGCGGCGCGACCTTGGCCGGCGCGATCACGTCGGATTCGGAGTTCTCCAGCAGCCACAGCAGATTGGTCGGCGAATCGGAGTTGGCCAGCGCATCGTCGCGCGAGATGCGCCGCTCGCGCACCATCGCCACCAGATGCTGCTCGAAGGTCTGCGAGCCGACCGCCAGGCTCTTCTCCATCGCATCCTTGATCTCCGACAGACGGCCCTGCTCGATCAGCTCGGAGATGTGGCGGGTGTTCAGCAGCATCTCCACCGCCGGCACCCGGCCGCCGTCGGCCGCCCGCACCAGCCGCTGGGAGATCACCGCCTTCAAGGTCGCCGCCAGGTCGTTCAACAGCACCCGCCGGTTCTCCGGCGTGTAGAAGTTGATGATCCGGTTCAGCGCGTTGTGGGCATTGTTGGCGTGCAGGGTGGCCATCACCAGGTGGCCCGACTGCGCATAGGCCAGCGCCGAACCCATCGTCTCGGTGTCGCGGATCTCGCCGATCAGGATGCAGTCGGGCGCCTGGCGCATGGCGTTTCGCAGCGCCACCTGCAGCGACTCGGTATCGGTGCCGATCTGCCGCTGGTTGACGATCGAGCGCTTGTTCTGGAACGTGAAC
>DAISWF010000084.1:0-19948 GCA_036826495.1 Burkholderiaceae bacterium
GCTGAGACGTGTCTGCGGCTGATCATCCCGACGGGATCCGCACGACGAGGAGGAGACGATGCAGAAGACCCTGAGCGTGCAGGCCGTACCGCCGCACGACGACCATGCCGCCGCCGACGCGACGGTCAGCCGGCGCTGGGCCACGTTCATCGACGAGACGCGCTTCGAGACGCTGCCGGCGGCGATCGTCGATCGGGCGAAGATCCGCATCCTGGACGGCCTGGCGACCGCGATCGATGCGCATGGTCTGCCGGTACCCGAGACCGTGCTCGCCTTCGCCGGCGGCCAGCCGGGCCCGAGCACCGTGATCGGCTATGCCAGGCGGCTTCCCGCAGTCGACGCCGCGTTCGTGAACGCGACGCTGGTCAACGGCAGCAGTCGCGACGACTTCCTGGAGAAATCGCATCCGTGCGCGCTGGTGCTGCCGGCCGCGCTCGCGGTGGCCGAGGAACGCGATGCGTCCGGGCGCGAGCTGATCGCCGCGCTCGTGGCCGGCTACGAAATCACCGGCCGCGCGTACCTTGGCGGTCCCCGCATGCTGCCCCGGTTCCGTGCCTCCGGCGTAGCCGGCGCGGTCGGCGCGGCGGCAGCCGCCGGTCATGCGATGCGGCTGACGCCGGAGCAGCTTTCGAATGCGCTCGGCTGCGCGGCGGTCTTCGCGTCCGGCTTCGGCGCGGGCTTCGTCGCCGGCACGATGGATGTGAAGCTCAACGTCGGCATCGCCTGCCGCAACGGGCTGACGGCGGCCGGGCTGGCGCGGGCGGGCGCCACCGCCACGCCGCTGGCGTTCGAGGGCGCCTCGGGCTTCTACGAGGCCTTCGCGCTCGGCACGGAGCAGGTATCGGCCGCGGTCAGCGGGCTCGGCGAGCGATACCTGATCGAGGACGTGGTCTACAAGGAATGCCCGGTCTGCATCTTCACGCAGACGCCGATCCATCTGGCTCGCGAGCTCGCCGCGGCGCATCGGCTGGGCGACCCTGCGGAGATCGAGTCGGTCGTCGTCACCGCGCCGGAAGCGACCTACACCAACCCCGGCTTCACCAATCCCGGCCCCAATCGGAATCATCTGCAGAACGTGGTGAGCGCACGCCACTGCACGGCGGCGGCACTGCTCGGACGGCCGGTGGAGCAGTACGACTTCTACGACCGGCTCGACGACGAGCCGGTCAATGCGCTGGCTGCCCGCATCGAGCTGCGCATCGGCGATCCGGCACGGGGCGATGAAGTGGTCGTCGAGGTCCGGCACCGCGGACGCGTGTTGCGCGCGGCAGGAGCCGAATGCGAGACGTTGCGACCGAGCGCCGACAAGGTGATCGCGAAGTTCCGCCGGCTGACCGACCGGCTCGGTCCGCCGCAGGTCGACCGCCTGCTCGACGCAGTGCTGTCGCTCGATCGTCTCGACAGTGTCCGGACGCTGACCCGGCTGCTGAACGTCGACGCGCGGAGTGCGCGATGAGCCGGCCTCTTCACCGCCGGTCCTTCGTAGGGGGCCTTGCAGCCGGCGCCGCGCTGGGCGCGATCCCGGGCGCGCGTGCGCTCGCTCAGTCCGCCGGGAGCTATCCCACCCAGACGGTGCGCATCGTGGTACCGGTGGCACCGGGCGGCGTGACGGACGTGGCTGCCCGGGCGATCGCGGCGCAATTGCAGCAGGCCTGGTCGCAAAGCGTCGTCGTCGAGAACCGGCCCGGCGGCGCGGGCGTTCCGGGGACCGACTTCGTCGCCCGGGCGCGTCCGGATGGCTACACCCTGCTGATGGGCACCGTCGGCACGCTCACCGTTAATGGTGCGCTGATTCGCAAGCTGCCCTACGATACGCTGCGCGACTTCGTGCCGGTCACGATGGTCACGGCGGCGCCGAATGTCCTGCTTCTGCATCCGTCGGTGCCGGCCGCCAGCGTCGGCGAGCTGATCGACTATGCGCGCCGCAATCCCGGCCGGCTGAACTTCGGATCGCCGGGCAACGGCTCGTCGCCGCACCTGGGGGGCGAGCTGCTCAAGCGGCTGGCGAACATCGACATGGTGCACGTACCCTACAGCGGCGCGGGGCCCGCGAGCGTCGACCTGTTCGGCGGGCAGATCCAGATGATGTTCGACAATCCGGTGACCGCGCTGCCGAACATCCGTGCGGGCAGGGTCAAGGCGCTGGCGGTGACCGGAAGCAAGCGTTCGCCGCTGCTGCCCGATCTGCCGACATTGATCGAGGCCGGCGTGCCGGGCTATGAGATCTATAGCTGGACCGGCATGGTGGCACCGGCGCGGACGCCGCCCGCCGAGCTGAAAGCGATCTCCGATGGAGTGCGAAGGGTGCTGCGGCTGCCCGAGGTCCGGGAGCGGCTCGCAGGCACCGATCTGGTAGGCAATTCGCCGGAAGAGTTCGGAGAGTTCCTTCGCATGGAGATCGAGAAGTGGTCGACGGTGCTCAAGGCCGCCGGCATTCAGCCGGAATGATGAGCGGCGGCTTGCGAGGCGGTCGCGCGGTGCGCGGCCGTCCACGGAGGGTGCACTGATGGCGGTGCTCGAGCGGGGCGAGGGCCCGGCGGTCGTCTGTCTTCATGCGTTCGGCTGCGACCGGCGGTTGTGGCAGCCGCAGATCGAAGGTCTGAGCGGCCATCGGCGCGTGATCGCTCTCGACCTGCGCGGCTTCGGCGGCGAGCCCGACACCGACGGTGCGGCGGTCTCGATGGACGCGTACGCCGACGACGTCATCGACCAGCTCGACCGGCTCGGCGTGCGCACCGCGAGCTTCGTCGGCCTGTCGGTGGGCGGCTATGTCGCGCTGTCCATCGCGCTGCGCGCAGCCGACCGGGTCGATGCGCTGGTGCTGGCGAACACGCGTGCCTCGCCGGACAGCGAGGAGGCGCGGGCCGGCCGCCTGGCCACCGCCAACGCGCTGCGCGCATCGGGTCCGCGGGCGATCGTCGATGCGTATGGCGACCGGCTGTTCGGTCAACTGGCCGACGCGGACGTGCGCGACCGGGTGCGGCAGATGATGTTGTCGCAGCCGGCGAGCGCGCTGGTGTCGGCGACGCTCGGCATGGCCGATCGGCCCGACCGCCGGCCGGCGCTGTCGCGAATCCGCGTCCCGGTGCTGGTGGTGAGCGGTTCGGCCGATGTGCTCATCGCGCCGGCGATGTCGCGTGAGCTGCTCGACGGGCCGCCGGATGCGCACTGGGCCGAGATCGCGGGGGCCGGCCATCTGTCCAGCATCGAGGCGCCGCAGCCATTCAACGCGCTGCTCGATCATTTTCTGCCGCGGGCCGCCTCGCGCGGATCGCGGCCCGCCGACTTCACCGCCGAACGGACCTCGCATGCATTCCGACCTCGTCGACCTGGGCAACGACCATTCCGATCTGCGCGACGCGATCGCCCGGATCTGCGCCGACTTCGATGGAAGCTACTGGCGCCGGCTCGACGAGGAGCGCGCCTATCCGCGCGAGTTCGTCGACCGTCTCACGCAAAGCGGTTACCTCGGCTGCCTGATCCCGACCGAATACGGCGGATCGGGTCTGCCGCTGCGTGCTGCCTCGGTGATCCTGGAAACCATTCATCGCAGTGGCTGCAACGCCGGCGCCTGCCATGCTCAGATGTACACGATGGGCACGGTGCTGCGTCACGGCTCGGCCGGGCAGAAGGCCCACTATCTTCCGAAGATCGCCACCGGCGAGCTTCGGCTGCAGGCCTTCGGCGTGACCGAGCCGACCACCGGCTCGGATACCACGCAGCTCAGGACCTGGGCCCGCCGCGATGGGGACGACTACGTGATCAACGGCCAGAAGGTCTGGACGAGCCGCGCGCTGCACAGCGACCTGATGCTGCTGCTGGCGCGCACCACGCCGGTCGAGCAGGTCAAGCGTCGCTCCGACGGCTTGTCGGTGTTCCTGATCGATCTGAACCGGGCGCGCGGGCAGGGTCTGGAGATCCGTCCGCTGAAGGCGATGATCAATCATCATGCGACCGAGGTCTTCTTCGAGGACCTGCGGGTGCCCGCGGACACGCTGGTCGGCCGCGAGGGCGAGGGCTTCCGCTACATCCTCGACGGAATGAATGCCGAGCGGATCCTGGTGGCCTCGGAGGCGCTCGGCGACGCGCGGTGGTTCATCGAGAAGGCGCGCCGCTACGCGTCGGACCGGGTGGTGTTCGGTCGGCCGATCGGCCAGAACCAGGCGGTGCAGTTCCCGATCGTCCAGTCCTATGTCGCCGTCGAGGCGGCCGAGCTGATGGTGCGCAAGGCGGCCGCGCGTTTCGATGCGGGAGCGCCGTGCGGCGCCGAGGCGAACATGGCGAAGCTGCTGGCCGCCGATGCGAGCTGGTCCGCCGCCGAAGCCTGCCTGCAGACCTACGGCGGCTTCGGCTTCGCCAGCGAGTACGATATCGAGCGCAAGTGGCGGGAGACCCGCCTGCTGCGCACGGCGCCGGTGTCCACGAACATGGTTCTGGCGTTTCTCGGGCAGAACGTGCTCGACATGCCGCGCTCGTATTGAACGCGCGGCGCCCACCAAGGAGACGATGCCCGATGGCGACCCCGGAAGAGAAGCAGGCCTACCTGGACCAGTTGGTCCGCGACCGCGGGTACGTGCTCGACTATCACAAGATCCTGGTCAACCACGACCATGCGGTGATGCTGCGCATCAACCAGCTCCTCGAAGAGATCTATCTCAAGGAGCGGCTGCTCGACCGCCGCACGAAGGAATTGCTGACGATCTTCGGCCTGATCCTGCAGCGCGCGGCCCGCGGCCAGATTCAGAGCCACATGAAGGTGGCAATGGACGAGGGCGTGACCGCGCAGGAGCTGCTCCAGGTCGTCGAGCTGACGCTGCCGCAGGCGGGGTTCGCGACGTTTCAGATCGGCTTCTCGGCCTGGTGCGACCTGGTCGGCGCGCAGGGCATCGAGCCGACGGTGCAGGCTTTCGAGGGCGGGGGGCCGAAAGCCTGAGTGCGAGGATCCCCTCGCCATGACGCTCAAGCAGTTGCAGGCGTTCTACTGGGCATCGGTGCTCGGCAGCTTCGCACTCGCCGCCCAGCGGCTGCACACGACCCAGTCGTCGCTGTCGAAGCGGATCGCCGAGCTCGAAACCGATCTGGGCGAGCGGCTCTTCGACCGCGCGGGTTCGCGGGCGCGGTGTACCGAGGCCGGGGAGCGGCTGCTCGAGCACGCCGGCCGGATGCTGGAGCTCGAAGACGAGATCCGGCGCAGCGCAGGCTCGGCGGCGACCCTGCAGGGCGTCTGCCGCTTCGGCATCGGCGAGTTCGTCGCCCACACCTGGCTGCCGGCATTCGTCGCCCTCGTCCGGGCGGAACACCCGCAGGTCGCGCTCGAGCCCTACATCGGGCTCGCCAAGCCGTTGATGTCCGCGGTGACCAGCGGCGAGCTCGACTTCGCGATCGTGCCGGCTCCGTCCAGCAACGCCTCGGTCGAAGCCGACCATCTGAGGGACGTGGCGATGATCTGGACCGCGGCGCCGAGCCTGCTGGGGGCGTCGTCTCGTCTCACGCGGGAGCTGTTCGAGCGCACGCCGGTGATCTCGCTCACTCACGAGTCCGGCGTCTCCATCGCGTTCGAGCAGTGGGCCAGACAGCACCGGATCCGCTTCCAGAGGACGATCGTCACCAACAGCATGAGTGCGGTTGCCGCGCTCACCGTCGCCGGCGTGGGTCTGAGCCTGCTGGCCGAAGGCTTCGTACGGCCGCTGGTGGAGCGCGGACAATTGCTGGAGCTCGGTTGCGAGCCGGCGATGCCGGAGCCGCCGGTGCTGCGTTATTTCTTTCATGCCCGGCGCGACGACCGGCGCTGGATGCTGAAGGCGCTCAAGCCGCTTGCCTTTCGCGAGGCCGACTTCAAGCGCCGCAGCGTGCTGCTGCCCTGAGGAGCCGGCTGTTCCGGGCAGGCCGGAGCGCGCGCTGTCCCCTCCCTGGCCCGCTCAACGCGCCCGCGTCGGCGCGCGCACGTCGCGCCGGCGCCGCCAGCGGTGCAGCAGCCAGCCGGCGAGCGCGGCGGCCGTCAGCGAGGCGATGAACGAGGTGGCCGCATCCAGGCCGCCGCGCAGTGCCAGCGGCAGCACGTTGAAGAACGCGACGAAGCCGAGCAGGCCGGTGGCGAAGCCGCGCAGCAGATTGACGGTGGCGTCACGCCCGTACAGCGGCAGCGTGAAGCTGGGCAGCACGCTGCCGGTGACGGGCCAGGCGAGCAGCAGGCCGCTCAGCGCGGCCGGCACCCGGCCGGCGCCCAGCAGGATCAGCGCGCCCACCGTCAGCGCGCACGCCATCCGCAGCGCGATCTCGCTGCGCGGCACGCCGACGCCGCCGGGGGCGGCCGGCACCGCGCGCGGCATCAGCGCCAGCGACAGCAGCGGGTAGAGCAGCGTCAGCAGCGGCGTCAACGACAGCAGCGTCGATGACAGCGGCGGTGTCGACGATAGCGGCGGTGTCGACCGCAGCGCCAGTGCCGACGATGATGGCTCCGTCGTCTGCAGCACCGGCGCAGCGCCGATGCCGATCAGCAGTGCGCCGCTCGCGAAGAACGCGGCCACCGCCAGGCCGAGGCAGCCCCACCAGCGCAGCCCGGCCCTGGCCAGCCACGCGTAGGTCACGATGAACACGAAGGTCGCCGGCACGCTCGTCAGCGTCGCATCGGCGATGCCCGCCACCACCTCGTTCGGCTGCTCGATCAGCAGCAGGCCGATGATCGGCGATGCGATCAGCGGCAGGCCCGAGACGACGCCGCCGACGTTGTGGCCGAAGCGCCGCGCCGCCAGCGAGGCGAGCAGGATGGACGCCGGGATCAGCGTCAGCTTCAGCAGCAGCATCGATCGGGCGGGCGGGCGGATCGGAATGCAAGCGCGGTCACGAATCGGCGACGAACGAGCCTGACTTGCCGCCGTGTTTCTCGAGCAGCCGGACCTGGTCGATGACCATCGCACGGTCGACCGCCTTGCACATGTCATAGACGGTAAGGAGGCCTATCTGTACGGAAGTGAGCGCTTCCATTTCGACGCCGGTGCGGCCTTCGCATTCGACGGTCGCGGTGCAGCGCACCGCCGGCGGCGCATCGGCCGTCGCCGGCTCCGTCGTCAGTTCCACCGCGACCCGGGTCAGCGCGATCGGATGGCACAGCGGGATCAGGTCGGCGGTGCGCTTGGCCGCCTGGATCGCCGCGATGCGTGCGATGCCCAGCACGTCGCCCTTCTTGGCGGTGCCCCGTTCGATCAGCTCGAGTGTCGGGGCCGACATGCGGATCACGCCGGTGGCCACCGCGATGCGCCGCGTGACCGCCTTGTCGCCGACGTCAACCATGTGGGCGCTTCCGGCGCTGTCGAAATGGGTGAGCGTCGTGCTCATGTTCCTCCTTGCGCAGCAACTATCATAGCAACATGACCTCCGCCGATTTCCTGTCCGGGCAGCGTTCCGGCCGTCCGCTCGTTCGCCCGTTGGCGCAGCGGCTGGTCGCGGCGTCGCTGGGGGTGGCGCTGGGACTGCTGCCGCTGCACGGGGCGGGGCAGTCGGGCGACCCACGCCGCTCCGCCGGAAAGCCGGAGCCGGTGGCCTCCAACCCGTCCGATGCGGCGGCGGCCCGCGGCGCCTACCAGGGAAGCTGGCTGGGCGGCGCCGGCGGCGGCCTGGTCGGGCCGGAGGGCCTGCGCGGCGGCGCGGGCATGCCGGGCGGCACGCGCGACGGCGCGCCGCCGCCTTCGTCGGGCAGCGCCGCGCAGAATCTGCCGCGGCTGGGCGATGCGGCCGGCGACGAGCTGTCGCCGCTGACCGAGCGGCGCATCGGCGAGGCGATCATGCGCGATCTGCGGCGCGACCGGTCGGTGCTCGACGATGTCGAGGTCACCGAATACCTGAACCGGTTCGCCGCGCGGCTGAGCGAGACGCCGGCCGCCAACGGCTTCACGTTCGAGTTCTTCCTGGTCAAGGATTCGACGCTCAACGCGTTCGCGCTGCCCGGCGGCATGATCGGCGTGCACACCGGGCTGATGTCCGCGGCGCAGAGCGAATCGGAGCTGGCATCGGTGCTCGCGCACGAGATCGGCCACGTCACGCAGCGGCACATCGCGCGAATGCTGTCGCAGCAGCGGCAGACCTCGGTGCTGACCCTGGCCGGCATGGTGCTGGCGGCGCTCGCGGCGCGTTCGAATCCGCAGGCGGCGATGGGCGCGATGGCGATGGGCGGCTCGGCGCAGCAGCAGATGATGCTGAGCTTCTCGCGCGATGCCGAGCGCGAGGCCGATCGGGTCGGCTTCGAGATGCTGCGCGACAGCGGTTTCGATCCGAACGGCATGGTGGCTTTCTTCGGGCGGCTGCAGTCGGCCTCGCGGATCTACGAGAGCTCGGCGCCGGCTTACGTTCGGTCGCACCCGCTGACCACCGAGCGCATCGCCGACATGCAGGCACGCATCCGCGACGAGGGCCGTTATCGGCAGCGCGCCGACAGCATCGAGTTTCAGTTGTCGCGCGCCAAGCTGCGGGCGCTGGCCGAGACCGACACCGACGGTCTGCGGCTCGCGCGTGGTCAGTTCGAGCGCCAGCTTCGCGATCGCTCCACCGGCGACGAGCGGGCTGCCTGGTTCGGCATCGCCACCGCGGCGCTGGCGCAGCGCGACTTCGCCGGCGCCGACCGCGCGCTGGCCGAGGTGCGGCGCCGCACGCCGGCCGGTCATCCGTTCATCGAGCGGCTGGCCGCCGACATCCGGCTGCAGCAGGGCGATGCACGCGGCGCGCTGGCGATCGCGCAATCGGCCACTCAGCGCTTTCCGCTGTCGCGTGCGCTGGTGCACATGCAGGCGCAGGCGCTGATCGATGCCGGCGAAGGGGCGCGCGCGGTGACCTACCTGCGCGATCAGCTCGCCACCTACCGCTCCGATGCCCAGCTCTGGCGGCTGATCGCGCAGGCCTATCACCAGCAGGGTCAGGCGGGCGAGGCGCATCGTGCGACCGCCGAGGAGTACGCGCTGCTCGGTGGCTGGATGGCGGCGATCGATCAGCTTCGCCTGGCACTGCGTTCGGGCAAGCTCGATTTCTACGCCTCATCGCAGGTCGATTCGCGGATCCGGGAGCTGCAGGCGCAGTACACGCTGGACCGGCAGGATCGCGCCGGCCGCTGATTCTCGGACGTTGACTGGTTACGCTCTGGAGGAACTGATCACATGTGGACGTACTTCTGCCTCGGGCTTCTGGTGGGCTGGCTTCTCGAGTGGCTGATCGACTGGATGTTCTGGCGTCGTCACGCCAATGTGGTGGTCCGGGGCGAACCGGCGCAGCCGCCGGCGGGCAGCGCCGGCGATGCGCGGTGAGTAGCGCGATGGAGCTCATCAACGGGCGCACCAGCGACGAGGTGCGCCGCTACGACGCCTTCAAGCTCGTCGTCGCCGTGGCGCTGATGATCAACTGGCTGTTCTTCTGGGCCGGGCCGCTGCCCGAATCCTGGGGATCGCCGCCGGCGGCACCGGGCACCGGCAGCCTGTTTCCGACCTACACCAGCTACTCGCGGCCGGCGGCCAGCGCGGCGCCGTCGGTGTCCGGAACGGTGATGCCGCCGCCGTCGCAGCCGGCCCGGCTCGCGGTGTCGTGGCGCGGCGACCGGCTGGTGCTGGAGGGGGTGGTGCGCGACGAGAGCACGCACCAGCAGTTGCTGGAGACCGCCGCGCGGGTGGCCGGCCAGGCCGAGCGGGTCGACGACCGCCTGCGCATCGAGGCCGGCGCGCCGGCCTATGACTGGCTGCCGAATCTGGGCAGCGTGCTGACCGGCTTCGGTGGCTCGACGCCGGCCGGCATCGAGCTCGACGGCCAGCAGGTGGCGCTGACCGGCGAGGCGGCCGACGAGGCCGAACGTGCCGAGCGTCTGAAGGCGGCCGGAACGCTGTTCGGCCCCGGCGTCACCGTCGTCGACCGGCTGACCGTGCGCGCCGCCGGCGGCAGCGGCGGTTCGGCGGCGAGCGGTACCTCGCCGGGCGGTACACCGGCGGCTGGTACACCGGCGGCTGGTACGTCGGCGGCTGGTACGTCGGCGGGCGGCGCGCCGGCACGTGATGCTGCGGCAGGTGGCGGATCGGCGGGTGGCGGCGCGGCGGCGGGAACCGGCGGAACCGCGGTCACCGGCACGATCACTGCGGCACCCACGGCACCCACGGCACCCACGGCATCCGCGGCCCCAGCGGCCCCGACGGCCCCGACGGCCCCGGCGGCCCCGACGGCGCGGCTGTACTTCGACGTGAACAGCGCCGTGTTGCCGCACGATGCGGCGGCGCTGCTGGCGCCGTCGATCGAGTACGCGCGCGCCCATCCTGCGGCGGTGCTCAGCATCTCCGGCTACCACGACCATCGCGGCGCGGCCGAGCTGAATCAGGAGCTCGCGCGCAACCGGGCGCAGAAGGTGCGCGATGCGCTGCTCGCGGCCGGCGTGGCCGCCGACCGGATCCGGCTCGACAAACCGGTCGTCACCGATGGCGGCGGTGACCTGCGCGAGGCGCGCCGCGTCGAGGTGTCGGTGGCCCGTTGAGCGGCTTGCGCGCGGGCTCGCTGCAGCGCGCCCGGGGCGGACCTCCGGAACAGGACCTCTAACGCGGGCGCCGATCGAACGCCGGCCAGCCGGCGAGCCCGTGCCGCACCGGGTGCCGCCGGCCGCCCAGCAGCACGCTGCCGGCCGGCGCATCGGCATCGGCCGGCAGCGTGCTGCTGGGCGGCGCATCGGCGTCGGCATCGTGCGCAGGAGTGGTGTCGGCCTCGTGTGCAGCGGCCAGACCGGCGGCGTCATCGCGCGCAGCGGGCGCATCGCCGGCAATCGGCGCCTCGGCCTCCTCGAAGTCGAGCTGCGCCAGGTCCAGGTCGTGGACCACGCCGGGGCCGTGCTCGGTCAGCACGAACAGGTCGCCGTCGTCGCCGACCGCGAACGCGCGCGGATCGTCGACCGGATAATCGGTGTGGGTCACCAGCGCGGTGGCGCCGTCGCGCTCGACGACGCGGTATATCAGCGGCGCCAGGTCCAGATCGACGAACACCCGCTGCGGGCCGTTCTGCCAGTACCAGCGGCCCTGCGGATCGCTTTCGTAGTTGCGGCCGATGAAGTCGCGGATCTGCTCGCTGGTGATCTCGCCGCCGGCGCCGTCGCGGGCCTCGTCGAAGCCGGGCCTGCCGCGTTCGACCAGGAACCAGTGGCCGCGCCGGTCCAGCCGCAGCCAGCCGTGCACGTCGGGCACGTCCGGCCAGCGGGCCATCGCCAGGCGGACCTGCTCATCCATGATCGAAGAAGTGCATCAGGTGGTCGGACAGCCAGCGCATGCTGCCCGGAAAGCGGCCGCCGACGAAGCCGACGTGGCCGCCGTCGGCCGGATAGTCGAGCCGCACCGCCGGGGACGCCTCGTGCGGCCCGGCCAGCGCATGCGCCGGCACGAACGGATCGTTCAGCGCGTTCAGCACCAGCGTGGGGACGCGGATGCCGGCCAGGAAGCGGCGCGACGACGAGCGGGTCCAGTAGTCGTGGCAGCCGGTGAAGCCGTGCAGCGGCGCGGTCACGTATTCGTCGAAATCGAAGAAAGTGCGTGAGGCCAGCACCCGCTCGGGGTCGTAGAGGCCGGGAAAGCGTTCGAGCTTCTCGATCGACTTCACCTTCAGCGTCTTCAGGAAGTTCGTGCAGTAGGCGAGCGGAAAGCCGCGCGACAGCGCCTGCGCGCCGGCCGCCAGATCCTGCGGCGCCGAGACCGCCGCGGCCGCGCGGACGATGCGGCCGGCGTCCTCCTCCCGTTCGCCCAGCCACTTCAGCAGCGCATTGCCGCCCAGCGATACGCCGGCCGCATGGATCGGCGCCTCGCCCGGACGAAGCGCGCGGAACCGCCGCAGGATCCAGTCGATCTCGTCGCTGTCGCCCGAGTGGTAGGCGCGCGCCAGCCGGTTCGGTTCGCCGCTGCAGCCGCGAAAATGCGGCACCGCCGCCTCCCAGCCGCGATCGCGGGCGCCGGCCATCAGCGCGCGCGCGTAGTGGCTGTCGGAGTTGCCCTCCAGGCCGTGGAACAGCACCAGCAGCGGCGCGCCGGCCGGTGCCGGTGCATCGACCCAGTCGACGTCGATGAAGTCGCCGTCGGGCGTGTCCCAGCGTTCGCGCCGGTAAGCCACCGGCAGCCGCGGCGCGATCAGCGCCGGCCAGATCGTCTGCGCATGGGCGCCGGGCAGCCAGAGCGGCGCGGTGTAGCCCGGTCGGCCCTGCGGGCCCTCCCTGGCGGCCGCCTGCGCCGGGCGCCGATGGATTTGGCCTGCGCTCAATGCAGTGTGGCGCCGCCCGATGACGGTGGCGCGGGCTCTTCGCCGCCCGGCGAGGCGCCCGCGTGATGGGCGAGCAGCCGCCAGCCGGCGGCGGTCCGGGTGTAGACGTTGGTGGCCACGCATTCGGCGATGTCGCGGCCGCGCGCGCCGACCACGACGATGCGCTCGATCAGGCTGTGGACCGACAGGGTGCCGGCGCCGTACACCCGCACGTTGCCCGGCCGAACGTCCAGGCCGCCCTCGGCGAGGATCTCGGTCCATGATTCGCGGATCCGCTCAAGGCCCACCAGCCGCGGCCCGCCCGGATGGGTGCACACCACCTCGTCGTCGTCGGCCCACAGCGCCATCACGCCCTCGACGTCGCCGCGCTGCAGCGCCTCGTAGAACGCCTCTTCGGCCGAGTCGGCGCTGTCGTGGACGGTGACCTGCGGGGGCGCGCTCATGGCGATCGGGGCTCAGCGGAACACCACGGTGCGATGGCCGTTCAGCAGCACCCGGTTCTCGACGTGCCACTTGACCGCCCGCGCCAGCACCTGCGACTCGACGTCGCGGCCGATCGCCGCCAGCGTCGCCGGCTCCATCGCATGATCGACGCGGGCCACGTCCTGCTCGATGATCGGCCCTTCGTCCAGGTCTTCGGTCACGTAGTGCGCGGTGGCGCCGATCAGCTTGACGCCGCGATCGTGCGCCTGCTCATAGGGGCGCGCGCCCTTGAAGCTCGGCAGGAAGCTGTGGTGGATGTTGATCGCGCGGCCGCGCAGCTTCGCGCAGGCCTGCGGCGACAGCACCTGCATGTAGCGCGCCAGCACCACCAGGTCGATGTTCTCGCGTTCGACCAGCTCGAGCAGCCGCGCTTCCTGCCCGGCCTTGTTCTGCGCGGTGACCGGCAGGTAGAAGTACGGGATCCGGTAGCTGTGCGCGAGCGGCTGGAACTCGGTGTGGTTCGACACGATCGCCGGCACGTCCATCGCCAACTGGCCCGACGCATGGCGGAACAGCAGATCGTTCAGGCAGTGGCCGAACTTCGACACCATCAGCAGCACGCGCGGCCGGACCGCGGTGTCGTGCACCTGCCAGTGCATCCGGAAGCGTTCGGCGACCGGCGCGAAATCGGCCCGCAGGCGCGCCAGGTCGTCGTGCGCGCCGCCGGCGAACAGCACCCGCATGAAGAACAGGCCCGACTGCGCGTCGCCGAACTGCGCCGATTGTTCGATGTTGCAGTCGCGGCCGGCCAGGAAGCTGCTCACCGCGGCGACGATGCCGCGCGTGTCAGGGCAGGACAGGGTGAGGATGTACTCGTGCTGGGCGCTCATCGGGGCGGACGCGATGTGGTCTCGAACCCCATCGCGCGGCGCAGCGATTCGAACACGCGCGCCGGGGCGATCTGGTTCAGGCAGTTGGTGTGTTGCAGCGGGCATTCTCGCTGAAAACACGGACTGCACTCCAGATGCAGCCACTCCACCCGCGCGCGCGGCGAACGCGGCGGCGTGTGGCGCGGATCGCTGGAACCGAATACCGCCACCTGCGGACGGCCGTAGGCGGCGGCCACATGCATCAGCCCCGAGTCGTTGGACACCACGCCGCCGGCCTGGGCGATCAGCGCCAGCGCGTCGGCCAGCGACGTCTCGCCGCACAGGTTCTTCAGCGGCTGGCCCGACAGCGCGGCGATCTCGGTGGCCAGCGGCCGTTCCTTTGCCGACCCCAGCAGCACGATCGCCGCCTCGGGCCATTCGGCGGCGATCATCGCCGCCAGCGCGCCGAAGTGGCGCGCCGGCCAGCGCTTGGCCGGCCCGTATTCGGCGCCGGGGCACAGCACCACCAGCGGCTCGTCGGGGCGCAGGTCGTGCCGAGCCAGCGCCGACTGCTCGCGGCCGCTGTCGCGCAGCAGTGCCGGGTTGGGCAGCGCCGCGGGCAGCGGATGGCCGGGCTCGAACGCCAGCCGCGCGTAGAACTCGACCATCGGCGTGCGCTCGCCGCCGGCCGGCGCATCGTGCAGCCGGTTCACCAGCAGGTAGCGCGCCTCGCCGCGGTAGCCGATGCGCTCGGGAATGCCGGCCAGCCACGGGATCAGCGCAGACTTCAGCGAGTTGGGCAGGATCACGCAGCGGTCATAACGGCGCGCGCGCAGCGCCCGCGCCGCCGCCAGCCGCTCGCGCAACTGCAGCTTGCCGTGGGCGTGGGGCAGCGGCAGCACGTCCGACACCTCGGCCATCGCGCCGAGCACCGGCGCCACATGGGCCGGCGCGGCGGCGTCCAGGGTACCCGAGGGATCGCCCTGGCGCAGCAGCGCGAGCAGCGGCTGCGCCATCACGGCGTCACCGATCCAGTTCGGGGCGATTACCAGAGTGCGCAAGACAGATGTTGCCGCAGGAGGAGCCCAGCCCGGCTCCGCGCTCCGATTGTCGCGCAGCCCGGCGCCAGGTCAACGGAAATCGTTCACGGCGCCGGGGACTTGAGGAGGAGCCGCCGGGACATCGATCCGTAAATGATACCGTCAGTCAGTGGTGGCCGTGGACGTGGGCACCGGGCTTCAGCCGGTAGACGGTGCCGCAGTACGGACACATCGCCTGGCCGGTGGTCACGACGTCCAGGAACACCCGCGGATGATGGTTCCAGACCGGCATCTGCCGGTTCGGGCAGAACGCCGGCAGGTCCTTGGCGTCGAGCTCCACGGCTTTCGGTTCGGTGGTCGCGCTCATGGTTGCGCTCACAGGTACGACAGCCAGCGGCGGTACTTCTCGTTCTTGCCGGCGACCACGTCGAAGAACAGCGATTGCAGCCGCGCCGTCACCGGCCCGCGCACGCCTTCGCCGATCGGCCGGTCGTCGAGCTCGCGGATCGGCGTGACCTCGGCGGCGGTGCCGGTGAAGAACGCCTCGTCGGCGCAGTACATCTCGTCGCGGGTGATGCGTTTCTCGATCACCTCGATGCCGAGGTCGCGGGCCATCGTGATCACCGCATCGCGGGTGATGCCGTCCAGGCAGGAGGCCAGATCGGGCGTGTACAGCTTGCCGTCGCGGACGATGAACACGTTCTCGCCGGAGCCTTCCGACACGTAGCCGTCGGTGTCGAGCAGCAGCGCCTCGTCGTAGCCGTGGGCGGTCACCTCCTGGTTGGCCAGGATCGAGTTGATGTAGTAGCCGCTCGCCTTGGCGCGCACCAGCGACACGTTGACGTGATGCCGGCTGAACGACGAGGTCTTCACGCGAATGCCCTTGGTGATGCCGTCCTCGCCCAGATAGGCGCCCCACGGCCATACCGCGATCGAGGTGTGGATCGTGTTGCCCTTGGCCGATACGCCCATCTTCTCGGAGCCGATCCAGGCGATCGGGCGGATGTAGCAGGAGTCGAGCTTGTTGGCCTTGACCGTCTCCTTCTGCGCCGCGACGATCTGGTCGAACGTGTACGGGATCTGCATCTGGAAGATCTTCGCGGAGTTGAAGAAGCGCCGGGTGTGCTCCTGCAGCCGGAAGACGGCGGTGCCGTTGGCGGTGTGGTACGCGCGCACGCCCTCGAACACCGCCATGCCGTAGTGCAGGCTGTGCGTCAGCACGTGGAATTTGGCATCGCGCCACGGCACCAGCTTGCCGTCGACCCAGATGAACCCGTCGCGGTCGGCCATCGACATGAGATCAGCTCCTTGGAAACCGGCATGCGTCCGCAGCCTGCCGAGTGCGCGATTCTAGCCCAGCAGCTCCTTCCACAGCGCCACCACCGCCGACCGCTCGGCGGCTACCGTGTCCGGCTCGACCCGCGCGTACTGCTGGTCGTTCAGCCGCAGCAGATGCTGCATCTGCCGGTAGCGGCGATAGGCATCGGCGACCGCGTCGGCCGATGACTGCGGGATCAGACTGGCGGCAGCGGCCCTGCCCAGCAGCGCGATGTTGCCGGCGTCGTCGAGGAGCTGCGGCAGCCGCGGCCCCTGCCACAGCACCAGGTACTGCACGATGAACTCGATGTCGACCATGCCGCCGGCATCGTGCTTGAGGTCGAACAGCTTGCTGCGGTTCGGATGTCCGTCATGCATCTTGCGGCGCATGCCGATCACCTCCTCGCGCAGCTTCGCGGGGTCGCGCGGCAGCACCAGGATCGCGCGGCGCGCCTGCTCGAAGCGGCGGCCGACGTCGGCGTCGCCGGCGGCGAAGCGGGCACGGGTCAGCGCCTGGTGCTCCCACACCCAGGCGGACTGCAACTGATACTCGGTGAACGATTTCAGCGTGCTGACCAGCAGGCCGGCGTTGCCGTTGGGCCGCAGCCGCAGATCGATGTCGAACAGCAGCCCGGCGGCGGTACGCGTCGACAGCCAGCCGCCCAGCTTGCGCGCGAGATGGGCATAGGCCTCCGGCGCGCGTTCGTCGTCGTCGTCGTACAGGAACACCAGATCCAGGTCCGACGCATAGCCCAGCTCCTTGCTGCCCAGCTTGCCGTAGGCGATCGCGGCGAACTTCGGCGCTTCGCGAAAGCGCTGCGGCGACTGCGACCACAGCAGCTCGATCGCGACCGCCAGCACCCGGTCGGCCAGCTCGCTCAGCAGATCCGACAGATGCTCGACGGTGTGCCGTCCTTCCAGGTCCTGCGCGAGCAGCCGGAACACCTGCGCATGGTGGGCCTCGCGGACGATGTCCATCTGCCGCTCGACGTCGGGCTGGCCGCCCGGCAGCTCCGCCAGCGCGAGCTGCGCCTGCACCTGCTGCATCCACTGCCCGTAGTCGACCGGCTCCAGTAGCTGCCCGTCCAGCAGCTCGTCGAGCAGGATCGGGTGGCGCGTCAGGTAGTCGGCCGCCCACTTGGCCTGCGACACCATCCTCAATACGCGCGACAGCGCCTGCGGATACTGGGCGAGCAGTGCGACGTAGGCGCCGCGGCCGCTGACCGCCGTCAGCAGATCGATCAGCCGGTCCAGCGCCGCTCCGGCCGCGCCCTGCTGGATCGCGGCGGTCAGCACCTGATCGATCGCCTGCCGGGTCTCGGCGCGGGCGGCGCGGTAGCGCGGGTTGTCGCGCATCGCCTCGATGCGGCGCCTGGCATCGTCGGGGAGCTGGCTGATGTCGGCCGCCGGCTCGCCCTGGCCGGTGGCGGTCGTGCCGCCGGGACGGCGATGGCCGTTGCCGTTGGGGGACCGGGTACCGTTGCCTGTCCTGCCGCCGTTCCCGGGACGGCTGCCGTTGCGTACGTCGCCGTGCGGTGCGGCGCGAGGCAGCGATGGATCCTCGGGATCGTCGGACTCGCCATGCAGCAGATCGCCGAAGATCCGGTCGACCCGCGTGGTGTGCCGCTCGAGCGCTGCTTCGAACGTGGCAGCGTCCAGCGCCAGCATCGCCGCCACCGCGGCCCGCTGCGCCGGATCGGCCGGCAACCGGTGCGTCTGGGCATCCTCGATGTACTGCAGCGCATGCTCGGTGCGGCGCAGGAAGCGATAGGCGTCGGTCAGCGCCGACACGTCGTCGGCGTCGAGCAGCTTGCGGGCAGCCAGCGTCTGCAGGGTGGTCAGCGTGCGCCTGTCGCGCAGGCCCGGATCGCGGCCGCCGCGCACGATCTGGAAGAGCTGCGCGGTGAACTCGATCTCGCGGATGCCGCCGGCTCCCAGCTTGACGTCGTAGCTGCCGTTGCGGCGCGCATCGAGCTTGCCGACCTCGGCGCGGATCATCGCGTGCAGATCGCGCATCGCCGCGAACGCCTTGAAGTCGAGATAGCGGCGGAACACGAACGGCACGACGATCGCCTGCAGCAACCGTTCGTCGCCGGCACGCGCCGCGTCGCCGGCCAGTCCCGAGTCGCCGATCACCCGGCCCTTGAGCCAGGCGAACCGCTCCCATTCGCGGCCCTGCGAGAAGAAGTAGTTCTCGAGCATCGACAGCGACACCACCAGCGGGCCGGAATCGCCGAACGGCCGCAGCCGCGTGTCGACGCGGAACACGAAACCGTCCTCGGTGCTCTCGGCCAGCAGGCTGACCGTGCGGCGGGCCAGCCGGTGCATGAACTCGCTGGTCGCGATCCGGCCGCGTTCGGTGGGGCGGCCCTGCTCGTCGGGCGCGCCGGCGGTTTCGCCTTCCTCGCGGAACACGAACACCACGTCGAGGTCGGACGACACATTCAGCTCGCAGCCGCCGCCCTTGCCCATCGCCACGGTCAGCAGGTCCTGCGGCTGGCCGGCCTCATCGAGCGGCGTGCCATGGCGCTGCGCGAGCTCGGCGGCGGCGGTTCGCATCGCCCGGCCGGTGGCCAGCTCGGCCAGCGCGGTCATCGCCTCGCAGACCTCCTCGAGGCTGGCGGCGCCGCGCAGGTCGCGTTCGATGATGGCCATCATCGCCAGCGATCGGGTCCGGCGCAGCGCCTGGCCGGTGCGGGCAGCCTCGTCGGACCCCCGGGCGGCCTCGAACAGCCTGCGGTACCAGTGGTCCAGCGCCTGCGGATCCACCGGCCGGTCAACGATCGCCTGCAGCCAGCCGGCGATGTCCAGCTCCGGCGAGCGGCGCCGCCAGGCTTCGATCGACCGCCGGAAGAACGCGGAATGCTGCTCGGCGATGAATGTCATCGGAGAACCCGTGAACGAATCCAGCATGCCCGCACAGGGAGGTAGCCGGACGCAAGTCCGGCGCAAGCGTGAAGACGTATGCTGAAACAGGGGGCCATGCGTTCTCTCGGTAACGGGCCGGCGGTCGCTGCGATGGCTGCCGGCGCGGCCTGCGACGAGTGGCGCGCCGACGGATATGTCACGGCAACCTGCGGGCAAAATGCGATAGTAGATGATGGCGGTCGCCCTGCCGGGCCACCGCTGTACCGACCGACCCAGCGAGAGTCCGCATGGCGGGCTCTCTTCACCTCTGACGCTGCCGATGCTCGCGTTCACGCAAGTCGAAAACGGTGCGCGGCCGGCGATCAAGCTCGGCCGGCTCGTGCTCGGCGGCGTGGTGGGGCTGTATTTCCTGCTGGCCGCCGGTTACCTGGTGCTGCGCTGGGCGGTCTGGCCCAACCTGGATCTGTGGCGGCCGACGATCGAAGCGCGCCTGGGCGAGCTGGCCGGCCGGCCGGTATCGCTGGCGCGGATCGAGACCGGTTTCGACGGGCTGCGGCCGATGGTCGTGCTGCACGATCTGGTGCTGGCGGCACCCGACGGCGCAGAGGCTGCCGCGGCGCCGCGTGCCCGGCTGGTGTTCTCGCTGCGCTACCTGGCGGGCGGGCGGCTGCTGCTGGACCGGCTGGAGCTGCAGGAACCGCGGCTGCTGGTCGAGCGCCGGGCCGGCGGCCGCTGGCGCGTCGCCGGCTTCGACATCGGCCCCGGCGCCGACGACGGGCGCCACCCGGAGCTCGATCGGCTGATGGCGCAGCGGCACATCCGGGTGTCCGGCGGTTCGCTGCGGCTGGTCGATGCCGCCGGCGGCGGCGGCGAGCACCGGCTGACCGGCATCGATGTCGAGCTGGACAACCTCGGGCGCCATCACCGTGCCGTGCTGCGGCTGGCCGATGGCGGAGCGCTGGCGCGCCGCTCGTCGCTGACCGTCGAGTTCGACCGGCAGCCGTTCAGCCGGCCGTCGGACTGGCGGCAATGGACGGGCGAGCTCTACGCCGATACGTTCGAGGGGCTGCCGATCGCGCTCCTCGAGAGCTTCGGTGTCCCGCCGGACGTCGACTTCCTCCGCGAGCTAGGGCTCGAGTCCGCCGCTGGCGACAAGTCGGTCCGGGTGGCGACGTCCGC
>DAISWF010000085.1:0-19856 GCA_036826495.1 Burkholderiaceae bacterium
CGGCGGTCTTCGAGGCCACCTGCTTGACCATCTGCTCGCCCAGATTCTCGAACTTGTCCTTCAGCTCGATCTCCTTGGCGACCGTCACGCCGTCCTTGGTGATCAGCGGCGAGCCGAAGCTGCGCTCCAGCACGACGTTGCGGCCCTTGGGCCCCAGCGTCACCTTGACCGCGTCGGCCAGGATGTCCACGCCCCTGACGATGCGGCTGCGGGCGTGATCATGGAACTTCACGTCTTTGGCAGTCATTTCGAATTCTCCGGATTGAGTTTCTTGCGGTTGCGTAGTTCCTTGCGGTTGGGGTTCAGGCGGCCTTCTTCCAGCCGGATGCGGCGGCGGTGTCGATCACCGCGAACACCTCGTCCTCCCGCATCACCAGAAGCTCCTGGCCGTCGACCTTGATCGTCTGGCCGGCATACCTGCCGAACAGCACCCGGTCTCCGACCTTCAGTTGCAGCGGACGCTGGCGGCCGTCTTCCAGCAGCTTGCCGCTGCCGACCGCCAGGACTTCGCCCTGCTCGGGTTTCTCGGCAGCGGAATCGGGGAGGACGATTCCGGAGTTCGTCTTGCGTTCGTTATCGATCCGCTTGACGACAATCCGCTCGTATAGAGGTCGAATCTGCATCGGTTCGCTCCCATGCGTGACAGATCATCAGGAAGTGGATGGCGCCGCCCGCGCGGCGGGCGCGGGCCCGACCGCGGCAGGCGGCAGGCGCCCGGCCGGTCGACGCTGCAGCGTTTTCCGGACAGGCGCTCGCGCAGATCGGGATGTTCAGCGCGATTTCAAGAGGGCGGAGGCGAAGAGAAAGGAGCTTAAGAGGAGCCGATGACGACCAGGCGTTCGCCGCGGCCGAGCCGGTAGCAGATGCGCGACTGGCGCGCATGATCCGCGCGGCCCGGCTTGCTCGGACGCCCCGGACCCGGCGGCTCGCCCCCGCCCTCGGCGTCGAGCGTCGCATCGTCGCCGTTGGCCGGCCACAGCCCGCCCTTGACCGGACGGAACTGCCAGCGCACGTAGCCGGTATCGGAAGCGAGCCGCATCAGGTCGGGCCGGTCGGGCGCCTCGGCCAGCAGGTGCGTGTCGGCATCGGGGTAATCGCCGAACGCCTGCCGGCATTCGTGCGCCTCGCGGGCACTGGCGCCGGCGCGGCTGCAGCCGCGGCGCTCGACCCGTTCGACGTCCCAGGCGCCGAGCTGCCAACCGGCGTCCAGCATCGCCTCGTCGATCGCCTCGAACGCGTGCCAGCGCTCGTTCAACTGCAGCGCCGAACCCGGCACCGGCTGCGGCATCAGCGGCACGCCGGGAAGACGCAGTGGCGTCTCGCGACGGAAACCGTGCCAGTGCAGGAACAACAGCACCGGCGTGTCGATGCGGGCGGCGGCGGTGACACTGACCGCGTACAGCGGCATACCCACCGCCGCGACCTGCTGAGCAATGCGCGCGAAGATGTCCATGGCAGTACCTGCCATCGAAATTTAGTCAGAGACGCGCGCGTTTGCAAGAGGGGGAGGGCAGTCGCGCGAGCGTCACGACGCCCGGACGTCGGCGGACGTCCGGGCGCCGGTATCGGACGGGCCAGGGGCGGCCCGATCAATGGCAGCCGGATCAGAGGCAGCCCGACCAAGGGCTGTGGGATCCGCGGCGGCGGTCAGGCGGCCTTGTCGAGCACCTCGATGTTCGGCGAGCCGTTGATCACGACGCGCCGCGGCTTCATCGCCTCCGGCACCTCGCGGACCAGATCCACGCTCAACAGGCCGTTCTGGTAGGTCGCACCGACCACTTTCACATGTTCGGCGAGCTGGAAGCGGTGCTCGAAGTCGCGCGCCGCGATGCCCCGGTGCAGATAGGTGCGCGGCACTTCGTCGCGCTGCTTGCGGCCGGTGATCTTAAGGCTTTCGCGCTCGACCTCGATGTCCAGCTCGGATCGTTCGAAGCCGGCCACCGCCATCGTGATCCGGTACCTGTCCTCGCCCGCCAGCTCGATGTTGTACGGCGGATAGGCGGGTGGGTTGTCGCCCTGCAGCGTGGCGTCGAGCAGGTTCGCCAGACGGTCGAAACCGATGGCCGAGCGGTACAGCGGGGAAAAGTCGTAAGTGCGCATGGTCATACCCTCTCGAAGAAGCGATACGGTCGATGTAGGCCTCGCAAGGAGCGCCCGTGCCGCCGAGTTAGGGTTGGTTCGCGGGCCTTTCAAGCCGGTCTCCGATTGAATCTTTCAATGAGAGAGCGGTTTGAAATCGACCGGAATAAACGGCGTTAAGTGCGCCGTATCGGAAAGCCGACGGGTTCCACAGCGATCGGCCGGCCGCCGCGCTCCCGGCACGCCGGTCATCGGCGGAAGGGACGCAAATGAGAAAGGCCCGAACCTTGCGGATCGGGCCTTTGCCGGGTATTGGTTGCGGGGGCAGGATTTGAACCTGCGACCTTCGGGTTATGAGCCCGACGAGCTGCCAGACTGCTCCACCCCGCGTCTGGAGCCGAAGACTATAGCACGTCCTTCCTGTCGCTGCAAAAGCCCGGTGTCGCCCGCATGACAACCCCGCGCCGGCCGAGGCCATGCTTCGGCCTGCCGGGCGACGGCGGTAGCCTCGCAAGCCTCAGGAGGTATTCGATGCGGCAAGTCGTCAGTCATCTGCACTACATCGATCTGCTGAACGAGAAGATGGCCGAGCATCCCGACTATCACGCGGACATGCGTGCCTGGTTGCATCCCGACGGCAATCTGCAGCAGATGGGGGTCCAGTACGATCGGGAGGTGCCGGGGCAGGTGCAGGTGGTGGCCTGGGCCTGTCTGCAGCTCGCCGAGACGCACATCGTGGAACCGCCGCTGCAGGCGTGACGGCAGGGGCGCCGCCATGCCGCCCTTCAGCGTATCCGGGTCGCCGTGGCCGCAGTCGTCGAGGCAGCCTCACGCGTCGTGGCCGTGGCGGAGGGCGAGGAGGCCGGCGCGGCGGCGGTCAGCGGCATTGCAGGCGCCGCCGCGGTGGCCGGCATGCCTTCCCAGCCGCCCCCCAGCGCCTTCACCAGGAACACCGAGGTCAGCAGCCGCTGCCCGAGGAGCTGCGCGAGCTGGCGTTCGGCGGTCAGCAGGCTCTGCTGTGCGGTGATCACCTCGAGGTAGGTCGCCACGCCGCCTTCGTAGCGGGCGTTGGCCAGGTCCAGCACCCGGGTGGCGCTGGTGACGGCGGCGCGCTGCTGGTTGGTCGCGCGTTCGAGTGCGGCCAGCCCGCTGATGCCGTCCTGCACCTCCTGCATCGCGGTCAGCACGGTGCGGCGGTAGCCGGCCACCGTGGCTTGGTAGCCGGCGCGCGCGAAGTCGACGTTGGCGCGGGTGCGGCCGCCGTCGTAGATCATCTGGGTGGCGGACACGCCGATCGACCACAGCACGCTCGGCAGGTCGAACAGCCACGCCATGACGAGGGTGTCGGGGCCGAAGGCTGCCTGCAGCATCACGCTCGGATAGAACGCCGCGTTGGCGACGCCGATCTGCGCGTTGGCCGCGGCCATCGCGCGCGAGGCCGACGCGACGTCGGGCCGGCGCTGCAGCACGTCGGACGGCACGCCCAGCGGCACCGGCGGCGGCTTCAGCTCGCGCACCTCGGGCGGCAGCGTGAAGGCCGGCGCGCCGGCGCCGGTCAGCGTGCCCAGCGCATTCTCGAACTGCGCGCGCTGCCGGCGCAGCACGTCGACCTGGGTCATCGTCGCGTCGAGCAGCGCCTGCTGCTGCGCCAGTTCCAGCCCGGACGAGGCGCCGAGCCGGTGGCGTTCGCTGACGAACTCGAGCGCCCGCCGCTGCAGCGCGATGCTGCGGGCCACCGCGTCGATCTCGATGTCCAGCGCGGCGAGGTTGTAGTAGGCCGACGCGAGATCGGCGGTCAGCACCAGCCGGGTGTTCTCGTAGTCGGCCGCCACCTGTTCGGCCGAGGCGCGGGCGCCGGCCAGGGTCGCGCGCACGCGGCCCGACAGGTCCAGCTCGTAGCTGGCGGCCAGGCCGATCGCGAAATCGTTCTGCACCGTGCTGAAGTTGGGCGCCGCAAAGTTGGTCAGCGGGCGGTTCGCCGAGATCGCGGCCCGCTGCACGCGGGCATTGGCGCCGAGCTGCGGCAGCGCCGCCGCCTCGGCGGCGTCGACGTTGCGCCGCGCCTGTTCGAGCCGCGCGCTGGCCACCTCCAGTGTCGGGCTGCCGGTCAGCGCCTGCTCGATCAGCCGGTTCAGCCGGGCGTCGCCGAACGACTGCCACCACGGGCCCTTGGGCAGCGTGTCGGAGGGCTTGCCGACCTGCCAGGGCGCCTCCAGCCGCCAGGCGGCCGGCATGTCGAGCGGCGGCGGTGACGGGGGCTGCGGCGGCGTGGCGCAGGCGGCCAGTATGACGGCCGCGGCGACGATCGACGCGCATGCCGCGAGTCGCTGCGACGAGGCTTGCCGCGCCGGGGCAGCGCGCGGCACCGCCGCCCACGGCACCATCGGCCGTCCCCACCGCGGCCGTCGCGCGCCGCCCTTCACGAAGGATCCTTGCGTACCGGCTCGTTCTTCGCCGCCGGCGGCGGCACCGACACCACGTCGCCATCGGCCAGCGAGTCGGTCGGGTTCAGCACCAGCCGTTCGTTGCCGGTCAGCCCGTCGAGCACCTCGACCGAGTCGCCGAGATACCGGCCCAGCCGCACCGACTGCAGCCGGACCTTGCCTTGCGCATCGACGATCGCCACCCGCGGGCCCTCGCCGCGGAACAGCAGCGTGTTCGACGGCGTGGTCAGCGCCTGCGAGCCCTGCGTCGTCAGCGCCACCTGCACGTAGGCGCCGGGCAGCAGGATGCCTTCCTTGTTCGGCAGCAGCACCTCGATCTGCATCGTGCGGGTGGCCGGGTCGAGCGACGCGGCGGTGCGGGCGACCTCGCCGGTGAACACCTGGCCCCGCAGCTCGGACTGCGTGACCCTGACCTGCTGACCCGGTTTGATGAGCTGCGAATACGACTGCGGCACGTTCACGTAGACGCGCAGCGGATCGGTCTGCGCGAGCAGGAACAGCGCGCGGCCGGCGTTGCCGCCGCCGGCCTCGATCAGGTCGCCGGTGTCGACGTTGCGCCGCGTGATCACGCCGGCGAACGGCGCGGTCACGCGCTTGAACGCCTCGAGCTGACGCAGCCGCTGCACGTTGGCGTCGGCGGCGGCCAGGTTCGCCTGGGCCTGCGCGAAGTTGCTACGCCTCTCCTCGAGCTCCTGCTGGGAGACCGCATCGCGCTTGCGCAGCGCCTCCCAGCGTTCCATCGTGCTGCGGGCCAGCTCCATGCTGGAGGCGATCTGCTGGCGCGCGGCGACCGCCTGGGAGAGCTGCTGGTCGATCTCCGGCGTCTCGATCTCGGCCAGCAGCTCGCCCTTGGCGACCCGCGCGCCGATGTCCTTGTGCCAGCGCCGCAGGTAGCCGCTGGCGCGCGACGCGATCGGTGACTGCACGTAGCCCTGCAGGGTACCTGGCAGCACCAGCGTCTGGCCGCTGCCGCCGGCGGCCGGCGTGACGGTCTTCACGTACTGCGTCGCCCGTTCGGCAGTGCCGGCCACCAGCGCGCGCGAATCGGCATTGCGGCTGATCACGGTGCGGGCCGCGCCGGCGCCGAGCAGCAGCACCACCACCAGGGTCAGCAGCTTGGCATTGCGCACCACGCGCCGGCGCTGCCGGGCCGCCGCGGCATCGTCGGGGGCCACCGGCGGCACGGCGCCGAGCGATGACGGGGCAGCAGGAGCAGGGGCCGCGGTGGGGGCGGAGGGCGGAGAGCCAGCGTTCATCGGGACTCCTGGTGCGCGATGCGCGGCGGCGAAGCCGGCGGATGGCCGGCCGGCGGACGGGCGGCCGCGCGGCGATCGAGCCAGCGATGGATGGCCGCGTAGACGACCGGCACGAACAGCAAGGTGGACACGGTGGCGAACAGCAGCCCGCCGATCACCGCCCGGCCCAGCGGCGCGTTCTGCTCGCCGCCTTCGCCCATGCCCAGCGCCATCGGAATCATGCCGATGATCATCGCCAGCGCCGTCATCAGCACCGGCCGGATCCGGGTCGCACCGGCATCCTGGGCCGCGGTGATCGCATCGGCGCCTTCCTGCTGGCGCTGCCGCGCGAACGACACCAGCAGGATGCTGTTGGCGGTGGCCACGCCCATCGTCATGATCGCGCCGGTCAGCGCCGGCACGCTCAATGTCGTGCCGCACAGGAACAGCATCCACGCGATGCCGGCCAGCGCCGCAGGCAGCGCCGCCACGATGATCAGCGCATCGATCCACGACTGGAAGTTGACCACCACCAGCAGGTAGACCAGCACGATCGCCATTGCCAGGCCGACGCCCAGCCCGGCGAACGACGACTGCATCGTCTGCACCTGCCCGCGGATCACGAGCTGGGTGCCGCGCGGCAGCCGCCCCTGCATCTCGTCGGTCAGCGCCTTCACCTCGCGGGCGACCGCGCCCAGGTCGCGGCCCTGCACGCTCACGTAGATGTCGATCGCCGGCAGCAGGTTGTAGCGCGAGAACACCGCGAGCTGGCGGGCCGGCTGCACCTCGACCAGGTTGCCGAGAAGCTGCTGCGGCACGTTGGCGCCGGCGCCGATCGGCGTGTTCAGCAACGCGTCGATCGAATCGACCTGGTACTGCGGCGTCTGCACCGCGATGTTGTAGACCACGCCGTTGGCCGGGTTCAGCCAGAACGCCGGCGCCGTCTGCGAGCTGCCGGACAGCGAGATCAGCACGTTCTGCGCGACGTTGGCCGCGGTCAGCCCGAGCTGCTGAAGGCGGCTGCGGTCCATCTCCATCGCGACGGTCGGGGCGTCCATCCGCTGGTGGATGTGGGCATCGACCGCGCCGGGGATCCGCTGGATCTTCTTGACCAGCTCGCTGGCCAGCGCCATGTTGGCATCCAGATTCGACCCGGTGAACTGCACGTCGATCGCCGCCGGCAGCCCGAAATTCAGGATCTGCGTGACGATGTCGGCCGGCTGGAAGAAGAACTCGACGCCGGGGAAGCGCCGCGGCAGCTCGCGGCGCAGCCGGTCGACATGCTCGTCGGTGGGCCGGTGGCCGTGGCGCAGCGACATCAGGATCTCGGCGTCCAGCGTGCCGATCGTGCCGGCATTGCTGTACGACAGGTTGATGCCGCTGTTCGGCACGCCGAGGTTGTCGAGGATCGTTTCGAGCTCCTCTGACGGGATCAGCTCGCGGATCGCGGCCTCGACCTCGTCGGCCAGCCGCGCGGTTTCCTCGATCCGGGTGCCGGTGGGGGCCCGCATGTGCAGGCGGATCTGACCGGCATCGACGCTGGGGAAGAAGTCCTGGCCGAGGAACGGGAACAGGCCGCAGGACAGGACGCAGAACACGATGAACGCGGTGCCGAAGGTCGCCCGGCTGGCCAGCACCGCCGTCAGCAGTTGCGCGTAGCTCGCCCGCATCCGCTCGAAACGGGCGTCGAACGCCCGGTACACCCGCTGCAGCGGGCTGGGCCGGCGATCCGCCGACGGCTGGTGCGCGCCGCTCATCATCAGCATCACCAGGGTCGGCACCAGCGTGCGCGACAGGATGTACGAGGCGATCATCGCGAACACCACCGCCTCGGCCATCGGCACGAACAGGTAGCGGGCCACGCCGGACAGGAAGAACATCGGCACGAACACGATGCAGATGCACAAGGTCGATACGAACGCCGGCACGCCGATCTCCTCGGCGCCGACGACGATCGCCTCGCGCAGCGGCTTGCCCTCGTGCAGGTGGCGTTCGATGTTCTCGATCGTCACGATCGCCTGGTCGACCAGGATGCCGACCGACAGCGCCAGACCGCCCAACGTCATCAGGTTCAGCGTCTCGCCCAGCAGGTTCAGCGTGGCGATCGACGCGATGATCGACAGCGGGATCGTCAGCGCGATGATCACCGTGCTGCGCCAGTTGCCCAGGAACAGCAGCACCATCAGCGCGGTCAGGCCGGCGGCGATCACCGCCTCCATCGCCACGCCCTTGATCGCCGCCTTCACGAACACGGACTGGTCGAACAGCGGCGTGATCTTCACGTCCTCCGGCAGAAGCTGCGAGGCGCGCGGCAGCAGCGCGCGCAGGTTGTCGACGATGTCCAGGGTCGAGGCGCCGCCGTTCTTCAGCGTCGACAGCAGCACGCCGCGGGTGCCGTCCTGGCGGACGATGTTGGTCTGCGGCGAGAAGCCGTCGCGCACGTTGGCGACGTCGCGCAGGTAGATCGTCGCGCCGGCGGCTGTGCGCACCGGCAGGTCGTTGAGCCCGGCGATCGCGTCGGGCGAGCCGTTCATCCTGACCGTGTACTCGGTGCCGCCGAGCTTGGTGGTGCCGGCCGGCAGCACCAGGTTCTGCGCGTTGATCGCGTTGATGACGTCGGCCGGCGTCAGGCCGCGCGCCTGCAGTCCCTGGGTGTCCAGGTCCACCGAGATCAGCCGGGTCTTGCCGCCGTACGGGAACGGGATCGCCACCCCCGGCACCGTGATCAACTGCGGCCTGAGCTGGTTCACCGCCACGTCGAACAACGTCTGCTCGGCCAGCGTGGGGCTCGACAGCGCGAGCTGCATCACCGGGATGCTGGAAGCCGAGTACTTGATGATCAGCGGCGGCGTCGTGCCGGGCGGAAGCTGGCGCAGCAGCGTCTGCTCGATCGCGACCACCTGCGCGATCGCGGTCTGGATGTTGGCGGTCGGCTGGAAAAACACCTAGATGTCCGCCACGCCGTTCAACGTCGTCGACTCGATGTGCTCGATGTCGCTGACGGTGGTGGTCAGGCTGCGCTCGTTGGTCGCGGTGATCCGCTGCCCCATCTCCTGGGCCGACAGCCCGTTGTAGTTCCAGACGATGCTGATGACCGGGATGTCGATCTCGGGAAAGATGTCGGTCGCCATCCGCAGCATCGTGAACGGCGCGGACAGCACGATCAGCAGCGCCATCACGATGAACGTGTACGGACGGCGCAAAGCCAGCTTGACGACCGACATGGGTGACTGGTGAAGCTCGGGTTACCCGGCGGACGACTGTCTGTCCGGTCGGCGCATTCTAGCGTCGGGTTTCAGACGGTGCAGGGAATCGTCGCGGTCATGGCCGCGGCGCGATGTTGCGGGGTTGCGTCGAAGTGGTTGCCACGAACCACTGGATGTTTGTATAGTCACTGGTGTTTCGTACAGTATCGATCCGGTGTCGAGCCGGTATCGAACCCCGTGAGGAGCATCTCGATGAACCCCGTGATTCCCCCGACTGCCGCCATTCCGATGATCCCGGTGAAACGCCTGTTCGGCCGGCTGCTGGACGCCGTGCTGTCGCCGTTGAACGAGGCGAGCGCCGTCGTGCGGCATGAAGGCGGCGCCGAGCCGGCGCGCCGGCTCGATCATCCCACCTATCTGCGTCGGGGCCTGTGCATCGCCGGCCTGACCGAGCCGGTGGTCCGCGGGCAGTGACGGCTGCCGGCGCCTGCGGCGGGCCGGCCGTCGGCCGCCCGACGAACGGCTCCGCCAGCCGGTGAAGGTCATGCTAGCGTGCCGCCATGCCGATGCGCCCGCCTTCGCGATGGGGCCGCTGCCTGATGCGGTGGCTGCTGCCGTTCTGTTGCGCCACCCCGGTCGTGGCCGTCGCCAGCCCGGCGCCGGCGGATCCGGGGTGTGCGGCGGCGGTCGCCGCCTCGCCGGCCGATCGCTACAAGCGCGAGGTCGCCTGTCATCTGCACAGCCGCAACGCCATCCATCTCTATCAAGGCCAGCCGCCGCCGATGCTGCGGTCGGTGGTGGTGCTGACGATGCGGATCGATGGACAGGGCCGGCCGCTGCGGGTCAGCGTGCTGCGCTCCAACGGCATCCGCGAGCTGGAGCGGCGGGCGATGCAGAGCGTGCGCGATGCATCGCCGCTGCCGGCGCCGCAGCGTTCGCTGATTCGTAACGGCCGCATCGAGCTGACCGAAACCTGGCTGTTCCGCGACGACGGCCGCTTTCAGATCCGCACCCTCGCGCAGACGCAGGCCGACTCCGGTCAGTGAGGTTCCGTCCCGGCTTGCAGGCCGGGCTTTGTGTAGACTCCCTCCGATCATCATGCGGGCCGGGGGAGCGATGAGCGAACACACTCGATCGCCGGGGGATACCGGCACACCGCAGCGCATCCTGCGCACGCGTGATGCGGTGGCGATCATCGTCGGGCTGGTGATCGGCGCCGGCATCTTCAGGCTGCCGTCGCTGGTCGCCGGCAACGCCGCCGATCCTCTCGGCTTCTACGGATACTGGCTCGCCGGCGGCGTGATCTCGCTGATCGGCGCGCTGTGCTACTGCGAGCTGGCCTCGACCTACCCGGATGCCGGCGGCGACTACCACTTTCTGCAGCGCGCGTTCGGCCGGCCGGTGTCGTTCCTGTTCGCCTGGGCGCGGCTGGCGGTCATCACCACCGGCTCGATCGCGGTGCTCGGCTACACCTTCGGCGACTATGCATCGAACCTGCTGAAGCTCGGACCGCACTCGGCGGCGATCTGGGCGGCGCTGGCGGTGGTGGGGCTGACGATCGTCAACCTGATCGGCACGCGCAACTCGCGCACCGCGAAGAACGTGCTGACGGTGTTCGAGGTGTGCGGGGTGCTGGCGGTGATCCTGGTGGGCCTGCTGTGGGCGGAGCCGGCGGTCGCGCCCACCGTGAGCGCGGCCGGGGCAGGGGGTTCGGCGGCGGGAGCCCCGGCAGGGGGTGGGGGGTCGGGCAGCGGCGCGGGGGCCCCCGCGGGCGGGCGATTTTCGACCCCCGTCTGGCCCGCCCGGGCGCCGGTGGCGATCCTGTTCGTGCTGTTCACCTACGGCGGCTGGAACGACGGCGCGTACATCTCGGCGGAGCTGCGTGGCCGCCGTTCGATCGTCACCGCGCTGGTGCTGAGCCTGGCGATCGTCACGCTGCTCTATCTGGCGATCAACGTCGCCTATGTGCGCACGCTGGGCCTGGCCGGCGTGGCCGGCAGCAGCACGGTGGCGGCCGATGTGCTGCGCGTGGGTCTGGGCGATACCGCCGCGGCGCTGATCAGCCTGATCGTCGCGGTATCGGCGCTGACCTCGATCAATGCGACGATCATCGTCGGCGGCCGCTCGAACTACGCGCTGGGCCGCGACTGGCCGCTGTTCGGCTGGCTGGGCCGATGGAACGCACGCGGCGACGCGCCGCGCAACGCATTGCTGATGCAGGGCTGCGCGGCGTTGCTGCTGATCGTCGCCGGCGCGTTCACCGACAAGATCGAGACGATGGTCAACTACACGATGCCGGTGTTCTGGTTCTTCTTCATGCTGGTGGGCATCGGGCTGATCGTGCTGCGCGTGCGCGATCCCGGCGCCGAGCGGCCGTTCCGCGTGCCGGGCTATCCGGTGACGCCGCTGCTGTTCATCGCCACCTGCGCCTGGCTGCTGTATTCGAGCCTGGCCTATGTGCGCAACGGTGCCTGGGTCGGCTTCGGCGTGCTGGTGCTGGGTGCGCTGCTGCTGCTGGCATCGGGCACACGCAGGCCCGCGGGTGCGCCGGCCGGCAGTCGTTAGAACGGGGAGGATCCGATGCTGCGAAGAACGATCGTTCGAGGGGCTTCACTGGCCGCGCTGGCCGTCGGCGCATCGCCGCTGCGGGCGCAGCAGCAGCCGGTGGATCCGAAGAACAAGCTCGGCCTGGAGGTCGATTTCGTCGCGACGCCGGAAGAGATCGTCGAGGCGATGCTGAAGCTGGCCGACGTGCGCAGCACCGACATCGTCTACGACCTCGGTTGCGGTGACGGGCGCATCGTCATCGCCGCGGCGAAGAAGTTCGGTGCCCGCGGCGTCGGCATCGACATCGATCCCGACCGCATCCGCGAATCGAACGAGAACGCGCGCCGCGCGGGCGTGCAGGATCGCGTGAAGTTCGTGCTCGGCGATCTGTTCGAGGCCGATTTCCGCGAGGCGACGGTGGTGGCGCTGTTCCTGAAGTGGAACTACAACCGCAAGCTGCGGCCGCGGCTGTGGCAGCAATTGAAGCCCGGCACGCCGGTGATCTCGCACGAACACGACTTCGGCCCGGACTGGCCGCCGACCCGCAGCGTGCAGATCAGCGGCAAGACGATCTACGAATACCGGGTGCCGAAGAAGAAGGGCTGAGCGGCCCGCCTTCGACCCGCGGGGCCGCCCTTCGAGGCGCGCTGGTGTGTCAGTGCGGCGTTTGTCGGCGCAGCGCCGTCAGTGCACGGCGACCGAATGCAGCCGGACGCCGAAGTCGGCATCGGTGTCGCCGGCGCTGGGGGTCGCGCCGTCGGCATCGCCCTGTCCATCCTGCTCGGCGACCGCCGCCTCGCGTACCTCGCGCGCCTCGGCCACGACACGCTGTGCCAGCCGGTAGGCTTCCTCGGCCTGCTGCTGGCCGAAACCATCGAACAGCCGCCGGGTCTGCTCGAGCAGCGCCGCCGGATCGGCCAGCGCCTCTTCATCGGCCGCCACGCGATTGCCGAACGTGATGCAGGCGTCCCCGACGTAGGTGATCATCTTCAACTCGGGAACACCGTCTTCCTCGCGCGGCTGCAGCACGCACAGAAGCTGGGTGCCATCGACGTCGAATACCTTGGCGAATCTCATCACGGCCCTCCAGGAACGATCCGGCGGTGCGATCCCCGCGCGGCCCTTGCAGCACAGATGCGGGCGGCGATCCGGGAATCAAGCGCATCTGCCAGTCAGTGATAGCACACCCCGTGCCTGTCGCGCCGGCGCCGCGCGCGACGGCAACGCACGAACGACTTCATTAAAACATTGTTACGCGGCAAGTGGCGGAAGATGTTCACAGAATGTGTGGAAATCGCCCCCCTTGACAAGCGTGCAACCCGAGGCGGGGCGTGCCTTTGCGCCGTATGGGCAAAATTTAGGCAGCCCGCCCCGCGCTGGTGCGGGTGACTTCCCTCGACGGAAATCAGCCTCCCGGCCGCCGCGTCGGACCATTCAGCGGCCGGTGAAGCGAGGTGCCCGCTTCTCGACGTAGTGGGCCACGCCTTCGCGAAAGTCCTCGGTCGCGAAGCTGGCCTTCATCTGCTGATCGGCCACCGCCAGCGCTTCGTTGAAATCCTGGAACGGCGCCTTCAGGATCTGCGCCTTCATCACCGCCATCGAACGCGGCGACACCGTCTCGGCCAGCATGCGGGCATAGGCCATCACCTCCTGCATCAGCGAGGCCTGCGGGAACACGCGATTGACCAGCCCGATGCGCTCGGCCTCGTCGGCGCCGATCTTGCGTGCAGAGAACAGCAGGTCCAGCGCATTGGCCTGGCCGACCAGTCGCGGCAGCAGCCAGCTCAGCCCGTGTTCGGCGATCAGCCCGCGCTGGGCGAACGACGTCGTGAAGCGTGCGTCGCTGCCGGCGAAGCGCAGGTCGGCATACAACGCGAGCACCAGGCCCAGGCCCGCGGCCGGCCCGTTGATCGCGGCAATGACCGGCTTCGGCACCGACATCAGATATCCGAAGCGGCTGCGATAGTGCTCGGCGACCGACGGACCTGGGGACATAGCGGTGCTTACCGCAGAGGACTCGGCATCGGCCTGCGGTGCTTCGCGCGTGCCGTCGGACCGGATGCGCTGCAGCACCTTCATGTCGGCGCCGGCGCAGAAGCCGCGCCCGTTGCCGGTGAGCACGATGACGCGCACCTCGTCGGACAGCACTGCGCGCGCCACCGCCGCACGAAGTTGCGCGCCCATCGTCGGCGTGTAGGCGTTGAGGGCTTCGGGGCGGTTCAGCCCGATCACCGCCACTTGCTGCTCGACATGCCAGGTCACTTCGTTCTCAGAGGTCATCCTCATCTCCTCGTCGCAGGTTCGTCGTTCGTCGCGGGTTCATAATGTCGTGCCGTCGAGTCTACGCAACTCGCGCCAAAGACGCTTGTTGCGGCAGGGGCGTAAGCCGCCGACGGCGTCGGTCGACGCATACTATCGGACTTCGGTCCGCCCGATCGACACGATGTCTGATACGCTTAAGTCAACATTCAGGTGAACGATCAAACAAAATGAGCCACGGAACCTCGCGCCAGAAAATCGTCGAGGCGGTGCTGACCGGCATCGTCGACGCACAACAACGTTACCGGGCGATTGCGTCGCGTAGTCCCGACACGCTTCCGGAATTCATGCTGAGCACCAGCGTGGCCGATGCCGTCTACCGCCTCGCGCAGCCCTGCAATGTCGCGATCGAGCTGCGCTTCGATGACGAGGCGCCCCGAGCCAACGGTCGGGCCAGCCGGGCCGCCGGCAGCCGTTATGGCGTCACGGTGCGGGCGCGGGCCGGCGATCCGGTGGCGGCGATCGAGGTGCATCTGCCGCGTGGCGGTGCCGGGTCGTCCGCGCGGTTCGAAGAGGATCTGAGCAAGCTGTCCGCGGCGATCATGTACAAGCCGTACAAGTCCAAGCTGGCGTACGGCATGGTCGCCGTGCTGCTGACCGCGGCCACGCCCACGGCGCTGGAACGGCGTACTCAGGCGATGATTGCCGAGTTCGAGGAACGCGACGCTCGTGCTGGCATACGCAAGGATTATCTGGTCGGTGAGCCGCGCGTCGATGGCGACCGCGCCTGGCAGCCCGTCGTGTTCGGCTTGTCGCGGCCGGCGCAGGGCAATCAGCCCCCGACGCGGCTGAAATCTCGCAAGGCCTGAGAACCTGTGGACGAATCCGACGTGCCCGCGCAAGAGGGTTTCCGGGCACGTCCGGCCATTTTTCTGCCGGCAGCCTTTTGCTTGTCGGCGCCACCGCGTATATACTCGCCTGCATAGGTTGTCGCATCGCGCACCCGCCGGCCTGTCGGTCGTCGACTGCAGTTCCGGTTGGTCGAGCGCGGCGTGTTCACCTGCGCCAGGTTTGCTGGCGACAGGGCAGGTTCCGTGGAACCGCCAATCCCCCAGACTCCAATGAGCGCCGCGGTCGTCCGCGGGCGCGTTGCCGAGCGGATGAATACCGCACAAGCGAAGATCGTGATAGAGGCGGCGCTTCTGAGCGCCCAGCAGCCACTCGCAGTGGCCGAGATCCGTCGGCTGTTCGATGACGAACTCGGCGTCGATGTCGTGCGGGCGCTGCTCGAGGAACTGCGTGGCGACTGGCAGGGGCGGGGCGTGCAGCTCACGTCGCTGGCCAGCGGCTGGCGGTTCCAGACGTCGGCCGAGGTGGCGCCGTTCCTCGAGCGCCTGCACCCCGAGAAGCCGCCGCGCTATTCGCGCGCGGTGATGGAGACGCTGGCGATCATCGCCTATCGTCAGCCGGTCACCCGCGGCGACATCGAGGAGATCCGCGGCGTGTCGGTGTCCTCGCAGCTCGTCAAGACGCTGGAGGAGCGCGGCTGGGTCGAAGTGGTGGGGCACAAGGAAGTGCTCGGGCGGCCCGAGTTGCTCGGCACCACCCGCCAGTTCCTCGATGATCTCGGGCTGCGGTCGCTGTCCGAGCTGCCGTCGCTGATCGAGGAAGACGGCAGCCGCATCGAGCAGCAGGCGATGGCGTTCGAGCAGGCGCTGGCCGGCAGCAGTGCCGCAGTGGCCCCGGTCGCCGATGGGACGGACGAAGCCGACGCCGCCGATGCTGCGCAAGCCATCGGCACGGCCACCGATGCCGACGCCGGCGCCGCCGCCGGTGCTGCCGATGTCGACGTGGCCGCCGAGACCGACGCAACCACCGAGACCGACGCAGCCGCCGATGCCGATGCGGCCGCCGATGCCGATGCGGCCACCGATGCCGATGCGGCCACCGATGTCGACGCGGCCACCAATGTCGACGCGGCCGATGGCCCGGAAGTCGCCGACCGCACCGACGAGGCGGCGCAGGCGGCCGCGGATCTGGCGGATGTCGAAGCGCCCGGCGGACAGGCTGCGGCACCGCCGGCCGAGCCGTCGCAAACGGCGTCCGAGCCGCTCGGCAGTGCCGAGGGGCCGACCGACGACGTGCCGCCGACCGACGACGTGCAGTCGCGGCAGCCCGATTCCGAACCGGCGATCGAGGCCGCTTCCGAACCGGCCGACGAGGCCGAACCGGCAGACGAAGCCGATTCCGAACCGGCCGACATCGCGCCGGAGCGGGCCGGCGACGACGGGCACGAGCTGGCGTCCGCCGTGGCCGACGATGCCGACACGCACGATGGGTCCGATCCAAGGATGCCGGCGCCGCAGCGGCAGCCAGGCACGGAGGAGTCTTCTTGAGCAGCGACAACACCGATCCCGCCCACGAACCCGGGCACGACGCCCAGCACGTGCCGCCGGCACCGCAGGCGAAAGACCGTCCGGCGGCGATGCCGGATGATGCCGACTCGCCGGGCCGGGTGGCCGCGGGCCGGGAAGACGGAGGCGGTGACGCTCAGGGCGAGGGCGATCCCGGCGAAGCCGGTCAGGGCGGCCGGCGGCGCGGTCCACGCGGCGGCCGGCGCCGCGGCGGCCGGCGTGCCGGTCCGGTCGAGTTGCCGCCGGGCGCCGAGCTGGTCGTGCCCGGCGAGCCATCGCCCGGCGACCATGAGGCGGCGGCCGGCCGCGGCGGGTCGGCGGGGCCCGGGGGGGGAGCCGGTCCAGCCGGCTGCTGCGCCGCCCGAGGCCGAGCCGGTGCCGGTGTTCAGCGAGTCGGCGGCGGTGGGGCTCGATGCGCAGGACGGCCGTCGCCGCCAGGGCGGCAAGGGCGCGCCGCGGCCGGCGCCCCTGCTGGACAACGAGGATCATCCGAAGCTGCACAAGGTGCTGGCCGACGCCGGCCTGGGCTCGCGCCGCGACATGGAAGAGCTGATCGTGTCGGGCCGGGTGTCGGTCAACGGGCAGCCGGCGCACATCGGCCAGCGGATCGCGCCGACCGATCAGGTGCGGGTCAATGCACGGCTGATCAATCGCCGGCCGGGGGCGCTGCCGCCGCGGGTGCTGCTCTACCACAAGCCGCCCGGCGAGATCTCGTCGCGCGACGATCCCGGCCAGCGCTCGACGGTATTCGACCGGCTGCCGAAGCTCAAGGGCTCGCGCTGGGTCGCCGTCGGGCGGCTGGACTTCAACACCGAAGGCCTGCTGATCTTCACGACGTCCGGCGACCTGGCCAACCGGCTGATGCATCCGCGCTATGGCTGGGAACGTGAATACGCGGTACGCATCCTGGGCCGGATCGAGGACGAGGTGCGCGAGCGGCTGCTGGCGGGCATCGATCTCGACGACGGCCCGGCGGCCCTGCTGCGGGTCGAGGACATCGGCGGCGATGGCGCCAACCACTGGTATCGGGTGGTGATCGCCGAGGGGCGCAACCGCGAGGTGCGGCGCATCTTCGAAGCGGTGGGTCTGGTGGTCAGCCGGCTGGTGCGCATCCGTTTCGGCCCGGTCGGGCTGCCACGCCAGCTCGCGCGCGGCCGCTGGGTCGAGCTGGCCGATCACGACGTGCAGCTTCTGCTGCAGACGATCCGCAAGGCCGATCCGACGGCGCCGGCCAAGGAATCCGGCGCGGACGATGACGAGGCCGAGCGCCGCGAATCGATGGGCGCCGATGACGACGACGGCGACGAACACTGGGACGACGACGAGCGGCAGCCCGATTTCGGGCCGCTGCCCGGCGACGAACCGGCGCCGCTGTCGCTCGAGCAGCAGGACGACGACTGGCAGCCGCGCAGCGCCAACGCCCATCTGGAGGGCATCACCCGGCTGGTGCGCAAGGGCGACGGGCTGCCGCGCAAGGCGGGCGGGGGCGGCGCGCGGCGCGCGCGCGGCAAGGCTCGCCCGGCGTCGCCGTTCGGTGATTCCGCCGGCTTCGGTGCCGCCCGCGGCGCCGCGCCGTTTCCGGGCGGTGCGCCCGGCAGCGGCGGTAACCGGCGGCGAGGTCAGCGCGCCGGCGCCGGGCGCCCCCAGCAGGGGCCGGGACAGGGCGGCGCCCCAGGGCGCCAGGCGGGCGGAGGCGGCGGTTCGCGTGGCCCCGGACCGGGCGGCGGCCAGGGCGGCCCCGGTGGCCCGGGCGGCGGCCGCAACCGCGGCCCCGGTGGCCAGCCGGGCGGCAACCGCCAGGGCGGCCGGCCGCGCGGCCGGGGCCGGAAGCCTTGAGCGTGGCGGCGATCGCTCCAATCGCTGCGGCCGGCCGCGCGGGCTGAGGTCGGAAGTAGCGGTCTTCCCGAAGCGCCTCGGCGCCTCCCCAGGGCGCGGGTAGCGGCGCTTGACACCCCGCAAGATCGCCGATCCCCAAGAGGAAGGCGCGGCTAATCCCCAAGGGGAAGGCGCGAAGCGCGACCCAATGGAGGGACGCGGCGGAACCGGCTTTGCCGGGCCGCCTGCGTCGCCCCCCTCGGGGGGAGGCGCCGAAGGCGCTTCGGGGGCAACAAAATAGCTGGAAAACATGCTGCGAACCCGCTATACTAGCGGGCTCCAAGCGCCCGGCATCGACCACCGTCGGTTCCGGACGTGCTCAAGCAAAATGGGCTTCGTTGCCCATTTTTTTTTGGCGGATCTAGACTCGAAGGAATGTCGCTGAAGAAGGCGCGAAACCACGCCGAACGGGGTTGCCGATGACGCTGCAGGCGATCGTCGAGCAGTGTGTGACCGGACTGGGCTACGAACTCGTCGACATCGAGCATGGCCCGGGAGGGTTGCTGCGTGTCTACATCGACGTGGTGCCGGGTTCGGCGCCCGCGCCGGCTTCCGAGCATCCGGTGTCGCCCGAGGGCATACGGATCGAGGACTGTGAACGGGTCAGTCACCAGCTCACGCACCTGCTGACGGTCGAGAACATCGACTATGCGCGGCTCGAGGTGTCGTCGCCGGGGCTGGACCGGCCGCTCAGGAAGGCGGCGGATTTCGAGCGGTTCGCCGGTTCCGATGCGGCGATCCGGCTGCGTCTGCCGTTCGAGGGCCGGCGCAATTTCGAAGGGGTATTGACGGTCGAGGGGGATGGCCGGTTCGGCATCGAGTTCGATGACCGGCCGCCGCCGGCCGCCACGGTGCGGGGACGCAAGGTCGGTGGCCGACTGGTACGCAAGACGCCGCAGGCCGCTGCGGACAGGACAGGTGCGGGCCAGGATGCCGTCGCAGGAGAGGCGCACCCGCGCAAGCTGGTGTTCGCGCTCGATGAAATCGATCGGGCCCGTCTGGTGCCCAAGGTGAAGTTCTAGGAGGCTTTCGACATGAGCCGTGAAGTGTTGCTGCTGGTGGATGCGTTGGCGCGCGAGAAGAACGTGGCTCGTGAGGTGGTGTTCGCCGCACTCGAGAGCGCGCTGGCGTCCGCGACCAAGAAGCGTTTCAAGGAAGAGGTCGACGTGCGCGTGGCGATCGACCGCCAGGACGGCAACGCCGAGTCGTTCCGGCGCTGGCAGGTGGTGCCCGACGGCGAGCTCGAGGATCACGATCTGCAGATCATCCTGTCGGAGGCGCAGAAGCAGATCGCCGACATCCAGGTCGGCGACTTCATCGAGGAAGAGCTCGAGCCGGTCGACATGGGGCGGATCGGCGCGCAGGCCGCCAAGCAGGTGATCCTGCAGAAGATCCGCGATGCCGAGCGTGACCAGATCATCAACGACTTCCTGCAGCGCGGCGAGCCGATCCTGTCGGGCACCATCAAGCGGATGGACCGCGAGGGCGCGATCGTCGAATCCGGCAAGGTCGAGGCGCGGCTGCCGCGCAGCCAGATGATCCCGAAGGAGAACCTGCGGGTCGGCGACCGGGTGCGGGCCTACGTGGCCGAGATCAACCGCGAGGGCCGCGGGCCGCAGTTGATCCTGTCGCGCACGTCGCCGGAGTTCATCAAGTACCTGTTCGGCATCGAGGTGCCGGAGATCGAGCAGGGGCTGCTGGAGATCAAGGCCGCCGCCCGCGACCCCGGCGTGCGCGCGAAGATCGCGGTGTTCAGCCAGGACCGGCGGATCCATCCGATCCGCACCTGCGTCGGCG
>DAISWF010000086.1:0-15991 GCA_036826495.1 Burkholderiaceae bacterium
AGCAGGTGCTGACCTCGCAGCTCACGCTGATCGGCGCGCGCGATGCGCCGCTGGTTGCCGGAAGCACCGTCGCGTTCGATCGGCTCGACGGCATCGCGCTGGTCACCTCGCCCGAACCGAATCCGGTACACCGGTTGATCCGCGACGTCGCGCGCGGGCGCGGCGTCGAACTGCAGCTCGCGCCGGCGGTGAATTCCGGCACGATGACGCGTGACCTGGTCCGTCACTGTCCGCTGTACGGCATCAGCACCACCCACGGCCTGAAGGGCGACCTGGAGAGCGGCGGCATCCGCGTGGCACGCATCGTCGAGCCGGAGATCGAATACCACCTGCACTGCGCGACCGTCCGCAAGCATGCGATCAGCCGCGCGATCCAGCTCGTGCAGACCTGCCTGCTGGACGTCGTGCGCGACCATGACCGGGACATCCGGGCGCTGCTGGGCCGGATGACGGCCGCCCCGCGGGCGGCGGGCTCCCGCCTCTGAAGCGGTCGACTCATCAGGGCCGCAGCGTGCGACTCGAACGTCCGATCGAATCGAGGAAGTCGGGCGCCATCGCGCACAGCCGGTCGGCGGTCTGCTGCAGCGGGCGCAGCAGCTTCCTCACCGACGCGGCCTCGCCGGCTTCATCGGAACGCAGGTTCGCGCTCAACGCCGCCACCACGGTGCGCCGGCTGTCGCGCACCGGCACCGACAGCCCGGCGACTGCCGGATCGAGTTCCGCGTCGACCCATGCATAGCCGCGCTCGCCAGCCCTGGACAGTGCGGTGCGCAGCGCCGCCGCCGCGGTCACCGTGCGGTCGGTGTAGGCCTTCAGCCGCACCGACTGCAGGTAACGCTCGAGCTGCGCCGGCGGGGCGTCGGCCAGCAGCACCCGGCCGGGCGACGTCGCATAAGCGGGCAGCCGGCTGCCCGCGCCGAGCCGCAACGACATGATCTTGCGCGACGGCATCCGCATCAGGTACACGACATCGTCGCCGTCGAGCAGCGACAGCGCGACCGATTCCTGGATCTCGGCGCACAGCCCCTCGAGCACGTGCTGGGCGACGTGCCAGAACGGCAGCGAGGTCAGATACGACATGCCGAGATTCATGACCCGCGGCGTCAGCAGGAAGCTGCTGCCGTCGGCCACCGCGAAGCCCAGGTCGGTCAGGGTCAGCACGATGCGCCGCACGACGGTGCGCGGCAGGCCGGTGCGCGCGGCGATCGCCTGCACCGTCTGACCGCCGCGGCCGCGCCCCAGCGCCTCGATGACCCGCAGGCCGCGGGCGAACGAGCGCACGTAGCCGTCGTTGTCGCGGGCCGGGGCGCCTTGCGCAGCCGCCGCCGGCGCCGCGTTCTTCGCGCCGCCGCTCATTCGGCCTTCATGCCCGCCGCCCGGATCACCTGCGCCCAGCGCTCCCGCTCGGCGAGCACGAAACGGTCGAACGCCTCGGCCGAGCCGCCGATCGCGCGGCCGCCCTGCTCGGCGAACCGCTGGCGCACCTCCGGCGACGTCAGCGTCTTCTGCAGCTCGCGGTTCAACAGCGCGACCATCGCGGGCGAGGTCTTCGCCGACACGAACAGCCCCAGCCACACCGACACGTCGATGCCGGGCAGACCCGATTCGGCCAGGGTCGGCACGTCCGGCAGTTCCGGCGCCCGTTCACGGGTCGTCACCGCGAGCGCGGTCAGCCGGCCCGAGCGCACCTGCGGCAATGCGGTGATCATGTTGTCGACCATGAAGTCGACCTGACCGGACATCAGATCGGTCAGCGCCGGCGCGGCGCCGCGATAGACCACGTTGACCGCCTTCCGGCCGCCCGCGATATTGATCACACCGCCCGCCAAGTGGCCCGACGAGCCGCTGGTCGACACCGCCATCGACAGGCCCTTCTCGCTGCGCGCGGCCAGGTTCCTCAGGTCGGCGACCGTCTTCGCGCCCAGCGTCGGCGTCGCCACCAGCACGTTGGGCATCGCCAGCACATGGATCACCGAGGCCAGGTCCTCGTGACGATAGGGCAGCTTCTCCTGCAGCGTGTAGTTGGCCGCGTTGGGACCGAGGCTGCCCATCACCAGGGTATGCCCGTCGGGCTCGGCCCGCAGCATCGCCTGGATGCCCAATGTGCCGCCGGCGCCGGGCACGTTCTCGACGACCACCGGCACCTTGAGCTGCTCGCCGAGATAGCGGGCGACGGTCCGGCTGGTCTGATCGAGGATGCCGCCGGGAGCGGCCGGCGCGATGATCCTGAGCGGCTTGCCGGCGATCAGCTCCTGCGCCCGCGCCTGCGGTGCCGCGAACGCCGCGAAGCCGCATGACAGCAGCGCCGCCAGCAGCAGATGCGGACGCCGACGGCGCTGCGCGGACATGGCCGGCGGCGCGCCGGACGAGCGATCACGGAACGGTGCGGCACCGGCGGAACGAGCGGTCATCGAAATGGTCTCCCATTGTTGGACTGATTGCGCCGGCCGCCGCGCTGCGCGCCGGCCGATCTGAGATAATGGATCCCGTCACGACCGCCTGGCGGACATATCGTCCGCTTAACGGTTGACTGAGCCCGAACCTTACCGACGGTCGGCCCCCCGCGTCAACGCACCGTCACACGACGACATCGAGGAGACCCCGCATGACCGGAACCAGCGAAGCGACGGGCGACAACCGCCGCGGCCTGTTCACCGCCGACCACGATACGTTCCGCCGCACGGTGGCCGCGTTCATCGCCAAGGAGGTGCTGCCGCACCATGCGCGCTGGGAGGAGGAAGGGCTGATCCCGCGCGACCTGTGGCGGCGGGCCGGCGCGGCCGGCCTGCTGCTGCCGATGGCGCCCGACGAGTACGGCGGAGGCGGCGGCGACTTCCGTTTCACCGCGATCGTCGTCGAGGAGATCGTCCGGGTGATGGCGACCGGCCTGACCGGCTTCACCACCCATTCCGACATCGTCGCGCCCTACCTGGTGAAGTTCGGCACCGAGGAGCAGAAACGCCGCTGGCTGCCGGGCATGGCGAGCGGCGACCTGGTCGGCTCGATCGCGATGACCGAACCCACCGCCGGTTCCGATCTCAAGCAGATCCGCACCACCGCGCAGCGCGCCGGCGACGGCTGGCGGCCCGACGGCCAGAAGACCTTCATCACCAACGGTCATCATGCCGACCGGGTGCTGGTGGTCGCGAAGACCGATGTGTCGGCCGGTGCCCGCGGCATGACGCTGTTCTGGGTCGACACCCGCAGCCCCGGCTTCAGCCGCGGCCGCCTGCTCGACAAGGTCGGCCAGCGCGCGCAGGATACCGCCGAGCTGTTCTTCGACAACCTGCTGGTGCCCGACGGCGATCGCATCGGCGACGAGGGCAAGGCATTCGGCTACCTGATGCACGGCCTGGTGCAGGAGCGGCTGATGATCGCGCTGCGCTGCGCGATGGCGCTGGAGGCGGCGCTGGCCTGGACCGTCGATCATGCGAAGCAGCGCCGCACCTTCGACAAGCCGCTGATCGAGCACCAGTACCTGCGCTTCGAGCTGGCGCGTATCCGCACGCTGGCCGCCGCCACTCGCGCGTTCGTCGACCAGTGCATGGCCGATCACCTGCAGGAGAAGCTGACCGCCGACACCGCGGCGATGGCCAAGCTGTGGGCGGCCGACGCCACGTCGGCGATCGACGACCTGCTGCAGATGTTCGGCGGCTACGGCTACATGCGCGAATACCCGATCGCCCGCGCCTGGGCCGACGTACGCGCGAACCGCATCTACGGCGGCACCTCCGAGATCATGAAGGAGATCGTCGCGCGGACGCTGTGACGGCGCGGCCGCAGGGACGGCCGCACGATTGCGGCCCGGTGTACCCTCGGGCGCATGGAACTTCGTCAGATGCGCTACTTCGTCCGGGTCGTCGAGCTCGGCAGCATCAGCCGGGCGGCGCTCGAGTTCGACGTCGTGCAGTCGGCGCTGAGCCAGCAGATCGGCCGGCTGGAGGGCGAGCTGTCGACCCGGCTGCTGCAGCGGACCTCCAAGGGCGTGCTGCCCACCGAGGCCGGCCTGGCGTTCTTCCGGCAGGCGCAGCTCGCGCTGCGTCATGCCGGCGAGGCGGCCCGCGCGGCGCAGCAGTTGCGGCTGTCGGGCTCGGTCAGCGTGGGGCTGGCACCCACGACCGCATCGGTGCTGGGCCTGCCGCTGATGCGGGCGGTCCGGGAACGCTACCCCGACGTGCACCTGCATCTGGTCGAAAGCCTGTCCGGCCATCTGGCGGCGATGCTGAACGCCCGGCAGCTCGATCTCGCGGTGCTGTTCGACGCCGATGCCGGCCGCCGCTGGACGGTGACGCCGCTGCTCGAGGAGCGGCTGTACCTGATCGGCGCGCGCGACGGCCGGCGCAAGCCGTTTCCCGCCCGCGTGAAGCTGGCCGATCTGCGCGACTACCACCCGCTGATCCTGCCGAGCCCGTCGCACGGGCTGCGCGATACGCTCGATGCGGCGCTGACCCGCAACCGGCTGCGCAAGCTCGCGCCGATGGAGATCGATTCGCTGGCGATGCTGATGGACGCGGTGCGTGCCGGGCTGGGCTGCACGATCCAGCCCGGCGCGGCGCTGGCACGCTTCCACGATGCCGACTATGCATTCCAGACCGCCGAGCTGGCCGATGCCCGGCTGCGCCGCTTCAACTCGCTGTGCAGCGTATCGGAGGACGAGCTGTCGCCGGCTGCGCTGGCGGTGCGCGTGGTGCTGGCCGACTGCGCGCGGACACTGGTGAAGGCCGGCGGCTGGACCGGTGCGCGCCTGAGCCATCACGAAAAGTGATACCCCTCCGAGCAGCGGGTGCTGTACGGCGACCGCAGCGCGGTCCACAATCGGCCGCATGTACGACGTCCTGGTGATCGGCGGCGGCAATGCCGCGCTGTGCGCGGCGCTGACCGCCCGCGAAGCCGGCGCCAGCGTGCTGATGCTGGAGGCATCGCCGTTCGCCTGGCGCGGCGGCAATTCTCAGCACACCCGCAACCTGCGCTGCATGCACGATGCGCCCCAGGACGTGCTGGTCGACGCCTATCCCGAGGAGGAGTTCTGGCAGGACCTGCTGAAGGTCACCGGCGGCGCGACCGACGAGGCGCTGGCCCGGCTGGTCATCCGCGCGTCGTCCACCTGCCGGCCGTGGATGCGCCGCCACGGCGTGCGCTTCCAGCCGTCGCTGGCGGGCACGCTGCATCTGTCGCGCACCAACGCGTTCTTCATGGGCGGCGGCAAGGCGCTGGTCAATGCGTACTACCGCAGCGCGCAGTCGCTGGGCGTGCAGGTGCGCTACGACGCGCCGGTCGATCGCCTGGAGCTGGCCGGCGGCCGCTTCGTCGCCGCGTTCTGCAACGGCCAACGGATCGAGGCGCGGGCCTGCGTGCTGGCGGCCGGCGGCTTCGAATCGAACCGCGAATGGATGCGCGAGGCCTGGGGTCGCAACGACCGCGGTGAATGGCCGGCCGACAACTTCCTGATCCGCGGCACCCGCTTCAACCAGGGGGTGCTGCTGAAGCACATGATCGATCAGGGTGCCGACATCATCGGCGATCCGACTCAGGCGCACTGCGTGGCGATCGACGCCCGCGCCCCGCTGTATGACGGCGGCAGCGTCACCCGGGTCGACGCGGTGTCGCTCGGCGTGATGGTCAACCGCGATGCGCTGCGCTTCTACGACGAAGGCGAGGACTTCTGGCCCAAGCGCTATGCGATCTGGGGCCGGCTGGTGGCGCTGCAGCCCGGGCAGATCGGTTACTGCATCATCGACAGCCAGGCGATCGGCCGCTTCATGCCGCCGGTGTTCCCGGGCCTGCGTGCCGATACGCTCGAGGGCCTGGCGCGGCTGCTGGAGCTGGACGAACCGACGCTGGTGAAGACGGTGACCGATTTCAACGCCGCCTGCCGTCCCGGCACCTTCGATCACACGGTGCTCGACGACTGCCGCACCGAGGGCCTGTCGCCGCCCAAGAGCCACTGGGCGCGGCCGATCGTCAGGCCGCCCTTCTTCGGCTATCCGCTGCGCCCCGGCGTCACGTTCACCTACCTCGGCTTGAAGACAGACGCCGGCGCCGCCGTCCGTTTCGGCGGCACGCCCAGCGCGAACCTCTTCGTGGCCGGCGAGATGATGGCCGGCAACGTGCTCGGCAAGGGCTACACCGCCGGCGTCGGCATGAGCATAGGCACCGCCTTCGGCCGGATCGCCGGCGAGCAGGCGGCGGTCGCGGCACGGGGCCGTCTCCCCGCGGGAACCGTCGATGCGGCGGCCGATGCCACAGTCAATGCAACAGTCGATGCAGAACTTTGAGGCGCTGGTCCGCTCGGCCGAGGCCGAGGTGTCGAGACAGATGCAGATCTGCAATGCCTGCCGCTATTGCGAAGGCTTCTGCGGCGTGTTTCCGGCGATGACCCGGCGGCTCGAGTTCGGCGACGCCGACGCGCACTACCTGGCCAACCTGTGCCACAACTGCGGCGCCTGCCTGCATGCCTGCCAGTACGCGCCGCCGCACGAGTTCGCCGTCAACGTGCCGCAGGCGATGGCTCAGGTGCGCCAGCACACCTATGTCGAGTACGCCTGGCCGGCGCCGCTGGGCGCGCTCTATCGCCGCAACGGCCTGGCGCTCGCGCTGGCCGCCGCCGGCGGCCTGTCGCTGTTCCTCGTGCTGCTGCTGGCGGGCCGCGGCGGCCTGTGGCACGAACCGCTGGCCGGCAACTTCTACGCGGTGTTCCCGCACGGCATGCTGGTCGCCCTGTTCGGCGCCGCATTCGGCTGGGCGGTGCTGGCGCTGGCGATCGGCGCCGCGCGGTTCTGGCGCAGGCAGTCGCCGGGGCCGGTCAGCCCGCCCGCCGCGGCCGAAGCCGCCCATCATGCGCTGGCGCTGACCTATCTGGATGGCGGACACGGCGACGGCTGCAACGACCGGGACGACCGCTTCACGCTGCTCAGGCGCCGCTTCCATCACCTGACCTTCTACGGCTTCATGCTGTGCTTCGCATCGACCTGCGTGGCCACGCTGTACCACTATGCGCTCGGCAGGCCGGCGCCCTATCCGGTGACGAGCCTGCCGGTGCTGCTCGGCACGATCGGCGGGCTGGGCCTGCTGGTCGGGCCGGCCGGTCTGCTGTGGCTGAACCTGCGGCGCCCGCCGGCGCACGGCGACCCGGCACAGCGCACCATGGACCGCGGCTTCATCGCGCTGCTGTTCGCCACCAGCCTGACCGGCCTGGCGCTGCTGGCGCTGCGCGATACCGGCGCGATGGCGCTGCTGCTGGCGGTGCACCTGGGCACGGTGATGGCGCTGTTCCTCACGTTGCCGTACGGCAAGTTCGCCCATGCGGTCTATCGCGTGGCCGCGCTGCTGAAGTGGGCGATCGAACGGCGCCAGCCGAACCGGTTGCAACTTGGCGGCGACTAGGTAGGGCCCTGGGGCCCGCATCGATCTCGCGTCAATACTTGACCCGCCGCTCCACGTAGCGGAACTGCACGAACGTGAGCCCGATGACGATCGCCATCAGGATCACCGACTGGGCCGCCGAGCCGCCGATGTCGAGCGCCTTGAAGCCGTCGCTGTAGACCTTGTAGACCAGGATCTCGGTGGCCTTGGCCGGGCCGCCGCCGGTGGCCGCATCGACGATCGCGAAGGTGTCGAAGAACGCATAGACGACGTTGACGACGAACAGGAAGAACGTGGTCGGCGACAGCAGCGGGAACACGATCGAGCGGAACGTGCGCCAGGCGCCGGCGCCGTCGAGCGCGGCCGCCTCGATCAGCGCCTTGGGGATCGACTGCAGGCCGGCGAGGAAGAAGATGAAGTTGTAGCTGACCTGCTTCCACACCGCGGCGATGATGATCAGCAGCAGCGCCTGGCCGCCCTCCAGCACATGGTTCCACTGGATGCCGAGCGGGCGCAGCCAGTGCGTGATCACGCCGAGCGTCGGGTTGAACAGGAACATCCACAGCACGCCGGCGATCGCCGGGGCCACCGCATAGGGCCAGATCAGCAACGTGCGGAACAGCAGCGCGCCGCGGATCGCCCGGTCGGCGAAATAGGCGAGCACCAGGCTGATCGACAGGCCCAGCACCGTCACCGCCACCGAGAACACCGCGGTGACCTTGAACGAGTTCAGGTACAGCTCGTCGGTGAGCAGCGCGACGAAGTTCTCGACGCCGACGAACTGCAGGCTGCCGCCGAACGCATCCTGGATGAACACCGACTGGACCAGCGCCTGCAGCGCCGGCCAGTAGAAGAACACCAGCGTGATGACGATCTGCGGCAGGATCAGCCACAGCGGCAACCAGCGGTTGCCGAAGACGACGCGCTTGTCCATCGTGCGCCCGACGCCCGCGGCCTTGCCGGCTCAGGCCCGCGGGCGGGCGGACGACGAAGACGGCAAACCGTTCATTCCTTGGCGGTGCGCTCGAACTTCTGCAGCAGGTCGTTGCCGCGCGCCACCGCCTTGTCGAGCGCGGCCTTGGCATCCTGCTTGCCGGCCCAGACGCCTTCCAGCTCCTCGTCGATGACGTCGCGGATCTGCACGAAGTTGCCGAGCCGGATGCCGCGCGACTTGTCGGTGGTCTTCACGATCATCTGCTGCACCGACACGTCGGTGCCCGGATTCTTGTCGTAGAAGCCGGCCTTCTTCGTGGCGTCGTAGGCGGCAATCGTCAGCGGCAGGTAGCCGGTCTCCTGGTGCCATTGCGCCTGGATCTCTGGCGACGACAGGAACGTGAAGAACTTCGCGACGCCCTTGTAGTCGTCCTTCTTCTTGCCCGACATCACCCACAGGCTGGCGCCGCCGATGATCGTGTTCTGCGGCGCGCCGGCCACGTCGTCGTAGTACGGCAGCTTGCCGATGCCGAAGTTGAACTTGGCGTTGCGCTTGATGTTCGCATAGGCGGCCGAGCTGGAGGTCAGCATCGCGCATTCGCCGGAGAAGAACTTCGCCTCCGGCTCGTTCTTGCGGCCGGCGTAGGTGATGTAGCCCTTCTTCATCCAGTCCGACATGTTCGAGATGTGGCGCACGTGCAGCGGCGAGTTGATCAGCAGCCGCGCCGAGTTCGACGCGAAGCCGTTGTTCGCGGTGGCCACCGGCACGTTGTGCCAGGCCGCGAAGCTCTCGATCTGCGTCCAGCTCTGCCAGCCGGTCGTGAAGCCGCATGGCAGCACGCTGCCGGCCTTGATCTTGGCGGCGGCGGCCATCACGTCCGGCCAGGTTTCCGGCACCTTGGTGACGCCGGCCTTGTCGAGCGCATCCTTGTTGTAATAGAACACCGTCGTCGAGCTGTTGAACGGGAACGACAGCATCTCGCCGTTGCGCGCGGTGTAGTAGCCGGCCACCGCCGGCACGTAGGCGGCGCGGTCGAACTTCTCGCCCGCCTCCTTCATCATCTTCTCGACCGGCACGATCGCGCCCTTGGCCGACATCATCGTCGCGGTGCCGACCTCGAACACCTGCAGGATGTGCGGCGCGTTGCCGGCGCGGTAGGCGGCGACCGCGGCGGCCATCGCCTCGGGATAGCTGCCCTTGAACACCGGCACCACCTTGTATTGCGCCTGGCTCTTGTTGAACCGGTCGGCCAGCCCGTTCAGCCGGTCGCCGAGGGCACCGGTCATCGAATGCCACCACTGGATTTCGGTCTGCGCCCGCGCCGGGGCGGCAGCCAGCAGGCAGACAGTGGTCAGGGAAACGGCCGCAACGGTTCGCAAGGTCCAGGGCTTCATGTGTCCTCCGAGGGAAGGCACCCCGCGGTGCCGACAGGCGATTATTTGCCATCGATGTTACATCACGGTGGCGGCCCCGCCGGGGGGCGGGAAATGACGCGGTGCGCAAGGGGGCTGCCGTCATCGGCCAGCGCCGTGCCGGCCATCTTCTCCAGGTAGCGCGCGAACTCGCTGATGCTGGCGTCGGCCGGCAGCGGCACGCCGGCGGCCTTCCAGAGCTGCTGGCCGAGCGCCGACATCGGCATCGGCACGCCTTCGCGCTGCGCCAGCTCCATCGCGATCGCGATGTCCTTGTTCATCAGCACCATCTTGAACGGATCGTCGAAGGTGCCGCTGACGATCCGCTGACCCACATGGTTCTGCGTCAGCCACGACTGGCCGGTCGACACGTTCAGCACGTCGACCATCGTGCGGGAATCGAGCCCGAAGCGCCTGCCGACCAGCATGCCCTCGATCGTCGCGGCGAACGTCATCGCGGTGATCAGGTTGTTCAGGCATTTCATCACGTGGCCGGCGCCGACCGGGCCGAGGTGGAAGCACTGGCGGCCCATCACCTTCAGCAGCGGCATCACCCGCTCGACGTCGGCCGGCGCGCCGCCGATCATGAACACCAGCTCGGCCGCCTGCGCACCCCACTGCGCGCCCGATACCGGCGCATCGACCATCGCGATGCCGCGTGCGGCCAGCGCCGCGGCGGTCTGCGTGGTCAGCCAGGGCTGCGACGAAGAGGTGTCGAGCAGCAGCGCGCCGGCCTTCAGGCCGTGCACGAGGCCCTGGTCGCCGAGGGCCACCTGCTGCACCACCGCCCCGTCGGGCAGCATCGTGATGACGATGTCGGCCCCGTCGGCGGCGGCGGCCGGAGACGCGGCAGTCTTCAGCGCCGGCTCGGCCGCGATCGCGGCCTGCATCTGCGCCGGATCGCGGTCGTGCAGGGTGACCGGGTAGCCGGCGCGGGCCAGGTGGCCGGCCATCGGCGCGCCCATGATGCCGGTGCCTATGAAGGCTACAGACTGCTTGCTCATCGGGATTCGTCTCCAGCGTTGCCCGCATTGGGCCCGTGAGCGGCCGGGTTGGTCAAGCGGGTCCTAACCAGGCCCATTCCCAGACCGACCCAGCCCTTCCCCCGACCGCCTTGCGGGTATCATCTGCCGTACAACTGTTTTTATATACAGTAAACTCCAGGCTCTTTCATCGCCCTCACGATGCTGCATCCCTACGCCGAACTGCACTGCGTGACGAACTTCTCGTTCCTGCGCGGCGCTTCGAGTCCCAAGGAGCTGGTGGAGCGGGCGCACGAGCTCGGCTATGCGGCGCTGGCGATCACCGACGAATGCTCGCTGGCCGGCGTCGTGCGTGGCCACGTGCAGGCCAGGCAGACCGGCCTGCCGCTGATCATCGGCGCGGAGTTCGCGCTGCGCGACGCCTGGAGCGAGCCGTGCCATCGGCGGGCGCGGCTGGTGCTGCTGGCCTGCAACCGCGACGGCTACGGCAATCTGTCGGAGCTGATCACCACCGCGCGGATGCGGGCCGACAAGGGTTCGTACCGGCTGCTGCGCGACGACCTGGCCGGCGGCATCGCCGACTGCGTGGCGCTGCTGGTGCCGGATCCGGCGGTGACGCCGGATCATCTGGCGGCGCAGGCCCGTTTTTTTGCCGAGCGCTTCGGGGGGCGCGCCTGGCTGGCGGCCGAGCTGCTGGCGCACGGCGACGACCAGGCGCTGCTCGACAAGCTGCGCGGCGCGGGGCGTGCCAGCGGCCTGCCGCTGGTGGCGGCCGGCGACGTGCATTTCCATCTGCGGTCGCGCAAGAGCCTGCAGGACACGCTGACCGCGATCCGGCTCAAACGCCCGGTCCATGAACTCGGCTTCGCGCTGGCGCCGAACGCCGAGCAGCATCTGCGTGCGCGGGTGCGGCTGGGCCAGCTCTATCCGGCCGCGCTGCTGGAGGAGACGCTGGAGGTGGCGTCGTGCTGCAGCTTCTCGCTCGACGAGCTGCGCTACGAGTATCCGGAGGAGATCGTGGCGGCCGGCCATACGCCGACGAGCTGGCTGCGCGAGAAGACGTTCGAGGGTGCGGCCGACCGATTCCATGGCGGGATACCACCCGAGATCGAAGAGAAGATCGAACACGAACTGAAACTGATCGCCGATCTTCAATACGAGCCCTATTTCCTGACGATCGCCGGCATCGTGAAATTCGCGCGGAGCAAGAACATCCTGTGCCAGGGCCGCGGCTCGGCGGCAAATTCGGTGGTCTGCTTCTGCCTCCACATCACCGAGGTCGACCCCGAGCGCGTCAGTCTGCTGTTCGAACGCTTCATCAGCCGCGAGCGCAGCGAGCCGCCCGACATCGACGTCGACTTCGAACACCAGCGCCGCGAGGAGGTGATCCAGCACATCTACAAGGAGTACGGGCGGCACCGGGCCGCGCTGGTCGCCACCGTCATCTGCTACCGGCCGCGCTCGGCGATGCGCGACGTCGGCCGCGCGCTCGGCATCGATCCGCAGCGCATCGACCAGCTCGCCCGCAGCCAGCAGTGGTGGGACGGCCGCCGGATGACCGCCGAACGGATGCAGGCGCAGGGCTTCGATCCGCAGTCGGTCATCGTGCAGCACTGGATCACGATGACCAACACGCTGATGGATTTCCCGCGCCATCTGTCGCAGCACGTCGGCGGCTTCGTGATCGCCCGCGACAGGCTGACCCGGCTGGTGCCGGTGGAGAACGCGGCGATGCCCGAGCGCAGCGTCATCGAATGGGACAAGGACGACCTCGATGCGCTGGGCCTGCTGAAGGTCGACGTGCTGGCGCTCGGCATGCTGTCGGCGATCCGCCGGGCGCTGGACCTGATCACGCAGCGGCGGGCGCCGGTGATGGCGTCCATGCCGGCCGCCCGGTCCACGCCATCCCCGCGATCCGCGGCGGACGCCCCGGGCGCCGGCCGGGAACCCTGGCGCTTCCGTATGCAGGACATCCCGCCCGACGATTCCGATACCTACGACATGATCTGCGCGGCCGACACGATCGGCGTGTTCCAGATCGAATCACGTGCGCAGATGAGCATGCTGCCGCGGCTGCGGCCGCGCAGCTACTACGATCTGGTCGTGGAGGTGGCGATCGTGCGGCCGGGCCCGATCCAGGGCGGCATGGTGCATCCGTACCTGCGTCGCCGCCAGGGGCTGGAGCCGGTCGAGTATCCGAAGGAGGCGATCAAGCCGGCGCTCGAGCGCACATTGGGCGTGCCGATCTTCCAGGAACAGGTGATGCAGATCGCGATCCTGGCGGCCGGCTTCACGCCCGGCGAGGCCGACCAGCTCCGCCGCGCGATGGCCGCGTGGCGACGCAAGGGCACGCTGGAGAAATACGAGGACAAGCTGGTCGCCGGCATGCTGGAGCGCGGCTACCGGCGCGAGTTCGCCGAAAGCATCTTCCGCCAGATCGAAGGCTTCGGCGAATACGGCTTTCCCGAAAGCCATGCGGCCAGCTTTGCGCTGCTGGTCTATGTGTCGTCGTGGATCAAGCGGCACGAACCGGCGGCGTTCCTGGCGGCGCTGCTGAACAGCCAGCCGATGGGCTTCTACGCGCCGGCGCAGCTCGTGCGCGACGCGCGTGCGCACGGCGTGGAGGTGCGGCCGGTCGATGTGCTGATCAGCGATTACGAGTGCACGCTGGAGGAGTTGCCGTACGAAGGAGGCGGGTACGGCCCTCCCGATACGGCGACCATGGCGGCGACGATGGGCGATGAGGCGGCCAACGCTCCTGCGACCACGGCGCCCCCTGTGGCCGTTCGATACCCCTCCTTCATCGACCCCGAGAGTCACATCGACCCGCGGCCGCAGCCGGCGGTGCGGCTGGGCCTGAACCGGGTGCGCGGCCTGAACGAAGCCGATGCCCGGCGGTTGCTGCAGGCCCGCGAGCGCCGGCTGCAGCAGCGCGGCGCCGACGCATTCGCATTCGACGATGTCGAGGACCTGGCCCGCGAAGCGCAGCTCGATTCCGGCGCGATGCAGGCGCTCGCACGGGCCGGCGCATTGGTGCAGCTCGCCGGCCATCGCGCCAACGCCCACTGGGAGGTCGCCGCGCTGCAGCCGATGCCGCGACTGCTCGCCGATACCCGCTTCGACGAGGACCTCGTCACGCTGCCCGCGCCCGATGAGGGCGACGACCTGGTGGCCGACTATGCGTCGGTCGGCATTCCGATGGGGCGGCATCCGCTGGCGCTGCTGCGCGGCCGGCTGGCCCGCCACGGCGTGCAGCCGGCCGGCGTGCTGCGCCACCTCGCACACGGGCGGCCGGCGCGCGCCAGCGGCATCGTCACCCACCGCCAGCGGCCGGGCACCGCCAAGGGCGTGATCTTCGTGACGCTCGAGGACGAGACCGGCGTCATCAACGTGATCGTCTGGCCGCAGGTCATCGAGCGTTTCCGCAAGGAGCTGCTGGGCTCCAGCCTGCTGACGGTGCACGGCACCTGGCAGCGCGACGAGGAAGCCAGCGGCGAGGTGATGCACCTGGTCGCCCGCCGGCTGGTCGACCACAGCCACCTGCTGGGGCGGCTGTCGACGAGAAGCCGTGATTTCAGATGACAACCGTCATCGTCGGTCACTTCCGCGGGAAGGTCCATGCGTTCCGCAGGAAGGCCCGTGCGTTCCATCGGCGCCTGCCCTCCCGGTTTGCGACGCAGGATCCGACGAGCGGAGTGCCGCGCATCCATGCTGCCACCGCGGTCAGGCATCACGCACCGGCGCGCGGCTCATCCTCCAGATCCGTCGCAAAATCGGCTGGCGACACCACTTCGAGAATCTCCAGATCGTCGCTATGGCGCAGCTCGCGGTGTCTGATGCCCGGCGGCTGATAGACGGATGAGCCTTTCTCCATGCGCACGCGGCCGATGTCCTCGTATTCGAACTCGATCCAGCCGTTGAGCACGAAGAACATCTGGAATCCCGCCTTGTGCGAATGCCACTGCGGCTCGACGGTCTTGCCCGGCACGGCACGGATCACGTGCGCCGTGAACGCACCGCCGGTGGTGCTCCTGATTCCGGTATCGCGATATTGAAAGTACTCGCGCAGCCCGGTCACGTAGTCCGATCCGTCGGGTGCGGCGTGACATACCGTCGTCTGCATCTGCATCATTCTCGTTTCCGTCATGTGGTTTGGCGAAGCAGTCGCAACGGCTGCTTTTCGGCGGCTTCGAAAGGCAAGGTGCATGCCATGCGGCGTTCACGGCGCGCGTCGCGCGGGACAAGAAAAGAGAGGTCGTGAATGCCCGCCTTCTCGATACATTCCGTATACGCTTGCAGGGTCCCCGAGACGCAAAAAGTAAACAGTTTCAGTCATGTCTCCTCGCTTCCGGTATGCGCGGTACCGAGGCGGCGAACCCCCCATGCAAGCCCTTATACCGCCATGGTTGGAATGTGTTTACAATGAGGTATACGACGCTTGCCCGCATGCGATCATGCGAGGCAGTCCCGCGAGGAAGACACCCACAAAGTAGCAATGCCCAAGTTCGGCGATGTCCCTGACCAATGCATGGTGGCGACGTCGGCTCTTTCGGCGCTCGACATCCTCGATGCCGCCCAGGATGGCATCGTGGTGATCGACGCGAGCGGCACGATCGTCTATGTCAATGATGCCTACAGCACGCTGATGAACGTGCCTGCGGCAACCGCGCTCGGTCGCAAGATGGAGGCGGTCACCCCCAATGCGCGGACGCTCTCGGTGCTCAAGACGCGGCAACCCGTACGCGAAGCGCACTTCTCCGAAAAGCTGGGCTTCGATGTCGTGCTCAGCGCCAGTCCGATCTTCAAGAACGACAAGTTCGTCGGCGTCGTCACGGTGTTCCGGGGTTCGCAGGATCTGCTCGATCTCTACGCCGCCTATCGGCGCGCACGCGGGTTGATGGATTATTACCGCGAGCAGCTCGAAGGTGGGCCGGCAGGCATCCGCGGCTTCGACAGCGTGGTCGGCCAGAGCCAGGGACTGCGTCAGGTCGTAGGGCTCGCCAGCCGCGTCGCGGGCACCGACGCCGCAATCCTGATCACGGGCGAGAATGGCGTCGGCAAGGACGTCCTCGCCCATGCGATCCACGGCGCCAGTGCGCGAGCCGACAAGGCCTTCATCGCGGTCAATTGCGCCGCCATTCCCGATGCGCTGCTGGAGAGCGAGCTCTTCGGGTTCGAGCACGGCGCGTTCACCGGCGCCGCGCGCGGCGGCAAGCTCGGCAAGTTCGAGCTCGCCAACAATGGCACGATCTTTCTCGACGAGGTGGGCGACATGTCGACCTCGATGCAGGCCAAGCTGC
>DAISWF010000086.1:16001-19682 GCA_036826495.1 Burkholderiaceae bacterium
GGAGCCATGGAGCGCGTGGGAAGCAACCGCCCCAACCGCGTCAATGTGCGGATCATCGCCGCGACCAACCGCAATCTGCAGAAGATGGTTGCCGACGGCACGTTCCGCGAGGATCTGTATTACCGGCTCAATGTCTTCCCGATCCATCTGCCCCCGCTGCGTGAGCGCAAGGACGACATCCCCTTTCTTGCCAGGCATCTGCTCGGAGACATCTGCGCACGCTACAAGCGCAATATCCGGAACATCGCGCCCGAGACGATCGAGGCGCTGCAGAGGCACGACTGGCCGGGCAATATCCGCGAGCTGCGCAATGCGATCGAACGAGCAGTGATCCTGTGCCCCACCGAGCTTCTGCTGCCGGAGCATCTCGGCCCCCCATTCCTGGGTCTCGAAAGCGACGCCGGTAGTGCAGTGAGCGGCCTGAAGGCCGACGTGCGGCGCATCGAGCGCAAGGCCTACGAAGAGGCGCTGCAACGCTCCCGTGGCAACCGATCGCTCGCGATGCAGGACCTGCGGGTCAGCCGGCGCACGTTCTACAAGCGGCTGAAGGAATTCGGCATGCTCGAAAAGGCAGTCTGAGCGAGGGCATCACCGAGTCAGCCGCGATCCTATATACGCCGGCAGCCTGCGCGGCAACGCGCCGTATTCAATGTATACGGACGAGCAGCCGTCGGATCGCGCGAAGGTGCCTGCAGCCGGGTGCCCATCGTCGTTTTCCATGGAGAGCGCGTATATGTTCCGCGCAAGAGGGGCGGAGTGGTATGCCCTTTGCTAGCTCGGATCCCGAACGCCGGCCTGCAAGCCCGCGGATGTGGAGACCGGAGCAGTGAGTGACAGTGGACGAATCCTCCTCGACATAGCAGACGGCATCGCCACGATCACCCTCGATCGTGCCGGCAAGCGCAACGCCATGTCGCCGCCGATGCGACGCGAGTTCGGCGAGCATGTGACGCGCGTGGCGGCCGATTCGAGCGTGCGCATCGTGCTGCTCTGTGCCAACGGCGAGACCTTCTGCGCCGGCGCCGACTTGATCGACGCGCCGACCGAGCCGATGGCATGGCGCGAGCGGATTCTTCTCGCGCAGTCGCAGCATGCGGCGCTCACGAGAATGGGAAAGATCGTCATCGCCTGCGTGCAGGGAGCCGCGGTGGGAGGCGGCGCGGCGCTGGCGCTGAGTGCGGACATTCTCGTAATGGCGACCGACGCGTGCCTGGTCTTCCCATTCGTGCGGATCGGCCTGGTGCCCGATGCCGGTACCGCGTATCTGCTGCAGGAAAAGCTGGGGGCGGGTGCAGCGCTCGATCTGCTGCTGACGGGTGGGACGCTCGACAGCGACGAGGCCCTACGCCTGGGCCTCACGCGCCGGGTGGTGCCCGCCGGCGAGCTGCGAGCCACGGGCCGGGCGCTCGCCGAATCGCTGCTCGCCCTGCCGCACGAGGGCCTGGTGCTGACCAAGTCGCTCTGCCGCCAGTCGTGGGCACGTGCGTTCGATGCTGCGCTGGCACACGAGGCCGACGCGTTCGCGTTGGCCAGCGCCACTCCCGGGCACGCGCGCGCCATGCAGGCGATGCGGGCGCGCCTGACGAACTCGAACCCGGAAAGATGACCATGAGCAAGGTGAAGACGAGCCGCGAAGGCGGGGTGATGACGATCATGCTCGCCAGCCCCGAGACGCTCAACTCGCTCGACCTCGAGATACGCGAGGACCTCGGCGCCGCGGTCGAGGAGGCGGAACGGGACAAGACCGTGCGCGCGGTCTTCTTCGGTGGCGAAGGACGTGCATTCTGCGCCGGCGGCAACTTCAAGCTGATGGTCGATTCCTCGGATGCGTGGTCGACCCACCGGCGCTTCCGCCGGCTGAGCCGGTGGCTGGTTCCGCTGCTTTCTCTCGACAAGCCGGTGGTCGTCGGCATGCGCGGTCAGGCCGTCGGCGGCGGCATGGGCATGGCGCTCTGCGGCGACCTGATCGTCGCCGGCGAAGGCGCGAAGTTCATCGCAGGCTGGTTCCGCCTCGGCGCAGTGCCCGACATCGGCGTGCTCTACAACCTGCCGCGCCTGATCGGCATGGCGCGCGCCAAGAACTTCCTGTTCGGCAAGGGGGAGATGTCCGCAGCGGAAGCCTTCGATGTCGGCATCGTGCACCGTCTGGTACCCGACGATCGGGTCGATGAGGCCGCATTCGAAGAAGCCAGGCGCCTTGCCGACGGGCCAGCAGAAGTGATGGGTCTGAGCAAGACGCTGCTGAACCGTGCCTTTGAAACCACGCTGGCCGACATGGTGTCGTTCGAAGGCTTCGGACAGGCACTGGCGATGGCCAACCCGGAGTTCGCCGAGGGCCTGGCGGCCGCCCTGGCGAAGCGCCGCCCCGATTTCCAGCGAGCGGCCGCGGCCGCCGCGCAACCTGCCCGGAAGGACAAGCAGTGAACCCCGAGCTTCCCGTTCCCATCGTCAATGCCGACTCGCTGCCCTACTGGGAGGGCGCAAAGGAGAAGCGGCTCATGATCCGCCGCTGCCGCGCCTGCAGCGTCACCCATTTTCTGCCCCGCCATCTCTGCCCGGCCTGCTGGTCGGAGGATCTCGAATGGATCCAGAGCAGCGGCCGCGGCATCGTGCACAGCTTCACCGTGATCCGGCGCGCACCGATGGAGGCCTACAGGAAGCAGGTGCCCTATGTGGTGGCGCTCGTCGACCTCGAGGAAGGGCCCCGGATGATGGCCAACATCCTCGGCGCCGACGCGCTGGAAACCCGGATCGGCGATGCGGTGACGGTGTGCTACGAGGAGCGTGCCGAAGGCAGCGTGGTGGTCCAGTTCCAGCGGAGCACCGCATGAACTTCGAACCCACGCCCGAACAGAAGCTGCTGCGCGAGTCGGTACAGGGATTCATTCGCAGTCACTGCCCGCCCGCACAGGTGCGCAAGTGGGACAAGGAAAAGGTCTTTCCGGAAACGCTGCACGCCGCGATGGTCGAGGCCGGCTACGTGCCGATGGCGGTGCCGACGGCCTACGGCGGCCTGGAAACACGTATGCTCGACAGCATCGTGGTCTACGAGGAACTGGCACGTCCCAGCGTGGAGTTCTCCACCCGGATCGCGCTGATCGCCTGGGGCGCGCAGATCCTCGGCGATTTCGCGAGCGATGCGCTGAAGAGAGACATCCTTCCCAGGGTGGCCGCCGGCGAGATCAAGCTGTCGTTCAGCCTGACCGAACCGTCGTCGGGTTCGGATGCCGCCTCGCTGCGCACCGCGGCCCGTCGCGATGGCGGCGACTGGATCCTCAGCGGGCAGAAGCTGTTCTCCACCGGCGCCGACGCCAAGGACAACATGCTGATCGTCGCTGCACGCACCGACCAGGGCGCGCCCAAGCATCGCGGCATCTCGCTCTTTCTCGTGCCCAACGATGCGCCGGGACTCACGGTGCGGCGGCTGGACACCGTGGGCCGGCACATACTGGGCCTGTGCGAGGTGTTCATGGACGACGTGCGGGTGCCGGGCGCACGCCTGATCGGCGAAGTCAACGACGGCTGGAAGTACATCACCCGCCATCTCGAACGTGAGCGCATCACGGTGGCCGCGATCTACCTCGGCAGCGCGATGAGCGTGCTGACGGACGCGGTCGCCTACGCCAGGGAGCGCGAACAGTTCGGGCAGCCGATCAGCCGGTTCCAGTCGATAGCCCACAT
>DAISWF010000087.1:0-19649 GCA_036826495.1 Burkholderiaceae bacterium
TCACCGCGCCCGCGTAGCTCAGGCCCTGCTCGCGGCCGCGGCCATCGGCACGTTCGAGGACGTCGTCGTGTTCGGTGGTCATCGGACGATTCTAGCGCGACGCGGGAAACCTGGCCGGCAGCAGCCGATTCAACCCGCCGCCGATTCGACGAACACCTTCAGCCGGCGCGGCCGCAGCAGCAAGGTCTCGCCGGCGTGCGGCGACAGCTCGGCGAGCTTGTCGACCGGCAACTGCACCTCCAGCGCATCGTCGACGTCGTCGCGCGACAGCTCCAGTCGCGCGATCGGGCCGATCTGCACGACCCGCTGCAGCCGCGCGGTGATGCCGCGCGATGCCGCCTCCCGCGACAGGCCGCCGGCACGCTGCACGTCGATGTCGTGCGGCCGGATGAAGGCGACCGCGGCGCCCTCGGCGATCTCGCGATGCTCGGGGCAGTCGACCTGCAGGCCGCCCAGGTCCACCTGGCCGGCGCGGGCGCGGCCTTCGAGCCGGATCGCATCGCCGAGGAAGCCGTAGACGAACGGCGTGGCCGGTGCCGCCCGCAGCGCCTCGGGCGTGTCGATCTGCTCGATCCGGCCGCGATTCATCACGACGACCCGGTCGGCCACCTCGAGCGCCTCGTCCTGGTCATGGGTGACGAACACGCTGGCCACGTCCAGCTCGTCGTGCAGCTTGCGCAGCCAGCGCCGCAGCTCCTTGCGCACCTTGGCGTCCAGCGCGCCGAACGGTTCGTCGAGCAGCAGCACCGCCGGGTCGACCGCCAGCGCCCGGGCCAGCGCGATGCGCTGGCGCTGGCCGCCCGACAACTGCGACGGCAGCCGCTGGCCGACCTGCTCGAGCTGCACCAGGGCCAGCAGGTCGCGGACCTTGGCGGCGATCGCCGACTCGTCGGGCCGCTGCGCGCGCGGACGGACGCGCAGCCCGAACGCGATGTTCTCGAACACCGTCATGTGCGGGAACAGCGCGTAGTGCTGGAACACGAAGCCGACCCGGCGATCGCGCGCATGCACCCGGGTGGCATCGCGGCCGCCGAACAGCAGCCGGCCCTGGTCGGCCGTTTCCAGCCCGGCGATGATACGCAGCAGTGTCGTCTTGCCGCAGCCCGACGGGCCCAGCAGCGCCACCAGCTCGCCGGCGGCCACCGACAGCGACACGTCGTCGAGCGCGGTGAAGCGTCCGAAGTGCTTGGATACGTTCTGGATCTCGATGCTCATGAGGGTGTCCGTGCGGGAGCGGGTCGTAGGATGTCCGTCGTGATGACCCATGCGTCCCCGCCGTTGTAGGCGACGGCAGGGACGGCGGCGGCGCCGGCGACGTGCGCTGAAGGAGCCGGGGAGCCGGCGGCGGCGTCCGCGGCTGCTGCGGCACCGGTCGCGGCGGCCCCGTGCATCCGGCGTTCGACGAGCTGCTTGGCCACCAGCGTGACGATCGCCAGCAGCGCCAGCACCGAGGCCAGCGCGAATGCCGCGGCGAACTGGTACTCGTTGTAGAGGATCTCGACCTGCAGCGGGATCGTGTTGGTCAGGCCGCGGATGTGGCCCGACACCACCGACACCGCGCCGAACTCGCCCATCGCCCGCGCATTGCAGAGGATCATCCCGTACAGCAGGCCCCACTTGATCTTCGGCAGCGTGACGCGCCAGAACACCTGCCAGCCGCCGGCCCCCAACGTGACCGCGGCCTGTTCCTCGTCGGTGCCCTGAGCCTGCATCAGCGGGATCAGCTCGCGGGCGACGAACGGGAAGGTCACGAAGATCGTCGCCAGCACGATGCCCGGCACCGCGAAGATGATGCGGACCTCGTGCCCGGCGAGCCACGGCCCCAGCAGCCCCTGGGCGCCGAACACCAGCACGTAGATCAACCCCGATACCACCGGCGACACCGAGAACGGCAGATCGATCAGCGAGATCAGCGACTGCTTGCCGCGGAAGTCGAAGCGCGTGATCGCCCAGGCGGCGGCGATGCCGAACACCGTGTTCAGCGGCACCACGATCGCCGCGACCAGCAGGGTCAGCCGGATCGCCGCCAGCGCATCGGGGTCGGCGAGCGCGGCCAGGTAGACGTCGACGCCTTTCTTCAGCGCCGACGTGAACACCGCGAGCATCGGCAGCGCCCCCAACCCCACCAGGAACAGCAGCGTGATGCCGATCAGCAGCCGCCTCAGCCACGGCGGTTCGCCGAGTGCTGGGGAGGAAACGGGTGTCGATGTCATCGCACGGATCTCGTCGTCATCGGCCGCAGTCCGGTCCGGTCGGTCACAATCGACGGCCGCCTGCCGATCCGCCCGGCCGCGACCGGGAGCCACGGCGCGGTCCGGCCCGCCGTCATGGCGGCGGGCATCGCCGCCATCCCCTGCACCGCCGTCCGCTCGCGCCTTCGCCAGACCGGTCCGCCGGGCCTGCCAGTGCTGCAGCAGGTTGATCGCCAGCAGCATCGCGAACGAGATCAGCAGCAGCACCGAGGCGATCGCGGTGGCGCCGGCGTAGTCGTACTGCTCGAGCTTGGTGATGATCAGCAGCGGCGCGATCTCGGTCTGGAACGGCTTGTTGCCGGCGATGAAGATCACCGATCCGTATTCGCCGATGCCGCGCGCCAATGCCAGCGCGAAGCCGGTCAGCGCCGCCGGCACCAGCGGCGGCACCAGCACGCGCCGGATCACCTGCGCCGGCCGGGCGCCCAGCGACGTGGCAGCCTCCTCGAGCTCGCGCTCGAGGTCCTCGAGCACCGGCTGCACCGTGCGAACCACGAACGGCAGGCCGATGAACACCAGCGCGATGACCACCCCGGTGACGCTGAACGCCACCTTGATGCCCAGCGGCTCCAACAGGCTGCCCAGCCAGCCGTTCGGCGCATACAGCGCGGTCAGCGCCAGGCCCGCCACCGCGGTGGGCAGCGCGAACGGCAGGTCGACCAGCGCGTCGACCAGCGCCTTGCCGGGAAAGCGGTAGCGCACCAGCACCCAGGCAGTGATCGAGCCGAACACCAGGTTGACGAAGGCGGCCAGCGCGGCGGCGCCGAAGGTCAGCCGGTACGAGGCCAGCACCCGGTCATTGAAGACCGCCGCCCGGAACTGGTCCCAGCTCAGCGACGCGGCGTTCAGGCCCAGCACTGCGAGCGGAATCAGCACGATCAGGCTCAGGTAGGCGACCGTGAAGCCCATCGTCAGCCCGAAGCCGGGCAGCGGCCGCGCCGCGCGGGCGGCCGGACGGCGCCGCCCGGCCGGGGAGATCTCGCGGTCCAGGTCGCCGAAGGGCTGGATATTCATGGGGGCGGAAGCGCGACGTGGCATACAACCCGTCGAGTCTAGGCGGCGCCTTCCACCGGCCCAACCAAGAAAAGGCGATGACGTTATTCGATCCGCTGCGAAGGGCGGCGGGCGCGACGCCGGCCGGCGGCACGGCCGCAGGGGCAGACCGCAGAGAGGCAGACTTTCGCGAGCAGGGCCGCAGGCAGGGCGAATGTGACAGACATCGGCCCGGCGGCGCACGTCCGCCGTTCTGCCGCCGACCCGGAATCCGTCAGACCAGGTCGGCGTCCCGGTTCGGCGACACCGCCTCGCGCACCGCCGCCTCGGTCAGGTCGCGGCGGCACTCCTCGATGAAGCGGTAGGCGAAGCCGCGCAGGTAGTGGCCGCGGCGGATCGCGATGCGGGTGGTGTTGACGGGGAACAGGTTGCCGGTGGCCAGCCGCGTCAGCCCCTCCTCGCGCTCCGGCACGAACGCCATCTCGGCGATGATGCCGACGCCCAGCCCCAGCTCCACATAGGTCTTGATCACGTCGGCATCGAGTGCCGACATCACGATGTCGGCGACCAGCCCGGCCGCGTTGAAGGTCGCGTCGATCCGGTTGCGGCCGGTGTAGTCGCGATGGTAGGTGATGATCGGATACTCGGCGATCTGCGCCAGCGTGACCTTCGGCACGCGGGTCAGCGGATGGCCGTCGGGCACCACCAGCGCGTGATGCCATTCGTAGAACGGGAACGACGCGAGCGTGGGTTCCCCGTCCAGCGCCTCGGTGGCGATGCCGATGTCCGCCTCGCCGGCGTTCAGCATCGCGACGATCTCCTTCGGGCTGCCCTGATGCAGGGTCAGGTGCACCTTCGGGAACTCGGCCATGAACCGGCCGACGATGGGCGGCAGCACGTAGCGCGCCTGGGTATGGGTGGTCGCCACCACCAGGCTGCCCTCGTTCTGCTTGGCGAACTGCTCCGCAAGGCTGCGGATGTTGTTGGCATCCAGCAGCATCCGCTCGACGATGGTCAGCAGCTCCTTGCCGGGCGCGGTCATGCCCAGCAGCCGCTTGCCGCGCCGGATGAACAGCTCGACGCCCAGCTCGTCCTCGAGGTCCTTGATGTGCTTGCTGACGCCGGACTGCGAGGTGTAGAGGGCGTTGGCGACTTCCGTCAGGTTGTAGTTGCGGCGCGCCGTCTCGCGGATGATGCGCAGTTGCTGGAAATTCATCGACAGGCGGTTGCCAACCTCGGAATCAGTACGCAGGTTCTCACTTGACCGACACGATCTGATCGAACACGCCCCCGTCGGAGAAGTGGGTCTTCTGCGCCTTGGCCCAGCCGCCGAACACCTCGTCGATCGTGAACAGCTTCACCGGCACGAACTTCTTCGCGTACTGGCCGGCGACCGTCGGGTCGGTCGGCCGGTAGTGGGCATCGGCGCCGATCTTCTGCGCAGCCGGAGTGTAGAGGAATTCGAGATAGCTCTGCGCCTGCTTGCGGGTGTTGCGCTTGTCGACCACCTTGTCGACGACCGCCACCGGCGGCTCGGCGAGGATGGACACCGACGGCACGACGATCTCGAACTTGTCGGGGCCCAGTTCCTGCACCGCGAGGAACGCCTCGTTCTCCCAGGCGAGCAGCACGTCGCCGATGCCGCGCTCGACGAACGTCGTCGTCGAGCCGCGCGCACCGGAATCGAGCACCTTGACCTGCGCGAACACGCGCTTGACGAAGTCGCGCGCCTTGGCCTCGTCGCCGCCGGGCTGGCGCAGCGCATAGCCCCAGGCGGCCAGGTAGTTCCAGCGGGCGCCGCCCGAGGTCTTCGGGTTCGGCGTGATGATCTCGACGCCGGGCCGCGCCAGGTCGTTCCAGTCGCGGATGTTCTTCGGATTGCCCTTGCGGACCAGCAGCACGATCGTCGACGTGAACGGCGACGCGTTCTTCGGCAGCCGCTTCTGCCAGTCCGGCGCGATCAGCTTGCGTTCGGCGATCTCGTCGATGTCATAGGCCAGCGCCAGGGTGACCACGTCGGCCTCCAGGCCATCGATGACCGAGCGCGCCTGCTTGCCGGAACCGCCGTGCGACTGGCGTATCGTCAGCGTCTCGCCGGTCCTGCCCTGCCAGTCCTTGATGAATGCGGCGTTGATGCGCTGGTACAGCTCGCGCGTGGGGTCGTACGAGACGTTGGTCAGCGTGGTCTGCGCATGCGCGGTGACGCCGGTCAGCGCGGTGGCCAGCGCGAAGGCGGCCGGCGCCAGCAAATGCCTGAATTTCATCGGAGGGGACCGTGGGCGGGATTGAGCGGGCTGCCACTGTATGCCCGCCGCCGGCCGGTACGAACCAAGAAATCCTGCGTAACTTATGCGGCCGGCGGGAATGCTCGGCCGGCTGGATCCGGCCCGGCGCTCAGCGCCCGCGGAACACCGGCCGCTCCTTCGCCAGGAACGCCCGGTAGCCGGTGCGGAAATCCTCGGTGTCGAAGCAGTCGAAGCCTTCGAGATATTCGGCTTCGGTGAACGGCGCGGCACTGAGCAGCCGGCGCGCGAACTTCTTGTGCCAGCGGGCGACCAGCGGCGCGCCCTCGGCGATCCGGGCAGCGGTGGCGACGGCCTCAGCCGCCACCTGATCGTCGGCGACCACGCGGCTCACCAAACCCAGACGCAGCGCCTCGGCCGCATCGACGATGCGGCCCTCCAGCAGCAGCGCCAGCGCCGCGTCGGCGCCGATCAACCGCACCAGCGGCGCCATCTCCGGATAGGCCATCACCAGGCCCAGGTTCTTGATCGGCGCACCGAAGCGGCTGCCCGTGCCGCAGATCCGCACATCGGCCAATGCGGCGATCTCCAGCCCGCCGCCGACGCAGATGCCGTGGATCTGCGCGACCACCGGATGCCGGCAGCCGTCGATCGCCGCGGCGGTGTCGTGCATCACGCGCCCGTAGGCGATTGCCTGCTGCCGGTCGGCGCGTTCGGTCTCGAACTCCGAGATGTCGTTGCCGGGCGAGAACGACTTCTCGCCGGCCCCGCGCAGCACGATGCAGCGGATCGAGTCGTCGGCCGACAGTTCGCGGAACGTCGTGCCCAGCCGGCCCCACATCGCGCGGGTCAGCGCATTCAGCTTGGCCGGCCGGTTCAGCACGACGGTGACGATGCCGTCACCCCGTTCGACCAGGATCGTGTCGTCGGCGCCGGTCATGGCGTCATTCGGCCTTGACGCCCAGCTCGTTGACGAGCTTCGCGTACTTGGTCAGTTCGGCGCGGATGAAGCCGGAGAACTCGGCCGGCGTGCGCGCGCCGCCGAACTGCACGCCCTGCGCCTCCAGCTTCGGGCGGATCGACGGATCGGCCATCGCCTTCTGCACCGCATCGTCGACCTTCGCAACGATGTCGTCGGCCAGCCCCTTGGGCCCCATGATCGCGTACCAGTTGGTCACGTCGAAGCCGCGGATGCCGACCTCGGTGAAGGTCGGCACATCGGGAAGCTGGGCCAGCCGCTGCGGCGTGGAGATCGCCAGCGCCCGCAGCTTGCCGGACCTGGCCGCCTCCAGCACCGGCGGCATCGTGTCGAAGTTCATGTTGACCTGGCCGGCCAGCAGATCGACGATCGCCTGGCCGCTGCCCTTGTACGGGATGTGCGTCAGCCGGATGCCGGCGAGCTGCGAGAACAGCGCGCCGGCCAGGTGCTGGGTGCTGCCGACGCCGGAGGATGCGTAGGTGTAGACGCCGGGCTGGTTCTTCGCGAGCGCGATCAGTTCGGGCACGGTGCGCGCCGGCACGCCGGGATTGACGACCAGCACGTTCGGCACGTAACCGATGTAGGTGATCGGCGTGAAATCGGCGCCCGGGTCATAGGGCGTGCGCGGAAACACGAAGGGCGCGATCGCGTTCGAGTTCGAATGGCCGACCAGCAGGTTGTAGCCGTCGGCGGGCGACTTGGCGATCAGGTCGGCGGCGATCGTGCCCGATGCGCCGGCCCGGTTCTCGACGACCACCTGCTGGCCGAGGATTTCCGACATCCGCGGCGCCAGCGCCCGCGCGACGATGTCGGTGCCGCCACCGGGCGCGAAGCCGACGACCAGCCGGATCGAACGGGCGGGCCAGGCCTGCGCGCGCGCCGCCGCCAGCGCGGCGGCGGCCAGCGTGCCGGCTGCTCCCTGCAGCAGTCGCCGGCGGGCGGTCAGGCGGGGCAGGGGGCGGATGAGCTTCGGCATGTCGGGTCTCCTCATGGTTTCGTCTGCTTTCTGTCTGCGCCGCTGAGCTCTGCGCCGGTCACCGTCCGTTGCCGGCGGTGGACGGCACCACCGGCACCGAGCTCGCCGCCAGATACTCGAGCGCGGCCTGCACGCCGCCGCTGCGGCCGGGCACGCCGGCCACCTTCAGCGCCATCTCGACGCCGGCCAGCGTGCCGGCCAGCATCAGGTCGTTGAAGTCGCCGAGGTGACCGATCCGGAAGACCCGCTTCGCGACCTTCGACAGCCCCTGGCCCAGCGACAGGTTGAAGCGCGACAGCGCCACCGCGCGGAACGCGTCGGCATCGTGCCCGTCGGGCATCATCACCGCGGTCAGCACCGGGCTCTGCTCGTTCTCCGGCTGGCACAGGATCTCCAGCCCCCAGGCGCGCACCGCGATCCGCGTCGCCTCGGCATGCCGCCGGTGGCGCGCGAATACGTTCGGCAGCCCCTCCTCGTGCAGCATCGCGATCGCTTCGTGCAGCCCGTACAGCAGGTTCGTCGCCGGCGTGTACGGAAAGAAGCCGTTGCGGTTGACCGCGATCATCTCCTGCCAGTCCCAGTAGGCTCTGGGCAGCTTCGCATGGCGGCTGGCCTCCAGCGCCTTGGCGCTGATCGCGTTGAACGACAGGCCGGGCGGCAGCATCAGCCCCTTCTGCGAGCCGCCGACAGTCACGTCGACGCCCCATTCGTCATGCCGGTAGTCGGCCGATGCCAGCGACGAGATCGTGTCGACCATCAGCAGCGCCGGATGGCCGACACGGTCGATCGCCGCGCGCACCTCGGCGATCCGCGACAGCGCGCCGGTGGAGGTCTCGTTGTGGACCACGCACACCGCCTTGATGCGCTGGCCGCCGTCGGCCCGCAGCCGGGTCTCGATCGCCTGCGGATCGGCGCCGCGCCGCCAGTCGCTCTCGATGAACTCGGGCCGCAGCGCCAGCCGGTCGGCGATGCGCTTCCACAGCGACGCGAAGTGGCCGGTCTCGTACATCAGCACCGCATCGCCGGGCGACAGCGTGTTGACCAGCGCCGCCTCCCAGGCGCCGGTGCCCGACGACGGATAGATGACGACCTCGCCGCGGGTCTGGAAGATCGATTTGATGCCGGTCAGCACCGACTTGCCGAGCTGCTGGAACTCCGGCCCCCGATGGTCGATCGTCGGATAGTCGATCGCCCGCAGGATCCGGTCGGGCACGTTCGACGGGCCGGGAATCTGCAGGAAGTGGCGCCCGCTCGGATGCCCGTTCAACGCCAGGCCGTTGGCGAGTTTCATTGCAAGTCTCCAGTGGATCTTTTTGCATTTTGTATGCAAAAATCCCGGGATGCAAGCCGAACCGAGAGAGGCTCTGCCGATGCCGGCCGAGCTCAGGAATCCGCAGCCGGTCGCCCGCCGCCCGCTGCACGAGGAGGTCGCCGACCAGTTGCGCGAGCTGATCATCGAAGGCGTGCTCGCGCCCGGCAGCCGGCTGAACGAGCGGGTGCTGTGCGAGCATCTGAAGGTGTCGCGCACGCCGCTGCGCGAAGCGTTCAAGCTGCTGGCCGGTGAACGGCTGCTGGAGCTGATGCCGAACCGCGGCGCGCAGGTGGCCTCCCTGTCGCGCGCCGACGTGCAGCACCTGTTCGAGCTGATGGCGACGCTCGAAGGTCTTTCGGGCGAGCTGGCCGCGCAGCGGCGCACCGACGAGGAACTGGCGGCGATCCAGGCGGCGCACGATGCGATGGTGATCGCGCACCGCGAGCGCGACCTGCCGGCCTATTTCAGGCTGAACCGCGAGATCCATCTGATGATGAACCGCTGCGCGCGCAATCCGCCGCTGGCCGAGACCTATCACGCGATCAACAGCCGGCTGCAGAATCTGCGCTTCCGCTCCAACTTCAATCACGACAAGTGGGATGTCGCGATGGACGAGCACGAACGGATGATCGTCGCGCTGCGGGCGCGAGATGGCGCGGGCCTGCGCGGGCTGCTCGAGCGGCATCTGCACAACAAGCGCGACGAGGTGCTGCAGCGCTTCGCCGACGATCCCGCAGGCGAGGGCTCGTCGTCAATGGACGCGCCGGTTCGGGAGGTGCGATGAATGTGTCGTGCGAGGGGCGCGATGAACGCGGTGGCGCGAGGAGTGCGATGAAGGTGCTGGTACGGGAGGCACGATGAACGCGCCGGTATCGTCAGTGATCCTCAAGGGCGCCACGCTCGAGCGCAGCTGGCTCGCGCAGCGGCTGCGCCGGCTGGTGCGCGGCGACGTGCTGTTCGATCGCGCCGCGCGCGGCCGCTATGCGACCGACGCATCGATCTACCAGGTCGACCCGGTCGGCGTCGTGATCCCGCGCGACGAGGCCGATCTGCTGGCGACGATCGGCCTGGCCGCCGACATGAAGGTGCCGCTGTTGCCGCGCGGCGCCGGCACCAGCCAGTGCGGGCAGACGGTCGGCGAGGCGCTGGTCGTCGACTGCAGCCGGCATCTGAACGAGGTCATCGCGTTCGACCGCGACGCAGCCACCGTGGAGGTGCAGCCCGGCATCGTGCTCGATGCGCTGAACGCCTGGCTCCGGCCGCACGGGCTGTGGTTCCCGGTCGACGTGTCGACGTCGGCGCAGGCGACCCTGGGCGGCATGGCCGGCAACAACTCGTGCGGCTCGCGCTCGATCGCCTACGGCAACATGGTGCACAACGTGCTGGGCATCGACGCGGTGCTGGCCGACGGCACGCAGGAGTTCTTCGGGCCGTTCGGCGCCGGCGCGACGCGGCCGATGTCGTCGTCGCGCACCGGCGCGCTGGTGTCGGCGCTGTTCGAGCTGGGCGCGCGCGAACGCGACGAGATCGAGCGGATGTGGCCGACCGTGATGCGCCGCGTCGGCGGCTACAACCTCGACGTGTTCCATCCGCGCTCGGAGCGGCCGTACACCTCCGACGGATCGGTCAATCTCGCGCATCTGCTGGTCGGCTCCGAGGGCACCCTGGCCGCTTTCCGCCGGCTGCATCTGCGGCTGTCGCCGCTGCCGCGCCACAAGGTGCTGGGGGTCGTCAATTTCGCGTCGTTCTACCGGGCGATGGACAGCGCGCAGCACATCGTCAGGCTCGGGCCGGTGGCGGTGGAGCTGGTCGACCGGACGATGATCGATCTGGCGCGCGCCAATCCGGTGTTCCGGCCGACGATCGATGTGGCGCTGACCGACGTCGGCGGCGCGCGGCCCGAGGCGATCCTGCTGGTGGAGTTCGCCGGCGAGGCGCGCGACGACTGCCTGGCGCGCCTTGCGCGGCTGGTCGAGCTGATGGGCGACCTCGGGCAGCCGGGGTCGGTCGTCGAGCTGACCGACGAGCGCGCGCAGAAGGCGCTGTGGGAGGTGCGCAAGGCGGGCCTGAACATCATGATGTCGGCGCGCGGCGACGGCAAGCCGGTGTCGTTCATCGAAGACTGCGCGGTACCGCTGGAGCACCTGGCCGAGTACACCGACCGGCTGACCGAGGTGTTCGCGCGCCATGGCACCCGCGGCACCTGGTATGCGCATGCGTCGGTGGGCACCTTGCACGTGCGGCCGATCCTCGACATGCGGCGCGATGGTTCGGAAGGCGGCGCGGCGAAGATGCGGGCGATCGCCGAGGAGGCGTCGGCGCTGGTCCGGCGCTTCAAGGGCGCGTACTCCGGCGAGCACGGCGACGGGCTGGTGCGCAGCGAATGGGTCGCCTGGCAGTTCGGTCCGCGGCTGACCCGCGCGTTCGAGGAGGTCAAGGACCTGTTCGATCCGGCCGGGCTGATGAATCCCGGCAAGATCGTGCGGCCATCGAAGATGGATGACCGGAGCCTGTTCCGCTTCGCGCCCGGCTATGCGGCCGCGCCGCTCGCACCGGCGCTCGACTGGTCGGCCTGGAACGTGCAGAACGATCCGGTCAGCGGCGCCGTCACCGCGCCCGGCAGCGGCGGCGATGCCAGCGGCGGCTTCGCCAAGGCCGTCGAGATGTGCAACAACAACGGGCACTGCCGCAAGTTCGACGCCGACACGATGTGCCCGAGCTACCGGGTCACGCGCGACGAGCAGCACCTGACCCGCGGCCGCGCCAACACCTTGCGGCTGGCGCTGACCGGCCAGCTCGGCGCCGATGGCATCGATTCGCAGGCGGTGCATGACGCGCTCGACCTGTGCGTGAGCTGCAAGGGCTGCCGGCGCGAATGTCCGACCGGCATCGACATGGCGCGGATGAAGATCGAGGCGCTGCATCACTATCACGCGAAGCACGGCCTGCCGCTGCGCGAGCGGCTGATCGCGGCGCTGCCGCGCTATGCGCCGCTGGCGGCACGCTTCGCATGGCTGCTGAACCTGCGCAACCGCTGGCGCTGGCTGGCGGTGGCGGGCGAGCATCTGACGGGCTTTGCGCGCGGGCGGTCGCTGCCGACCTGGCGCTCGCGCACGTTCTCGCGGGTGCCGGAGCAGCCGCTGCCGGGCGTGCCGCGCTCGCCGGTGCCGGCTGCGACGGCCGTGTCATCGGCGGCATCGGCGGCATCGGCGGCGTCGGCGTCGGCATCGGCGTCGGCGTCGGCGGCCCCGATCGCGTCCACCGACCCCTCACGCACCGTCGTGCTGTGGGTCGACACCTTCAACGACCATTTCGAGCCCGAGGTGCTGGCGGCGGCGCGCGACGTGCTGCGGGCCGGCGGCTATCAGGTGGCGATCGCGCGCGCGGCCGACGACCAGCCGGGCCGGCCGCTGTGCTGCGGGCGCACCCGGCTGGCGGTCGGCGACGTGGAGTCGGCGCGGCGCGAGGCGCGGCGCACGCTGACGGCGCTGCGGCCGTGGCTGGAGGCCGGCGCCACCGTGGTGGGACTGGAACCGTCATGTCTGCTGACGATGCGCGACGAGTTCCTGGTGATGGGGCTGGGCGCCGAGGCCGAGCGGCTGGCCGGACGGGCGCTGCTGTTCGAGGAGTTCCTGGTCCGCGAGCATGCCGCCGGCCGGCTGAAGCTGCCGCTGCGGCCGCTCGACCGCTCGCGGGTGCTGGTGCACGGGCATTGCCACCAGAAGTCGTTCGGCGCGTTCACGCCGGCGCTCACAGTGCTGGGCTGGATTCCGGGTCTCGACGTGCAGGCCGTCACGTCGAGCTGCTGCGGCATGGCGGGCGCATTCGGCTATGCGGTCGAGCACCAGGCGGTGTCGCGGCAGATGGCCGAGGCGGCGCTGCTGCCGGCGGTGCGCGCCGCCGGGGCCGACGCCGCGATCGCCGCCGACGGCACGAGCTGCCGGCACCAGATCGCCGACGGCACCGGGCGTGCCGCCGAGCATGTCGCGGTGCTGCTGGCCCGCGCGCTGGCCGACTGACGCAGGCCGGCTCGGCCGCCGCCTGCACGCTTGCCGGTCCGAGGCCGATCGCCAGCCCCCGGCTGTCCAAGTCGAAGTTCACGGCCGACAATGGCATCATCGCGCGTTCGCAAGTCAGGAGACGCTTTCGATGGATCCGCAACTCAGGCAGGCCGCTCTCGAATACCATCAGCAGGGGCGTCCCGGAAAGATCTCGGTCACCGCGACCAAGCAGCTCATCAATCAGCGCGATCTGGCGCTCGCCTATTCGCCGGGCGTGGCCGCCGCCTGCGAGGAGATCGTTCGTGATCCGGCCACCGCGTCGCGCTACACCAGCCGTGCGAACCTGGTCGCGGTGGTGACCAACGGCACCGCGGTGCTGGGGCTGGGCAACATCGGCCCGCTGGCCGCCAAGCCGGTGATGGAAGGCAAGGCGGTGCTGTTCAAGAAGTTCGCCGGCATCGACGTGTTCGACCTCGAGGTGGCCGAGCTCGACGTCGACCGGCTGGTAGAGGTGATCGCAGCGCTGGAGCCGACCTTCGGCGGCATCAACCTGGAGGACATCAAGGCGCCCGACTGCTTCGCGGTCGAGCGCAAGCTGCGCGCGCGGATGAAGATCCCGGTGTTCCACGACGACCAGCACGGCACCGCGATCGTCGTCGGCGCGGCGCTGACCAACGGGCTCACCGTCGTGAACAAGGACATCCGCTCGATCAAGCTGGTCTGCAGCGGCGCGGGCGCCGCGGCGCTGGCCTGCCTGGACCTGCTGGTCGACCTCGGGCTGCCAGTCGAGAACATCTGGGTCAGCGACCTGGCCGGCGTCGTCTACAAGGGCCGCAAGGAGCTGATGGATCCGGACAAGGAGCGCTTCGCGCAGGACACGCCGCTGCGTACGCTGGGCGAGATCATCGACGGCGCCGACGTGTTCCTCGGTCTTTCGGCCGGCGGCGTGCTGAAACCGGAGATGGTCGCGCGGATGGGCGTCAATCCGCTGGTGTTCGCGCTGGCCAATCCGACGCCGGAGATCCTGCCCGAGGATGCGAAGGCGGTGCGCGGCGACGTGATCATCGCCACCGGCCGCACCGACTATCCGAACCAGGTCAACAACGTCCTGTGCTTCCCGTTCATCTTCCGCGGCGCGCTGGATGTGGGCGCGACGACGATCACCCGCGAGATGGAGGTGGCCGCGGTGCGCGCGGTGGCCGAGCTGGCACGCGCCGAGCAGTCGGACGTCGTCGCCACCGCCTATGCCTCGATGCCGCTCGCCTTCGGTCCGGAGTATCTGATCCCCAAGCCGTTCGATCCGCGGCTGATCGTGCGGATCGCGCCGGCGGTCGCGCAGGCGGCGATGGATTCGGGGGTTGCGACCCGGCCGATCACCGACTTCGACGCCTACCGGACGCAGCTCGAGCAGTTCGTCTACCACTCCGGCAACTTCATGAAGCCGATCTTCATGATGGCCAGGGGCATGCAGCGGCGCCGCATCGCTTATGCCGAGGGGGAGGACGAGCGGGTGCTGCGGGCGATCCAGGTGGTGGTCGACGAGAAGCTGGCGCGGCCGATCCTGGTCGGCCGGCCGGCGGTCATCGAGAAGCGGATCGAACGCTTCGGGCTGCGGGTGCGCGCCGGAACCGACTTCGACATCGTCAACCCCGAGTGGGACGACCGTTATCGCCGCTACTGGCAGGCGTACCACCAGCTCGCCGACCGCGCCGGCGTCACCGAGGCCTATGCGAAGCTGGAGATGCGCCGCCGCCATACGCTGATCGGCGCGATGATGGTGCATCAGGGCGATGCCGACGGCCTCATCTGCGGCACCTACGGCACGATGCGCGAGCACCTGCACTTCATCGAGCAGGTGATCGGCCGGCGGCCCGGCGCCACCGTCTATGCGGCGATGAACACCCTGATGCTGCCCGACCGGCAGGTCACGATGGTCGACACCCATGTGAACGCCGATCCCACCGCCGCGCAGCTCGCCGAGATCACGATCAGCGCCGCCGAGGAGCTGCGCCGCTTCGGCATCCTGCCGAAGGTGGCGCTGCTGTCGCATTCGAACTTCGGCTCGTCGGTGCAGCCGTCGGCGCAGAAGATGCGCGACGTGCTGCGGCTTCTGCGCGAGCAGGCGCCCGACATGGAGGTCGACGGCGAGATGCACGGCGACATCGCGATCGACGGCGCGGCGCGGCTGCGGATGATGCCGCGTTCGTCGCTGCAGGGCGATGCCAATCTGCTCGTGCTGCCGAACGTCGATGCCGCCAACATCGCCTACAACCTGCTGAAGGTCGCATCGAGCAACAACGTCGCGATCGGGCCGGTGCTGCTGGGCGCGCCGCGCGCGGTGCACGTGCTGACCCCGGCGGCCACCGTCCGGCGGGTCGTCAACATGACCGCCTGGACCGTCGTCGACGCGAATTCGGAGCGTTGAGCCCGGAGCCTCGGGTTCGGAGCATGAGCCCGGAGCATCGAACCACCCGGGCGGGCCGCCGCGCCGCGCCAGCCGACCGCACGCCGGTTCGCCGCGCCTCGGGTCCGACGCGGCGAACATGCCGCTCGCGGTGCCGTCGTGTCCGTTCGTCGGCCCCGCGACGCCTTAGGGCCGGCCGCCGCGCCGGCCGCGTTGACCGGCCCCGGTGGCTCTCGCTAACCTCGGGTGACCATGGTCTCCGATGCCCGCATGTCCGCGCCGCCTCCGCATCCTCGGGACGAAGATGCACGCGGCATTCCTCCCGATGCGCGCAAGCGCTTCCAGTTGCTCGAGGACTGCCGTGAGATGGTGGTGGTCCGTCTGTGCCAGGTGATCAACGACGCGCTCACGCGGGTCGACGAGGAACTGGGCGAGATGGCGCTGCGCAGCGACCGGCGCGAGGAACAGCGCGCGTTCATGGATGCGGCGCTGGTGGTGCGGCAGAACCGCGGCGAGATCGAGGCGCGCTTTCGCAAGGCGTTCATCGACTGCTTCGAGCGGCGGCTGTTCAGCAAGCGCGACGACGATGCCCAGGCCGCGCCGTTCGACGGCGAGCTGAGCCTGGTCGACGATTCGGTGATCAGCGACAAGCTGTCGGTCGACCGGCTGGTGCACAAGGCGCGCGGCAAGCTCGATCCGGACGAGGTGCTGGGCATGCGCGCGCGGCTGGCCGCGCTGCTGGAGCGCGACTGGTTCGAGGAGGCGCAGCATCCGGTGGCGCCCGAAGCGGTGTTCGAGGCGCTGAAGAACGCGCTGGCCGAGCTGGCGCCGGCCCAGGAAGTGCAGACGGCTCTGCTCGATGCGTTCGAGCCGCATGTGTCGTCGCAATTGAACCAGGTGTATTCGACGGTCAACACCCGGCTCAAGGCCAATCAGGTGCTGCCGAAGATCCGCCCGCAGGTGGCGATCAATCGCAACGTGCCGCGGCGCGCCCCGGCGGCGGGCAATCCGGCCGCGGCCGGCGCCGCCGCGCCCGGTGGGCTCGGTGCGCCCGGCGCGGGCGCGGGCACGATGCCGGGCGCCGGCATGTCGGCGGCGGCCACGGCCGGCTCGGCGATGAGCCCGGGCATGGCAGCCGGGCAGGGCGGCTGGCCGATCGATGCGCCGAACTTCACGGGCACCGCCGGCGGCGAGCCGTTCGATTTCGGCCTGACGATGCAGCAGTTCGCGCAGGGCGTGCCGGCGGCCCGCGAATCGGTCGCACGGATGCTGACCGATCCCGACAGCTTCGGCGTCGCCGACCTGCCGCTGCCGTCGCCGCAGCCGCGGCTCATCGATTCGATCAGTCATCTGCAGGCCAGCACCGCGCATGCGGCGCTGGGCGCGCCGCAGGTGTTCGCCGAGATCGTCGAGCGGACCCGCGATGCCGGCTCGCCGCTCGACCAGCTCACCGTCGAGATCGTCTCGCTGGTGTTCGACTACATCTATGCCGACAAGCGGCTCGCGCCGCAGGTCAAGCAGCAGCTCCTGCGGCTGCAGGTGGTCGCCGTCAAGGCGGCGCTGCTGGACCGCAGCTTCTTCGCGCGGCGCAAGCATCCGATGCGCCGGCTGATCGACCGGATCTCGGAGATCGCCACCGATCCCGACAGCAACGTCGAACCCGACAGTCCGCTCACGCAGGCGATGGAGCAGCTCGTCGACTGGGTGATCGCCAGCTTCGACCGCGACCTGGCTACGTTCGACGAGGCGCTGCGGCGGCTCGAGCAGGTTGCGCAGCAGGAGGCCGACCGGCGCGCCGAGCGGCTCGAGCAGATCACCCGGGCGGCCGAGCGCGAGGAGGCGGTGGCCAGCGGAGCAGCGCAGGCGCGCAAGCTGCTGACCGATCGCATCGACGAGAGCACGCCGGGGTTCGTCCGCGATTTCCTGATCGACTGGTGGTCGCAGGTGATGGGGCATGCCGGCGTCAGCGAGGACGAGGGCGCGATGCGCGCGGCCGAGGCGCTGCAGGTGGCCGAGGCGCTGGTGTGGAGCGTCACGCCCAAGCTGCCCGACGAGATCTCGCGGCTCGCGACGTTGCTGCCCAAGCTGATCAACGGACTGATCCGCGGGCTGAAGATGGCGGCGATGCCGGATCAGCCGCGCGAGGTGTTCTTCAACGAGCTGCTGCGGATGCATACCCGCGCGATCGAGGCGGCCAAGCAGGCGCATGCGCAGAAGGTCGCGGCCAGCCGCGCGGTGTCGCGGATCCGCATGCGTGCCGACGGCACGATCCAGTACACCGCGCCGCGCACCGAGACGATGGTACCGGGCGCGGCCCGGCCTGGCGATCCGCCGACCACGGTGGTGAGCCGCACGCCGCTGGCCGATCTGCAGCGCGGCGACCGCATCGAGATCGAGGAGGGCGGCGAGCTCCGCAACTTCAAGCTCGCGTGGATCAGTCCGACGCAGAAGCTGTACATCCTGAGCCGCTTTCCCGACGAGGCGCGATCGCTGGACGCGCAGGCGTTCGGCGCGCTGTTCAATGCCGGCCGCGCCCGCATCGTCGAGCGGCGCAGCGCCGTCGATCGCGCGATCGACATGGTCGCCGCCGCGCCCGAGCTGGCCGGCAAGGGCGCCGCCGGGGGCGCTGGCGGACCGGCCGAGCGGGCGCCGGCCGTACCGGCCGCATCGACTGGTGCAATGGCCGGTGCATTGACCGGTACAACGGCCGCATCGCCGACGACGATCGCACGGTCCGACGCATAGGCTGTCGCATCGGCCGCGGCTGTCGCATCGCCTGCGGCTGTCGCATCGCCTGCGGCTGTCGCATCGCCTGCGGCTGTCGCATCGGCCGCGGCTGTCGCGATGCGGCGCTGCGACAACGGCTCGATCGTCGATCGTCGATCGACGATCACGAAGCCGCCAATCCGATTTAGCATGGCGCCGATGAAGCGCCTGATCCGTCTGCCCGTTCTGCTGACCCTGCTGTCGATCTGCTGGCTGTTGTCGTGGCCGCCAGCCGCCGATGCGCGATTGCCCGGGATGTTGCGCGGCGATGACGGCACGATCAGCATGTCGGCGTTGCCGCCGGAAGCACGCAACGTGCTCGCCGCGATCCGCCGCGGTGGGCCGTTTCCGTATGCGAAGGACGGCACCGTGTTCGGCAATCGCGAAAGGCTCTTGCCCCGCCGACCGCGTGGCTACTACACTGAGTACACGGTACGGACTCCCGGAGTCGGTGGCCGCGGCGCGCGCAGGATCATCGTCGGCGGCAAGCCGCCGGAGTCAGGCGAGTATTGGTACAGCGACGATCACTATCAGTCGTTCAGGCGGATACGAGAGTGAATCGATGAGCGCATTGAGCAACATCCCGCCGCAGGCGGTGCTGCCTCTGGGAGCCTATTCGCTGGACGATCTGACTCGCTGCGCCGAGAACGCGGATCAGCGGCTGCTGCAGGCGGACCTCGGCAACAGCCGCACGCGCTCCGAAGTGTTGAACAAGCTGGCCACGTCGTTCTCGCTGCCCAAGCATTTCGGCCACAATCTCGATGCGCTGTACGACTGCGTCACCGACCTGAAGCCGCTGGCCGATGCCTCGCATCCCGGCTTCGTCGTGATCCTGCAGAACATTCCGGAGAACAGCGGCTTCGATGCCAAGGCACGCAATGCGCTGCTCGACGTGTTCCGTGACGCGGCCGATTATTTCTTCGACCGCAAGACCGCGTTCCGGGTGTTCTATTCGGTCGCGCGCGACAAGGCGCGCGACAGCTCCCGCGACAACTGAGGCAAGCGGTTAAGGCAAGCGGTTAAGGCAAGTGGTTAAGGCAAGTGGCGGCTGAGGCAAGCCGCTGAGGCCGGCGGCCGAGGCAACCGGAGGCTCGCCGGCGCAGTCGCCGAGCGTTCCCGGTTGCCCCGGTCCGTGTTCAGCGGCGGTCGCCGAACGTGCCCTGCAGCATCGACATCATGCCTTCCAGGCTGCCCAGCCCGCCTTCCTGCGGCAGGTTGCCCTGCGGCGTCAGCGCATCGATGATCTGCGGCAGCACCTCGGAAAGCTGGCCTGCCGCCTCCTCGTGCGACGTGCCGAGCTGAGCGGCGAATGCGCTCATCCGCTCGGGGCCGAACACCTGGCCGAGCTGCTCGCCGGAGATCGGCTTGTTCTGCCCATGGCTGATCCACGACTGGATCAGGTCGCCCAGACCGGCCTTCTGGAACAGCGCGATCAGTCCGCCGATGCCGCCGATCGCGGCCAGCAGGTTCCCCATGCCGCCCGTTCCCGGCGCGCCGCCGGGCTGGCCGGCCTGGGCACCGGACAGGATGTTGCCCAGTCCACCGAGGCCACCGCCGCCCTGGCCGCCGGACAGGATCTTCTCGAGCCCGCCGAGCGCACCGCCCTGACCCCCGAGCATCCCGCCGAGCGCACCGCCCTGGCCCCCGAGCATCCCGCCGAGCATTCCGCCAAGCCCGCCGCCAAGCCCGCCGCCGGCCGACCCGCCGGCGCCCTGGCCGCCCT
>DAISWF010000088.1:0-18684 GCA_036826495.1 Burkholderiaceae bacterium
GCGCCGCTGTCGCTGGGCCGGGTCGCCGAACTGGCCAATCTGGATCGCGGCCACGGCAGCCGAGCGGTCGACGCGCTGGTGACCCGCGGCTACCTGACCCGCACCCGCAGCCGCGACGACGGGCGCGGCTGGGAGGTGGGACTGACCGCGGCCGGCCGCCGCTGCTTCGACGCCGCCTATCCGGACGGGGTCGAGCGGCACCGCCGGCTGATCGGCTGCCTGAGCCCGGCCGAGCAGCGGGTGTTCATCCGCGCGGTCGAGCGGATGACGGCCGAGGCGCGCCGGATGAACGCGGAGCTCGGCGGAGACTGAGCCGCCATCAGCGTCGGCAGGCTGTCTGCCGGACAGTCGGTTCGCCCGTGCGGCAGGCGCTCAACCGCCCTTCTTCGACCGATTCCGCCTGGCACCGCGAGGCCGCCTGCCGGACGGCGAACATCGTCTCACGATCGCGATCATTGAAACGGCCCAGCTTGGAGATCGCCAGGTCGACCGGCGAACCGGCGCGCCACTTCACGCTCTGGCACCGAAAACGGTACCATTGGAGGCGATTCGGCACTGAACAGGAGCGCATCATGAACAACATCCTCACCGCCGGCGAAATCAAGCGCCGCGGCTTGGCCGCCATTGAGGAGAGCCTGCGGCGCGGCCCGGTGCACCTCGTCAAGCGCAACAAAGCGGCCGCGGTCGTGCTGTCCGAAGAGGACTACCAGCGCCTCACCGCAGGCCGGCCGCAAGTCCGCCCCGGCATGACGGCGGTGCAGTGGCTGCTGGCGCAACCTGCCGCAGGCACGCGCAGCAAGGCGAACATCGACGCCGACCTGGCCAAAGAGCGCGCCTGGTGATCGCCTTCTTCGATGCCTTGCAGGCAGCGAGCTGCCTGCAATTGGGGCCGCAACACGTGCTGCTCACCGGCGATGTGGCGTTCCAGCGGGTGCATGGGCTGAACGTCACGGTTGTGGCCTGACGGTGTTGCGGCGCGCCTCAGGCGCGCAGCGCGCTGTACGCAATGCCCCTGACCGCGTCGGTCATCCACGGCGCCGCGCGGAAACCGTCGTACCATTTCCCGATGCCGGAGGTTCTGCAGCCCCCGCCGGGATATCCACCGGGCAGCGTCGGCGATCCGCTCGCGGCGCTGCGCGCCGCCACTGCGTCGCGCCATGCCTGGGTCGACCGGTCGATGCCGCTGGGGCAGGCGGCCTCCGATGCCGACGCCCTCGATGCAAACATCCTCGATGTCGACGCCTTTGATATCAACGCCTACCGACTGCACCTGCTGCTGATCCGGCAATGGCTGGCGCCGGTCGAAGCCTGGCTGGCGTCGTTCGACGACGGGCCGCAGGATCGCGCCGATCCGGCCGCACCGGCGCAGCTTGCGGCGCTCGATGCCGATCTCGTGGCGCTCGATGGTGGTCTCGCGCCGCTCGATGACGATCTCGCCGGGCTCCGCTGCACGCCGCCGGCTGGTGCAGCCGCTGCCCGGCCGGCGGCCCCTCGGCGATCGACCAGCGACTCCGACAGCGCATTCCGCTGGGGTGTCTGTTACGTGCTCGAAGGCTCGCGGCTCGGCGGTCTAGTGCTGCACCAGCGAGTCGCCGGGCCGCTCGCGCCGCATCGTCCGACCTATCTGTGCGGAGACCGCGAAGCGGTCGGCCGGCGCTGGAGGATTTTCATGCAGAGACTGCGCGCCGCCGTGACCGGTCGGGCGCAGATCGAACGCGCCTGCGCCGGCGCCTGTGCGGCGTTCGACGATCTGATCGACGTGGTGACGGCCGCGCTGCCTGCGGCGGCCGCCGGGGCGCCGGAGCGATGAACGGCCGCAATGCCGCGCAGGACGGCTACGAGATCGGCCTGCACAACTGCGCCAGCGAGCCCATCCACGTCCCCGGCAGCATCCAGCCGCACGGCGCGCTGCTGGCGTTCGACCGCGCCGGCGCGCTGATCGCCTGGAGCGCCAATGCGGACGCGCTGCTGGGAGTTCAGCCGCTCGAAGGCCAAACCCTGCAGCAGTGCGGACTGCCGGACGAGATGCTGGCCGCGCTGGATCTGCAGGCGCTGCAGGACGACGGCATCGCGCAATCGGTCGAGGCGACGATCGCCGGCCGGCTGTTCGATGTGGTTGCGCACCGTCACCGGGGCGCGACGATCATCGAGTTCGAGCAGCGCGCGCTGCCGTCCGACGAGGTGGCGGCGTTCGCGCTGCGCGCGCATCGCGCGATCGACCGGCTGCGCCACCAGCGCACGATCGAGGGCCTGCTGCAGATGGCGGTCGAGCAGCTCCGTGCGATCACCGGCTTCGACCGCGTGATGGCCTACCGCTTCCGCCACGACGACAGCGGCGACGTCATCGCCGAAGCGCGCACGCCGGAGCTGGAGCCGTATCGGGGCCTGCGCTATCCGGCCAGCGACATCCCCGCGCAGGCCCGGCGGCTCTACCTGATCAACACGCTGCGGCTGATCGCCGATGTCGGCTACCGGCCGGTGCCGCTGGTCGGCTCGCCGCAGGCGCGCTCGCTCGACCTGAGCCACTGCGTGCTGCGCAGCGTGTCGCCGATCCATGTCGAGTACCTGCAGAACATCGACGTCGGCGCCTCGATGAGCGTATCGATCGTGGTCGGCGGCCGGCTGTGGGGGCTGATCGCCTGTCACCACCGTCAGCCGCACCAGGTGCCGTATTCGATCCGGATGGCCTGCGACGTGCTGGCGCAGGTGCTCGCTGCGAAGCTGCAGGGCCTGACCGACCAGACCCGGGTGGCGCTGACCGAGCGTGCGACGGGGCTGCGCACCACGCTGATCGAGGGGCTGCTGAACGACGACGAACCGTCGCGCGTGTTCGCCGCGCACGAGGCCGGGCTGCGCGAAGTGCTGCAGGCCGAGGCGATCGTCGTCGGCGAGTACGGGCGCATCGTGCCGTGCGGCGGCACGCTGGAGCCGGCGATCGCCGAGGCGGTGTTGCAGTCGCTGCCGGAAGGCGGCGACGACCTGGTGCACCGGCACCGCCGCGAACTGTGGCCGCCGGCTCTACGCGAACGCATCGGGCGGTGGGTCGGGCTGCTGGCGCTGCGCGTCGATCCGCCGGCCAATGGCTGGCTGGTGCTGCTGCGGCCCGAACAGGTGCAGACGGTGCGCTGGGGCGGCCGGCCCGACAAGGAGGTGCGGATCGGACCGCTGGGGCCGCGGCTGACGCCGCGCGGTTCGTTCGCCGAATGGCGCGAGGAGGTGCGCGACACCGCCGAACCGTGGGACGACGCGCTGCTGGCGCTGGCCCGCCAGCTCCTTGCCGAGGTGCATCGCGCCAGCGATCGCCGCCGCTCCGAGCTCGAACGCGCGCGGATGCAGATGCTGGCGATGCTGGGCCACGACCTGCGCGACCCGCTGCATTCGATCACGATGGCCGCCAAGGTGCTGGAGTCCGGCCACCACACGCCGACGATCGGCCGCATCCAGTCGTCGAGCAGCCGGATGTCGCGGCTGATCAGCCAGGTGCTGGACATGACGCGGCTGGAAAGCGGCTCGGGCCTGCAGCTCGCGCGCCGGACCACCGACCTGGGCGGGCTGCTGCGCGATCTGATCGACGAGGCGCAGACCGCCTTTCCGGCCACCCGCTATCAGCTCGACGGAGCCACCGCGCTGACGATGGACATCGATGCCGACCGGTTCGCGCAGGTGATCTCGAACCTGCTCAGCAATGCCCGCCATCATGGCGATCCGCAGACACCGATCCGCGTCGTCGTGGCCGATCAGCCGGACCGGGTGACGATAGACGTGATCAACGCCGCCGAGCCGATTCCCGACGCGCTGGCCGCGCAGCTCTTCACGCCGTTCAAGCGGCGCACCGACAACCAGCGCCATCGCAGCGGGCTGGGGCTGGGCCTGTACATCTCGCGGCGGATCGCGCTCGAGCACGGCGGCGACCTGCGCTACGCGTATCGCGCGCCCGACGTGGTGTTCACGGTGGAGCTGCCGCGCTGAGCGGCAGACGGGAGTGCCGGCCATGCGCGAGATGCCTCAGGCATCACCGCCTTGCTCGTGCCTTTGCCGGCCACACACGAAGCGCGCAGTGCCTGGCAGCATGCGTGAAGTCCTTGTCCGTGGTAAGGAGAGTCAAGTCGTGCCGGATACACAGTTGAGCAAGCAGCGCATCGATGGTGCCAATCTGCACGCCGGCCTGGCGACAGGAATTGCGCAAGGCTGCTGCAGCGATGTGGTCGTCGCGATCTGGCTGAAGTAGCGGGAGTGCAGCAAACCGCTCGACGATCTGAGTTCCGGCCTTGGGCCCCGAGAAGCCTTGCAACAGTTCCTGAAGAACCAGGCCGGTCGTGACGACGAGATCCGAACCGAACAGTGCGTCTCTGAGTTGATGCACCTCTGGCTCAGCGGCCTCAGCATCGCGGCGAAGAGCCAGAGACCAAACGCTCGTATCGACCAGAAAAGTCATCTGCGGCGGGACCGTTCGGCTTTGTAGTCGAACGACTTATCCCACTCGAGCTTGCCCAGCAGATCGGCTACGCGCCGCTGCTCTCGACGAGCGATGAACTCCTGAAGAGCTTTGGTCACTGCAGCCTTCTTCGTGCGTTCGCCGCTGACTCGAACCGCTCGTTCAAGAAGATCCGGATCGATTGCGAGATTGGTAGCCATGTGCAACTCCTTGTGCGAAAGCTTACACATATCTGGCATGGGAGGCTACCCGGATCCTCAGCGCCCGCGAGCGAGCATCGCGGCGATCCGTTCGCCTGAATCGGGACTGCGGCCGGCCGAGCGCAGCCGCTCGTGATCGAGCCCGGCGCGATAGCTCATGCCGGCGGTCTGCGCGAGCATCGCCTTCTCGTGGCGCACCGTCCAGCGCGAGTTCGCGGCGATGTCGCGGGCAAGCTGGCCGGCCGCGCCTTCCAGCTCGGCGCTCGGTACCGCGCGGCAGGCCAGGCCGATCCGCACCGCCTCTTCGGCGCCGACCACCCGGCCGGTGAACATCAGCTCGCGCGCCATCTGCTGGCCGACCCGGCGCGGCAGCCGCTGGGTCATCCCCCAGATCGGCACGAAGCCGAGCTTGCCGTGGGTATCGCAGAAGCGGGCATCGTCGGCGGCGATGATCAGGTCGCAGCCGAGCACCAGCTCCAGCGCGCCGGTATAGCAGGCGCCGCGCACCGCGCCGATCACCGCCTGCGGCAGCGCCTCCAGCCGGTCGATCGTCTCGGCCTGGAAGTGCGGCGTCGGCGCCTTCTCGCCGCGCTGGATCGCCTTCAGGTCGTTGCCGGCCGAGAACGCCCGGCCGGCGCCGATCAGCACCACCGCGCCGACCGCATCGCCCTGCTCCTCGAGCCAGCGCAGATGCGCATCGAGCTCGACGAACAGCGACGGGCTCAATGCGTTCAGCACATCAGGGCGGTTCAGGGTCAGGGTCACGACGCCTTCATGCTGCTGGCGCTGCACGAGTTCGGTCATTCAAGTCTCCTGACTCTCTCGAAGTCCATCGAGATGCAAGCGTACGCCGTTTCGGCCGTCGGCATCGGACTGCAAGGCAATCATCGGTCGATTCTCCGGCGCCCCGCACTCATGTGGCCGAACTGACGCCTGACCTGTAGTCGCAGCAGGCCGCCTACGGCGGCCGCTGAACTCTGTCGTCAGGCACCGCGGTACACTGGAGGGGGCAGACCAGCAGGACTCATGCCATGAAAACTCAGTTGATCACGGTAGATCCAGAGACCCATAGCGGCACACCTGTCTTTGCGGGCACCCGCGTGCCGATCAAGACGTTATTCGATCACCTGGAGGCAGGGGATTCGCTGGAAGTCTTTCTTGATGACTTTCCGTCGGTCAGCCGCGAACTGGCCGTAGCGGTTCTTGAACAGGCGCGCATAGCGCTTCTCCCCGATGCGCGTCCTGCTTGACGAAGATCTGCCACGACGCCTTGGAGCGCATCTGACTGGCCATGAAGTTTCGACGGTGCAGCGGAGCGGCTGGTCCGGTGTCAAGAATGGCAGGTTGCTGGCGCTGGCCGCAGACAGATTCGATGCGTTCCTGACGATGGACGGCAACCTGGAGTTTCAGCAGAACCTTGCGACATTGCCGATTGCCGTACTGGTCATCGAAGCAGTGAGCAACCGCATGGAGCACCTGCTGCCGCTTGTGCCAATGATTCTCTCAGGGCTCAATGATCTCCCTCCAAAGAGTCTCCGGCGAGTCGGCGCCTAAAAACCGCTGCACGCTGCGAAGAACCTTCCCCTACTTCCGCCCGCGCCACCGCCCGCACCGACCCAGATCGGTCATCAAGTCTCCTACCGGTTCGACGTGATCACGCAGAGCGCAAGCGTACGTCATTTCGTTCGCCGGGATCAGCCGATGATCCGGGGCAGGCGGCCAGGCGAACCAGCGGCGAGGTCAGCACCAGCGCGGCCTGCGCGAGGAACGCGGCACTGGCCAGCGCCAGACAGGCGGACGCTCCCCAGTAGCCGCCGACCACGGCGGCCAGGGCCGCACCGATCGGCCGCGCGCCCTGCGCGGTGGTCATCAGCGCGCCGGCACGGGCCATCAGCGCGTCGGGCGTCACCCGCTGACGCAGCGTGTTGGTGCTGATGACCCAGACGATCGGGCCGGCGCCGAACAGGAAGAAACTGAGCGCGGCCGGTATCGGCGAACGCCACAGCAACGTGCCCATCATCAGCAGCGAAGACAGCGCGGCCGACACCGGCCCGATCGCCACGACCGTGCCGAAGCGCAGGCTGCGCATCAACCGGTCGGCGAATACCATCAGCCGCTGACGCGAACCGCGATCGGCCAGCAGCCCGACGGGGATCGCCAGCAGCAGGAACGGCAGCGTCTGCGCCGTCTGCAGCCAGCCCGTCTCGCCGGCGCCGGCGCCGAACGCCAGCACCGCGATCAGCGGCGCGGCGGCCAGCGCGATCTGTTCGGCCGACTGCGCGGCCAGGTTCGACCAGGCGAGGCGCTGAAAGGCCGCGGGCAGGCGCCGCGTCGTGAGCGGGATCGACATCATCGGAACGGATCCGGCGGCAATCAGCGCGGGCGCGCCGCCTCGGCCCCTTCACGCTCCAGCAGGCTGCGCTTGCGGGCGACGCCCCAACGGTAGCCCGACAGGTCGCCGTCGGCGCGCACCACCCGGTGGCACGGGATCGCCACCGCCAGGTTGTTCGACGCACAGGCTTGCGCCACGGCGCGCACCGCCGACGGCGCGCCGATGCGGCGGGCGATCTCGGTATAGCGGGCGGTCCGGCCGGCCGGCACCTCGCGCAGCGCCTGCCAGACCCGCTGCTGGAACGCGGTGCCGCGCACGTCCAGCGGCAGCTCCAGATTGCTGCCGGGCTGCTCGACCAGTCCGACCACCGCGGCGACCCAGCGCTCGAACCGCGCATCGCCGCCGACCAGCCGCGCCTTCGGAAAACGCTGGCGCAGCTCGTCGATCAGCGGCTGCGGTTCGTCGCCGAGCGTGATCGCGCAGACGCCGACGTCGGTCGCCGCGACCAGGATCGCGCCGAGCGAGCACTGGCCGACCGCGAAGCGGATCTCGGTGCCGGCGCCGCCGGCGCGGTAGCGCGACGGCGTCATGCCGAGCATGTCGCCGCTGCGTTCGTAGAACGCCGCATTGGAGTTGAAGCCGGCGTCGTAGATCGCCTCGGTGACCGTCGCCGCCGCCGGCAGCCGTTCGCGGACCCGCTGCGCGCGGCGCGCCTTCGCATAGGCGGCCGGCGTCAGGCCGGTGACCGCCTTGAACTGCCGGTGCAGGTGGAACGGGCTCATGCCGGCGAGGCGCGCCAGCTCATCGAGCGACGGCGGCTGCTCGGCCGCATCGATATGCCGGCACAGCGCGGCGATCCGCTCGGCCCGCTGGTGATCGACCGCAGGGCCGTCGGGCGCGCAGCGCAGACAGGCACGGAAGCCGGCCTGCCGGGCGGCCGCGCCGTCGGCATGGAACGCGACGTTGTCGCGCCGCGCACGCCGCGACGGGCACGAGGGGCGGCAGTAGACGCCGGTCGTGCGCACCGAATAGACGAACGCCCCGTCGGCCGCGCGGTCGCGCTCGACGACGGCCTGCCAGCGGGCATCGTCGGTCGCGGAGCGCGCAGTCGGCGCAGCGACGGCCGAGGCTGGCGCAGGCGTCACGGTACACACAGCGTTCGCGCGAGGTGCGGAAACGATCGGCTTGTCGGTCATCGTGAACATCGGATTCTCCCGGAAGCGATGGAGTGAACGTGACGCCATCGTCGCCCGATGGCGGCCCGGGGTCACTCCGCTCCTTGCGGTCGAATCCGTTCCCGCGGGAACGCCTCCGACAGACTCCCAGGGAGGACCCTCGCTAGCGCGCGCTGAACTTCGGCGTCCGCTTCTCGCGGAACGCCGTGACGCCCTCGACGAAATCGGGCGCGCCGACCAGATGCACCTGCAGGTCGCGTTCGATGCCGATGTGCTCGCGCAGCGGCATCTCGGTGGCCAGGTCCACCAGCTTGCGGGTGTCGCGCACGGCGGCCTGCGGCGTGTTGGCCAGCCGCTCGCAGATCGTGCGCACGTCGGCGTCGAACGATGCGTCGTCGATCACCCGCGACACCAGCCCCCAGCGGTCGGCCTCGTCGGAACTGATCGAATCGCCGAGCAGGCTGGCGATCATCGTCTTGGCCCGGCCGGCCGCCCGCGACATCAGCCAGGTGGCGGCGACGTCGGGCACGATGCCCAGCTTCGGCACGAAGGTCAGCACGAAGCGCGCCGAGCGGATCATCAACGTGACGTCGCAGCCCAACGCGATGCCGACGCCGCCGCCGGCCGCCACGCCGTTGATCGCCGCCACCGTCGGCATCGGCGCCTCGTGCAAGGTGTTGACGAGCCGGATCACCCGCTCGAACGACGCCCGGTTCTGCTGCTCGCGCTGCGCCGGCGTCTCGGCGAACTCCATCCGGCGCGCCACCAGGTCGGCGCCGGAGCAGAACGCGCGGCCCGCGCCGGTGATCAGCAGCACCCGTGCATGGGCGCCGGCGGCCTGCTCGATCGCCGCCGGAATCTCGCGGAACATCGTGTCGTTCAGCGCATTGAGCGACTGCGGCCGGTTCAACGTCAGCCGCGCGATCGAGCCGGTCATGTTCAATTGCACCGCCTCGAACCCGGAAAACTCGCGCACGTCGGTCTGGGTGGTCATCGTGGTCTCCTTCAAGCTCGTGATCGTGATCGTATCCGCGTCGGCGCGGCGCCGGTATCCGCGTCAGCGGCGCCCGTGTCCGCGTCAGCGCGGCACCGCACCGGGTTCGGCAACCCCCAGCTCGGCCAGCCGCCGCCGCTGCCGGGCGAGCAGCCGGTCGATGTCGGCGATGTCGGCCGGCGACAGCTTCGGGCCGGGGCGCCGCACGGTGTCCGACGCGATCGCGCCGCGCCGCGCGAGCAGATGCTTGCGCACCGCCAGGCCGATGCCCGACTGTTGTTCGTAGCGGGCCAGCGGCAGGTAGGCGTCGAACAGGTCGTGCGCCCGTTCGACGTCGCCGGCGGCATGGGCCGCGCAGACGCCGGTCATCATCTCGGGGAACGGAAAGCCGGTCATCGCGCCATCGGCGCCGCGCGACAGTTCCTCGGGCAGGAACAGGCCCCCGCCGTTGCCGCACAGGATCGAGAACCGCCGCACGCGGCCGGCGTCGCTGGCCGCGCGGTAGGCGGACAGCTTGGCGAGCCCCGGCGACTCCTCGTGCTTGACCATCACGCAGCGTTCGAACGCGCCGATCAGGCGCAGCACCACCGACGCCGCCATCTGCACGCCGGTGGACACCGGGTGATCCTGCAGCGCCCACGGAATCCGCGGGCCCAGCGTCTCGGACACCCCTTCGAAGTAGCCGACGATCTGATCGTCGGTGCGCAGCCCGGCGGCCGGCGCGACCATCACACCGGCGGCACCCAGCTCCATCACGCCGTGGGCCAGCTCGCGCATCGCCGCGAAGCCGGGCGACGACACACCGACCACCACCGGCACCTTGCCGCCGACCCGCCGCACCACCTGGCGCACGAAGGTCCGCGACTCGTCGGCGGTCAGCTTCGGCGCCTCGCCGAGCACGCCGAGCAGGGTCAGCCCGCTGGCACCGCGCTCCAGATAGAAGTCGATCATCCGGTCGGTGCTGGCCAGATCCAGCGCGCCGTCCGCGGCGAACGGCGTCGCCGCGATCACATAGACCCCTCTTGCGCGCTCATCGAATGCAGCCATCGGCGTTCACCCCCTGTCCTGCGCCGTTCGAGCAGCGGACGTTCACCCGGCCCGCCAACCCGTCATCATCACACACGAGAGCGGGATCGCGGTGATGAGGGCGATCTTCATCGGGCGGGCGTCGGGGCGAAGCAGCGTGTGAAAAGGCGATACGTCTGGCCCCCGGACGCGCGGATGCCAAGCATAGTCCGATTGGCGCCGGCGGGTGCCGGTGCCCTTCGACTCCGATGGGCGCCCGCGGAGGGCGGCGCCCGTTCACCGATCCCGGGTTCTCAGCCCTGTGTGCCGACCACCGCGTAGCTGTCGGCATGCTCGAGCAGCCAGCGCCGCGCGGCGGTGTCGGGGTGTTGCAAGGGATGAAAGTCGCGTCGCAGATAGCGCGCCCACGGACGCAGCGTGGTGCTGACCAGCCCGCGACGGCCGAACAGCAGCGATGCGGCGCTGCGCCAGGTCGAGAGCCTGAACAGCGTGCCGTCGCGCTCGAGGTTGGCGAGCGTCTGACGGCACAGATCGATGGTGAAGATCAGCGTCACGCGCCGGAACCAGCGGACCCGCCAGACGTGGCTGCCGCCCAGCGCCCGGTAGAGGTCGAACGCGGTGCTGCGATGCTCGGCCTCCTCCGCGCTGTGCCAGCGCCACATCGTCGCCAGCCGGCCCTCGGTGCGCGCGAACAGATCCGGATGCCCGAGCAGCCAGTCGGGCAGCAGCGCGGTGAAGTGCTCGTTGGCCGTGGTGATCGCCAGCCAGTGGCGGATGTCGGCGCCGTGCAGCGGCGCGAGCCGTCTGCGGGCGCGCAGCTCCCAGGCGTTGTCCAGCCCCTGCCGGTTGAGCTGCTCGTTGAACAGCGCATGCAGCCGCCGGTGCGTGGCTTCCTGGCCGATGAACCCCTGCACCTCGTCCCTGAACCGCGCCTGCTCTTCATCCGGCAGCGCCTTCGCGCCCTGGCGGACCGAGTCGATGAAGAACTGCTCGCCGACCGGAAAGCTCATCGACAGCGCATTGAACAGCGCGGTGCGGAACGCATCGCCATCGCACCAATGGCGATCGAAGGGCGCGGCCAGATCGATCAGCAGACGGCGGACGGCTAGATGCGACATCGGGATTCCGTCAAGTCATTCGTGGAGGACTGTGGCGGGATTGTCGGAGACCGCACTGGTACCGTCAAGTACCAATGGTCGGCCTGGATTGACCAGTATCATCGGGCGAGGGTGCGCAACACCGAATGAGCTCCGATACCAATCCTCCTCCCGTCAACCCCGTGCGCGCTCCCGCGGCAGGAGACGGCAGGCCTGTGCCCTCGGCCCCGCGCCGGCCGCAGTCCGACGACCACCGCTCCCGGCTGCTGCAGGGCATGGCGCGCAGCGTCGCCGACAAGGGCTATGCCGACACGACGATCGCCGACATCGTGCGGATCGCCGGCGTGTCGCGGCGCACGTTCTACGAGCATTTCGTCAGCAAGGCCGACTGCCTGCTGGCGCTGTATTCGGCGGCCAGCCGGCGCGCGCTGAGCGTGCTCGAGCAGGCGATCGATCCGTCGCAGGACTGGCGCGCGCAGGTGCCGCGGGTGCTGCGCGCCTACCTGGATTGCCTGGGCGAAAGCCCGCTGCTGCTGCGCACGCTGTTCATCGAGATCCTGTCGCTCGGCGAGGCCGGCCTGCGGGTGCGCCGCCAGGCGAACAACGAGATCGCCGGCTTCCTGCAGCGGCGGCTGAACGTCGCCCGCCCGCCCGAAACGGCCGGCCGCTTCGACGCATCGACCGCCACCGCGCTGGTCGGCGCGGTCAACGAGCTGGTGCTGCAGGCGATCGAGGAAGGCCGCACCACGCGGCTGGGCGAGCTGGCCGAGCCGGCGTCGCGCATCGTGCTGGCACTGGCCGACGCGGAGCCGCCGTCGCAGGGTTGATCGGTCGGCTTGCCGCCGTCACCAGTTCGACCGGCCAGCTTGCCGCTGCCCTGGGCTCGATCGGGCGACTAGCGCCACCAGTTTGACAGACCGAAACACGGCGGGGGCGCCTGCCGGCCACGCCACTACAATGCGCCGGTGTCGCAACCTTCCCTTCCCCCGCTGCAGGGCGCCGAACGGCTGCTGGTGACGATGGCGCTGTCGGCCGCCACGTTCATGCAGGTGCTGGACACCTCGATCGCCAACGTCGCGATCCCGGCGATCGCCGGCGATCTGGGCGGCTCGCCGACGCAGGCGACCTGGGTGATCACCGCGTTCGCGGTCAGCAATGCGATCACCTTGCCGCTGACCGGCTGGCTGGCGCGCCGCTTCGGCGAGGTCAGGGTGTTCGTCGCCGCGGTGCTGCTGTTCACGTTGGCCTCATGGGGCTGCGGCCTGTCGCACAGCCTCGGCATGCTGATTGCATTCCGCGTGCTGCAGGGCGCGGTGGCCGGGCCGCTGATCCCGCTGTCGCAGTCGCTGCTGATCAGCATCTACCCTCCGCAGAAGCGCGGCACCGCGCTGGCCTTGTGGTCGATGACGACGCTGGTGGCGCCGATCGCCGGGCCGATCACCGGCGGCTGGATCACCGACAACGTGAGCTGGCCGTGGATCTTCTACATCAACGTGCCGGTCGGGCTGTTCGCGATGTGGATCGGCTGGTCGCGGCTGCGTCACCGCGAGACGCCGACCGCGATCACGCCGATCGACGGCATGGGCCTGTTCCTGCTGGTGGTCGGCGTCGGCGCGCTGCAGATGATGCTGGACCTCGGCAAGGAGCTCGACTGGTTCAGCTCGCGCGAGATCATCGCGCTGGCGGTCGTCGCGGTGCTGGCGCTGTCGGTGCTGATCGTGTGGGAGCTGACCACCGCCCATCCGGTGGTCGATCTGCGGCTGTTCGCCCGCCGCAACTTCACGACCGGCGCGGTGGCCACCAGCCTCGCCTACATGGTGTTCTTCGGCAGCGTGGTGATCCTGCCGCTGTGGCTGCAGACGCAGGCCGGCTACACGCCCACCTGGGCCGGCCTGGCCACCGCTCCCACCGGCATCCTGGCGATCGCGCTGATGCCGTTCGTCGGCCGCAACATGCACCGGATGGATCCGCGCAAGACCGTCACCGCGAGCTTCCTGATCTTCGCGCTGACCGCGTACTGGCGGGCCGGCTTCAACACGGACGCGGACTTCGTCTATATCGCGATGCCGCAGCTCATCCAGGGTGTGGCCACCGCGTTCTTCTTCGTGCCGCTGCTGGGCATCACGATGGCCGGCGTGCCGCCCGAGCGGATCGCCAGCGCCGCGGGCCTGGCGAATTTCCTGCGCATCCTGGCCGGCAGCTTCGGCACCTCGCTCAGCACGACCTTGTGGGAGCGCCGCGCCACCGTGCATCACGCGCAGCTCGTGGAGCCGCTGACGCCGCTCAATCCGCTGGCCGACGACTACCTGTCGCGGCTGCAGGCGCAGGGCCTGTCGCCCGAGGCGTCGCTGGCGATGCTGGAACGCGCGGTCAACGGTCAGTCGGTGATGATGGCCACCAACGACGTGTTCTGGGTGGCCGCGCTGATCTTCATCGCGCTGATCCCGCTGGTCTGGTTCGCGCGGCCGCCGTTCATGGCGCAGGGGACGGCGGTTGCCGACTAGGGCCTGCTCGCAGGCCCGGCCGGGGACCGGAACCTGCGGAACCTGCTCGAGTGAGCGCGGCGCCCCGGCCGGCCCTTCACTTGCCCTGCATCAGCCTGCGCAGCTCCGCCAGGTTCTCCTGGAACCGCTTGTTGACGGTATCGAACGCCTGCGACTGGGAGCGGGTGGCCAGCTCGGCCATCTCGCGCATGTTGGACAGCGCCTTCTCGAACGCCGCCTTGGCCAGCTCGGTCTGCTGCGTCGCGTTGGCGGCGAAATCCTTGCCGGCCATGTTCTGTGCGGCGGACTGCCATTCGCTCATCGTCTGCTGCAGGATCTCGGCCTGGCGCTTGGCGATCGCCTGCATACCCTCGTAGGCCTGGCGGTTGGCCTCGGCCAGCGCCTCGATGTCCTTGCGGCGGGCATCGATCAGCGCACTCAGATCCACGCCGGGCACCTTGAACTGCTGCAGCATCTGGGTGATGTCGGCAAACGGGGATTTCTGCTTGTCCATGACCGCCATTCTCCTGTTCGCTTGGCTGGAGCAACAACGATAACGCACAAAGTCGGGGCTGCCGCCGATGCTGCAGTGCAAAATCGATGTTTTTTCCTGTCGATGAAACCGACAGATGGCGGGCCGATTCGGACTTACTCCACTGTCCAAAACCCTGCAGGGTTTGGTAGGCTCTTTTAGTTAGGCGCCATCAGCATCCTCATGACAACTGGCTCACGTATCCTCGCCGTCCTCGTGCTGCTTGCGGCGGCCGGGGGCGGTGCCCTGTTCCTGCAGCATCGTTCCGAAGCCAACGTGAAGCCCAAGGCCGCACCGGCCGCGCGCGGCGTACCGGTGACGGTCGCGTCGGTGCAGGTCAAGGAAGTGCCGCTGACCCTGAACCTGGTGGGCCGCGCCGAGGCCTGGTCCACCGTCACGCTGCGTTCGCGGATCGACGGCCAGATCACCGCCGTCCACTACCAGGCCGGCCAGCACATCGGCAAGGGCCAGAAGATGGTGACCTTCGACTCGCGCGCGCTGCAGGCGCAGCTCGCACAGGTCGAGGCGAATCTGGCGCGCGACCGCGCCCAGCTCGAGAAGGCCCGTTCCGACTTCGCCCGCTACTCCGACCTGGTCGCCAAGGGCTTCGTGTCGGCCTCGCAGCTCGAGACCTATCGGGCGGCGGTCGATTCCACCGAGGCGATCGTCAAGGCCGACCTGGCCGCCCGCGACCTGGCGCAGGTCCAGTTGAGCTACACCACCGTCGTGTCGCCGATGGAGGGCGTGGCCGGCGCGGTGCTGGTGTTCCCCGGCGCCAGCGTGAAGGCCAACGACACGCCGCTGGTGGTGATCAACCAGGTGCGGCCGATCTACGTGACGTTCTCGGTGCCCGAGCGGATGCTCGGCCAGATCGACAGCGCCCGCGCCGGCGGACCGATGTCGGTGTCGGTGGCGGTGCCGGGCGCGCAGCGCCCGAAGCTGACCGGCACGCTGTCGTTCGTCGACAACGCCGTCGACTCGACCACCGGCACCATCATCATGAAGGCCCGCATCGACAACGGCGACGAGAAGCTGACCCCCGGCCAGTTCGTCGAGGTGTCGATGGTGCTGAGGAACCTGAAGGATGCGCTGGTGGTGCCGTCGGAGGCGCTGCAGTCCGGCCCCGACGGCAATTTCATGTACGTCGCCCGCCCCGACCAGACGGTCGAGGTGCGCAAGGTGCAGACGATCTCGCTGGCCGGCCGGGAGCTGGTCGTCGAGCAGGGCCTGGCCGTCGGCGAACGGGTGGTCACCGACGGGCAGCTCCGGCTGACCCCGGGTGCCCGCTACGAGGTCCGCGAGCCTGCCAAGGCCGCGTCCACCGCCAAGGTGCTGGACCCGCAATGAACCTGCCCGAGCTGTGCATCCGTCGTCCGGTGATGACGACGCTGCTGATGGCGGCGTTCCTGGTGTTCGGCACGCTGGCCTACTTCAAGCTGCCGGTCAGCGAGCTGCCCAGCGTCGACTTCCCGACGATCCAGGTGACCGCGCAGCTCCCGGGCGCGTCGCCGGAGACGATGGCCGCCGCGGTGGCCACGCCGCTGGAGGGGCAGTTCTCGACGATCGCCGGGCTGGACACGATGAGCTCGGTCAGCGCGCAGGGAACGACGTCGATCACGCTGAGCTTCTCGCTCGATCGCAACATCGATGCGGCCGCGCAGGACGTGCAGTCGGCGCTGGCCGCCGCGCAGCGCAAGCTGCCGGTGGAGATGACGATCCCGCCGTCGTTCCGCAAGGTGAACCCGGCCGACTCGCCGATCTTCTACATCGCGCTCAGCTCGCCGACGTTGCCGCTGTCGGTCGTGAACGAGTATGCCGAGACGCAGCTCGCGCAGCGGCTGTCGACGGTGTCCGGCGTCGCGCTGGTCAACGTGTTCGGCTCGCAGAAGTATGCGGTGCGCATCCAGGTCGACCCGAACAAGCTGGCCGCCGTCGGCGTCGGGCTCGACGAGGTGCAGCAGGCGATCGCGCAGAACAACGTCAACAAGCCCACCGGCACCCTGGAAGGCGCGCGCCAGACCCTGGCGGTGCGCTCCAACGGCCAGCTCGAGAACGCCGAGGCGTACCGCAACCTGACGATCGTCTACCGCAACGGCGCGCCGGTGAAGCTGGAATCGGTGGCCACGCCGGTCGACAGCGTCGAGAACGTCAAGGTCGCGAGCTGGTTCAACGGCCAGCGGGCGATCCTGCTGGCGATCCAGCGGCAGCCCGGCACCAACACGATCGAGACCGTCAACGCGATCAAGAAGGTGCTGCCGGCCTTCCAGGCCAAGCTGCCGGCGGCGATCTCGATGCAGATCATGTACGACCGCACCGAGTCGATCCGCGAGTCGGTCGACGACGTCAAGTTCACGCTGGTGCTGGCCGCGGTGCTGGTGGTGCTGGTGATCTTCCTGTTCCTGCGCAACCTGTCGGCCACCATCATCCCGTCGGTCGCGCTGCCGATCTCGGTGATCGGCACCTTCGCGATGATGTACGTGCTCGGCTACAGCCTCGACAACCTGTCGCTGCTGGCGCTGACCCTGGCGGTGGGCTTCGTCGTCGACGATGCGATCGTCATGCTGGAGAACATCGTCCGTCACATCGAGCTGGGCGAGCCGCCGATGCAGGCGGCGCTGAAGGGCTCGAAGGAGATCGGCTTCACGATCGTCTCGATGACCGCCTCGCTGATCGCGGTGTTCATCCCGGTGATGTTCATGTCGGGCATCGTCGGCCGGCTGCTGCACGAGTTCGCGGTGACGATCTGCGCGGCGATCCTGGTGTCGGGGCTGGTGTCGCTGACCCTGACGCCGATGCTGTGCAGCCGCTTCGTCAAGGCCCATGACCCGCACAAGCGCAACGTCGTGTTCGACCTGTTCGAACGCGGCTTCGAAGCGTCCAAGAGCTTCTACGCGTCGACCTTGCGCTGGTCGCTCGATCATCGGCTGGCGATCCTGATGGTGTTCGCGTTCACCGTGGTGTCCACCGCCTGGCTCTACACGCGGGTGCCGAAGGAGTTCCTGCCCAGCGGCGACACCGGCCAGCTCATCGCGTTCACCGAGGGCGGCCAGGATTCCTCGTTCGCCGCGATGGCGCAGCGTCAGCTCCAGGTGGCCGAGATCATCGCCAGGGATCCGAACGTGCAGGCGGTCAACTCCACCGTCGGCGCCGGCGGCGCACGCGCGACCGCCAACACCGGCACGATGTTCATCCGGCTCAAGCCCCATGCCGAACGGAACAACTCGCCGGCCGACGTGATGCAGGCGCTGCGTGCCAAGGTCGCCGGCGTGCCCGGCATCCGGGTCACCTTGCAGAACCCGCCGCCGATCCGGATCGGCGGCCAGGTCACCGCGGCGCAGTACCAGTACACGGGGCAGGGCGGCGACCTGGAGGAGCTTTACGAGTGGTCGAACATCCTGCTCGGGCGCTTCCGCGACCTGCCGGGCCTGCAGGACGTGACCTCGAACCTGTACAACAACAGCCCGGCGGTGTCGCTGGAGATCGACCGCGACAAGCTGGCGCCGCTGGGGCTGACGGCCGGCCAGGTGCAGGAGGCGCTGACCAGCGCGTTCGGCTCGCGCCAGGTGTCGACGATCTACGGCTCGACCGCGCAGTACCAGGTGATCCTGGAGGTGGCGCCGCAGTTCCAGAACGATCCGACGGCGCTCAGCAAGATCTACGTCCGCTCCAACCAGGGCAAGCTGGTGCCGCTGGACACGGTGGCGTCGATGAAGCGCAAGAGCCAGGTGCTGACCGTCAATCACCAGGGGCAGTTGCCGTCGGTGACGATCTCGTTCAACCTCGCGCCCGGCGTCGCGCTGGGGCAGGCGGTGGACAGCGTGCGCGCGCTCGAGCGCGAGCTGAAGATGCCGGTGTCGCTGTCCGGCCAGTTCCAGGGCACCGCGCAGGCGTTCCAGGATTCGCTGCAGGGGCTGGGCATCCTGCTGGTGGTCGCGGTGCTGGTGATCTACATCGTGCTGGGCATCCTGTACGAGAGCTTCATCCATCCGCTGACGATCCTGTCCGGGCTGCCGTCGGCCGGGCTGGGCGCGCTGCTGACCCTGCTGCTGTTCAAGATCGACCTGAGCCTGTATGCGTTCGTCGGCATCATCATGCTGATCGGCATCGTGAAGAAGAACGCGATCATGATGATCGACTTCGCGATCGAGAAGGAGCGCACCGACGGCACCCCGCCCGCGCAGGCGATCTTCGAGGCGTCGGTGATCCGCTTCCGGCCGATCATGATGACCACCTTGGCGGCGCTGGCCGGCACCCTGCCGATCGCGCTGGGCATCGGCGCCGGCGGCGAGACGCGGATGCCGCTGGGCATGGCGGTGGTCGGCGGCCTGCTGGTGTCGCAGGTGCTGACGTTGTATCTGACGCCGGTGATCTATGTCTACATGGACCGTCTGACGCGGCTCGGCAAGCGGC
>DAISWF010000088.1:18694-19626 GCA_036826495.1 Burkholderiaceae bacterium
CCCCGCCGCATCCGCACAGCAGCCGGTGCGCACCGCGCACGCGCAGTAGTAGCCCGACGGGACGGCTGCGGACCACGCGTGTGCGTGGCTGGTCGGGGCCGGCTCGATCGGCGGCACCGCCCCGCCTGCGACCGACCGCGCCGGTTCAGTCCGGCGTCAGGCCCTTCTGCTTGACCACCGTCCGCCAGCGCTCGATCTCCTTGCGCTGGAAGTCGGCGAACTGTTCCGGCGTGTTGGCGACGACCTCGAACGCCTGCTGCTCGAAGCGTTCCTTCACGTCGGGCGACCTGAGCGCGGTGACCAGCTCGGTGTTCAGCTTGGTCTGGATCTCCTTCGGCAGCCCGCGCGGCGCCATGAACGCCTGCCACGACGTGACGACGAAATCCGGCAGCCCCTGCTCGATGACCGTCGGCACGTCCGGCAACTGGCTGACGCGCGCGGTGCTGGTGACGCCCAGCGCCTTCATCCGGCCGGAGCGGATGTGGCCGATCGCCGCGCCCAGGTTCTGGAACGACGCATCGACGTTGCCGGCGATCAGGTCGGCCATCGCGGCGGCGCCGCCGCGATACGGCACGTGCGGACCGAAGGTGCCGGTCTGCAGCTTGAACAGCTCGGCCGACAGATGGTCCGACGAGCCGGTTCCCGAGGAGGCATAGGTGACCCTGCCCGGATTCTTCTTGGCGTAGTCGATCAGCTCCCGGACGTTGTTCGCCGGGAACTTCGGATGCGCGACCAGCACGTTCGGCGTGGTCACCGCCAGGGTCAGCGGGTCCAGGTCCTTCAGCGGGTCATAGGTCAGCTTCGGATAGAGCGCCGCATTGATCGCGAAGGTGCCGATCGAGCCGACCATGAAGGTATAGCCGTCGGGCGGCGAATTCTTGACGAACTCGGCGGCCACCGCGCCGTTGGCGCCCGGCTTGTTCTCGACGACG
>DAISWF010000089.1:0-19469 GCA_036826495.1 Burkholderiaceae bacterium
TTGCGACCCGATAAGGTACTCACGCGGGCAGGTTTCAACCCCGACAGGCTCCTAGCGCCGGCGGCCAGCACGATTCACCGGCAGCCAGGAGCGCCGGCAACAAAAAGCCCCGCACGAGGCGGGGCTTCCTGCCGATACGGGACCGATCAACGACGCGGGCGGGTACCCACGACTTCGATCTCCACGCGACGGTTCTTCGCGCGGCCGGCTGCCGTCTTGTTGTCGGCGACCGGTTGCTTCTCGCCCTTACCTTCCGTGTACACACGGTTGGCCTCGATGCCCTTGCTGACCAGATAGGCCTTGACGGCTTCGGAGCGACGGACCGACAGACGCTGGTTGTATGCGTCGGAGCCCACGCTGTCGGTGTGACCGACGGCGATGATGACTTCCAGCGCGATGCCTTTCAGCTTGGCTGCCAGATCGTCCAGCTTGGCCTTGCCTTCGGGCTTGACCACGGCCTTGTCGAAGTCGAAGAACGCATCCGCGGCGAACGTCACCTTCTCGCTGGTCGGAGCCGGCGGGGGAGGCGGCGGGGGCGGCGGAGGCGGCGGCGGCACGACCGCCGGCGGGGGCGGCGGAGGCGGCGGCGGCGGGGGAGGCGGCGGCGGCTTCGGAATCAGATCCTCGTCGCAACCCGGTTGTGCATTGGCCGGCGACCAGCCGATGCCGCGCCAGCAGTTGCCGCTGACGTTTTGCCACGGCAGACGGTCGACGTTACCCCAGTAACCGCCTTCGCCTTTGTTCAACGGCGGCTTTGCCGGCTGGCTGAACGCAACCGAGGTCGCAGACGCCGTCACCAGGGCCGTCGCGACCAAGGATGCCACTTTCACCGATTTCTTCATGTTTCTCCTCACGGTAGAGCAATTCAATCAACCAGCGCGCGCCGAAAAAACATCGCTGCTAGCTCAGGATCTCGCTGATCCGATTCTGCCATACGCGGCTGCGGGCGACCACTTCGGACACAAGCAAGGCGCCACTTTGGCCGAGTAGCTGTCGCTTGTGAACAACATGGCGCCCATCCACCCATACGTCGGCCACGAGATCCCGTCCGGCGGAGTAGACCAGGTGCGAAACCGGGTCGAAAACCGGCGAAACGTCGGCTCCGCTCAGGTCGATTGCGACCAGATCGGCGGATTTTCCGGGCATAAGCGAGCCGATGCGATCGCCCAGCCCCAGCGCTTTCGCGCCGCCCAGCGTCGCGGCCTGCAGCACCTGCCCGGCCGGCCAGGCGGCCGCGTCGCCCGCCTGCACCTTGGCCAGCAGGGCGGCGGTGCGCATCTCGGCGATCAGATCGAGCCGGTTGTTGCTGGCCGAGCCATCGGTGCCGATGCCGACGTTGACCCCGCGCGCCAGCAGCTCGGTGATCGGCGCGATGCCGCTGGCCAGCTTCAGATTGGAATGCGGGCAGTGCGCGACCGATGCGCCGCTGGCCGCCAGCATCGCCAGGTCCTGCGCATCGAGGTGCACCGCATGCACCGCGATCAGCTCGGGGGTCGCCAGCCCCAGCTCGGCGAGCCTGGCGAGCGGCCGGCGCCGTTGCTCGCGCAAGCTCTGCTCGACCTCGAAGCGGGTTTCGTGCAGGTGGCAGCTTATCGGCATGCCGAGCTCCGCCGAAAGCTGGGCGACCCGCCGGAAGCTGTCGTCGCCGACGGTGTACGGCGCATGCGGCGCCAGCGTGCAGCGGACCAGCGGGTCGTCGCGCAGCGCGTCGCGCAGCGCCAGCCCCTTGCGCAGATAGTCGGCCGCGCCGCTGCCGTAGACGGTGGGGAACTCGACGACGACGATGCCGACGTTGGCGCGCATGCCGAGCGCCCGGGCGGCGCGAGCCGTCTGTTCCGGGAAGAAGTACATGTCGTTGAAGCAGGTGATGCCGCCGCGCAGCATCTCGTGGATCGCCAGCACCGCGCCGTCGAACACGAACTCGGCGCTCAGCAGCGCCTGCTCCAGCGGCCAGATCCGTTCGCGCAGCCAGCGCTCGAGCGGCAGGTCGTCGCCGGTGCCGCGCAGCAGGCTCATCGCCGCATGGGTGTGCAGATTCACCAGGCCCGGAATCAGCAGGTGGCCGGGCCGCTCGTGCCGGCGCGCGTCCGGCCAGCGCGCGAACGCCTGCCCGCACGGCTCGATCGCGACGATCGCCGGTCCGTCGAACGCGAGCGCATGCCCGGTCAGCACCGTGCCGGCCGGTTCCACCGGCACGATCCACTCGGGAACGATCAGTTCGACGGACATGCGTGTGCCTGCGGGAAGTGTCGGGGCGATTGGTCGGTTGCGGCTGCGGGCGGGGGTCCGTGGCTCCGGATGCTAACAGCCCGACGGAGCGGTTCGCCCGCGGCGCCGTACCGGAGACTGAAGAGGGTGCATTTCATGTTACAATTCAAAGCTTTATCGTTGCTGGCGCAGGTCTTGCTCGCGCTGCGCCTTCCGCCGCTGGATGCCGATGGATCAATTCGCCAAAGAAACCCTGCCGATCAGCCTGGAAGAAGAGATGCGCCGGTCGTATCTCGACTACGCGATGAGCGTGATCGTCGGCAGGGCGCTGCCCGACGTGCGGGACGGGCTGAAGCCGGTGCATCGGCGCGTGCTGTTCGCGATGCACGAATCCAACAACGTGTGGAACCGGCCATACGTGAAGTGCGCGCGGGTGGTCGGCGACGTGATGGGCAAGTTCCATCCGCACGGCGATTCGGCGATCTACGACACGCTGGTGCGGATGGCGCAGGATTTCTCGCTGCGTTACCCGCTGATCGACGGGCAGGGCAACTTCGGCTCCGTCGATGGCGACAATCCGGCGGCGATGCGCTACACCGAGTGCCGGCTGGAGAAGATCTCGGCCGAGCTGCTGGCCGACCTGGACAAGGAGACGGTCGACTTCCAGCCGAACTACGACGGCAAGGAAAGCGAGCCGAAGGTGCTGCCGGCGCGGCTGCCGAACCTGCTGGTCAACGGCTCGGCCGGCATCGCGGTGGGCATGGCCACCAACATCCCGCCGCACAACCTGAACGAGATCATCGACGCCTGCCAGCTCATGCTGCGCAACCCGCAGGTGTCGATCGACGAGCTGATCGAGGTGGTGCCGGCGCCGGATTTCCCCACCGCCGGCATCATCTACGGCGTGTCCGGCGTGCGCGAAGGCTATCGCACCGGCCGCGGCCGGGTGGTGATGCGCGCCAAGACCCATTTCGAGGAGATGGATCGCGGCTCCCGCAGCGCGGTCATCGTCGACGAGCTGCCCTATCAGGTCAACAAGCGGCTGCTGCTCGAGCGGATCGCCGAGCTGGTCAACGACAAGAAGCTGGAGGGCATCTCCGACATCCGCGACGAGTCCGACAAGTCGGGCATGCGGGTGGTCATCGAGCTCAAGCGCGGCGAGCTGCCCGAGGTGGTGCTGAACAACCTCTACAAGCAGACGCAGCTCCAGGACACCTTCGGGATCAACATGGTGGCGCTGGTCGACGGCCAGCCCCGGCTGCTGAACCTGAAGCAGATGATCGAGGCGTTCCTGACCCACCGGCGCGAGGTGGTCACGCGGCGCACCGTGTTCGATCTGCGCCGCGCCCGCGAGCGCGGCCATGTGCTCGAGGGGCTGGCGGTCGCGATCCGCAACGTCGACGAGATGATCGAGCTGATCAAGGCGTCGCCGACCCCGCCGATCGCCAAGGAACGGCTGATGGCGCGCGACTGGAACGCCGGCATCGCCGCCGAGATGGTGGCGCGCGCCGGCGGCGACATCAAGGCGTTCCGGCCCGACGGGCTCGATGCGGCGCTGGGCCTGCAGCCGGTCGCCGAAGGCGCCGCCGAGGCCACTTACCGGCTGTCCGACGTGCAGGCGCAGGAGATCCTGCAGATGCGGCTGCAGCGGCTGACCGGCCTGGAGCAGGACAAGGTGGTGCAGGAGTACCGGGAGATCATCGACACCATCGTCGATCTGCTGGACATCCTCGCGCGGCCCGAGCGGATCACCGCGATCATCCGCGACGAGCTGGCGTCGATCCGCACCGAGTTCGGCGATGAGCGCCGCTCGGTCATCGAGCTGAACGCCACCGAGCTCGAGACCGAGGATCTGATCCAGCCGACGGACATGGTCGTGACCCTGTCGCACTCGGGGTACATCAAGAGTCAGCCGCTGTCGGAATACCGCGCGCAGCGGCGCGGCGGGCGCGGCAAGCAGGCGGCCGCCACCAAGGGCGACGATGACTGGATCGACCAGCTCTTCATCGCCAACACCCACGACTATCTGCTGTGCTTCTCCAATCGCGGCCGGGTCTACTGGCTGAAGGTCTGGGAGGTGCCGCAGGGCAATCGCACGGCGCGCGGCCGGCCGATCGTCAACCTGTTCCCGCTCGCCGACGGCGAGAAGGTCACCGTCGTGCTGCCGGTCAAGACCTTCGACGAGCAGCACTTCGTGTTCATGGCGACGCGGCTGGGCACCGTCAAGAAGACGCCGCTCGCCGAGTTCTCCAACCCCCGCAAGGCCGGCATCATCGCCGTCGACCTGGACGAGGGCGACTTCCTGATCGGTGCCCAGGTGACCGACGGCAAGCACGACGTGATGCTGTTCTCCGATGCCGGCAAGGCGGTGCGCTTCGACGAGGACGACGTGCGCCCGATGGGCCGCGGCGCCCGCGGCGTGCGCGGCATGATGCTCGACGAGTCGCAGTCGGTGATCGCGATGCTGGTCGCCGAGAACGAGCAGCAGTCGGTGCTGACCGCCACCGAGAACGGCTACGGCAAGCGCACGCCGATCGCCGAGTACACCCGGCACGGCCGCGGCACCAAGGGCATGATCGCGATCCAGACGTCCGATCGCAACGGCAAGGTGGTCGCGGCGGTGCTGGTCGAGGAGCGCGACGAGATCATGCTGATCACCACCGGCGGCGTGCTGGTGCGCACCCGGGTGTCGGAAATCCGTGAGATGGGACGCGCTACCCAGGGCGTGACCCTGATCGCGATCGACGACGGCTCCAGCCTGACCGGGGTGCAGCGGGTGATCGAGAGCGATGCGCTGGACGAGGGCGCCGCCGAGGCGGAAGCGGACGACGGAACGCCCGCCGCCGATGGCGAGGTGGGCAGCGATGGCTGAGCCGGCCGCTGGCGGGGCGTCCGGCGGGGCGTCCGACCGGGCGGCGGGCGATGAGGCGTCCCGGGGCGGTGAGCCGAAGCTCGATGCGCTGCGTCAGGGCATCGACGCGATCGATGCGCAGATCCTCGAGGCGCTGAACCAGCGGGCGCGGCTGGCGCAGCAGGTCGGCGAGCTGAAGAAGACCACCGACGCGCCGGTCTATCGGCCCGAGCGCGAGGCCCAGATCATGGCGCGGCTGCGCGAGCGCAATCGCGGGCCGCTGTCGGGCGATGCGATCGAGGCGATCTATCGCGAGGTGGTGTCGGCCTGCCGCGAGCTCGAGCGGCGCATGCGGGTCGCCTATCTGGGGCCCCCGGGCACGTTCTCGGAGATGGCGCTGCTGCGCCACTTCGGCTCGTCGGTCGATCCGGTGCCGTGCGCGTCGATCGACGACGTGTTCCGCGCGTCCGAGGCCGGCACCGCCGATTTCGGCGTCGTGCCGGTGGAGAACTCGACCGAGGGCGCGGTCAACCGCTCGCTCGATCTGCTGCTGCAGACGCCGCTGACGATCAGCGGCGAGGTATCGGTGCCGGTGCACCACAACCTGCTGACGCGCTCGGGCACGATGGAGGGCATCGCCCGCATCTGCGCCCATCCGCAGGCGCTGGCGCAGTGCCAGCGCTGGCTGTCGCAATACGCGCCCGGCATCGAACGGGTGCCGGTGGCCAGCAATGCCGAGGGTGCGCGGCTCGCATCGGTCGAGCCGCAGACGGCGGCGATCGCCGCCGACGCGGCGGCCGCCCGCTACAAGCTGCAGTACGTCGCCCGCGGCATCCAGGACGATCCCGGCAACCGCACGCGCTTTCTGGTGATCGGCCGCTACGCCTGCGCGCCGTCCGGCGACGACCAGACCTCGCTGATCCTGTCGGTGCCCGATCGCGCCGGCGCCGTCCATGCGCTGATCGAGCCGCTGGCCCGTCACGGCGTGTCGATGAAGCGCTTCGAGTCGCGGCCGGCCCGCCAGGGGTTCTGGGAGTACTACTTCTACATCGACCTGATCGGCCACCAGCACGACCCGGCGCCGAAGGCGGCGCTGGTCGAGCTGCAGGCGAACGCGGCGTTCTTCAAGGTCGCCGGATCGTATCCGCGCGCCCGCTGACACATCGTCCCATCAAGCAGGTATCCGTCCATGACGCTGAAGGCACCCGGTTACATCGAGGCGATCGCGCCGTACCAGGCCGGCAAGCCGATCTCCGAACTGGCCCGCGAGCTGGGGCTGGACGAGGCCGGCATCGTCAAGCTCGCCTCCAACGAGAATCCGCTGGGCATGCCGGCGTCGGCGCGCCGGGCGATCGAGCGCGAGCTCGCCGAGCTCGGCCGCTATCCGGATTCCAACGGCTTCGCGCTGAAGGCGGCGATCTCGCGCAAGTACCAGGTGCCGCCTGAATGGATCACCTTGGGCAACGGCTCCAACGACATCCTGGAGATCGCCGCGCACGCGTTCGTGTCGCCGCAGCAGTCGATCGTCTACGCGCAGTATTCGTTCGCGGTATACGCGCTGGCCACGCAGGCGCTGGGCGCGCGCGCGATCGTCGTGCCGGCGAGGCACTACGGCCATGACCTGGACGCGATGCTGGCCGCGATCGAGCCCGACACGCGGCTGGTGTTCATCGCCAACCCGAACAATCCGACCGGTACCTTCCTGCCGGCCGCCGACCTGCAGCGCTTCATCGAGCGGGTGCCGGCCGAGGTGGCGGTCGTGGTCGACGAGGCTTACAACGAATATCTCGATCCGGCGCTGCGCTTCGATTCGACGAAGTGGGTGCGTGACCATGCGAACGTCATCGTGTCGCGCACGTTGTCCAAGGCCTACGGGCTCGCCGGTCTGCGCATCGGGTTGGCGATCGCCCGTCCCGAGGCCACCGATCTGATGAACCGGGTGCGTCAGCCTTTCAACGTCAATTCGCTGGCGCAGGCCGCCGCCATCGCCGCGCTCGACGACGCGCAGTTCCTGCAGCGCAGCTTCGAGGTCAATCGCGACGGGCTGAAGAAATTGCAGTCGGCGTTCGAGGCGATGAAGCTCGAATACGTGCCCTCTTACGGCAATTTCGTGCTGGTCAGGGTCGGCGATGCCGCCGGCGTGTTCAACCGGCTGCTGCGCGCCGGCGTCATCGTGCGGCCGGTGGCGAACTACGGCCTGCCCGAGTGGCTCAGGGTGTCGGTCGGTCTGCCCGAGGAGAACGACAAGTTCCTGGCGGCGCTGCCGGCGGCGCTGGCCGGATGACGGCGGCGTCCGGTCCGACGTCGGGTCCGGGATCCGGCTCGGAATCTGGCTCGGGATGTGGTTCGGGGTCCGGCCCGATGCTCGGCCGTGTCGCGGTGCTCGGCCTCGGCCTGATTGGCGGATCGTTCGCGGCGGCGGTGCGGCGGGCGACCCCGTCGTCCCTGTTGGGTCGGGCGCCGGCCGACGGGGCGGCCGCCGTCGGGCTCGGCCTGGTCGACGAAGCCTGCACCGACGTCGCCGCCGCGCTGCGCGGCGCCGACCTGGTGATGCTGGCGGCACCGGTGACCGTGCTGCCGGCACTGTTCGACGAGGTCGCGGCCTGCCTGCCCGACGGGGCTATCGTCACCGACTGCGCCAGCACCAAGCGCAGCGTGCTGGCGGCCGCTCGCGCATCGCTCGGCAATCGGGCCGGCTGCTTCGTCGCCGGCCATCCGATCGCCGGCTCCGAGCGCAGCGGCCCGCAGGCGGCGCGCGCGACGCTGTTCGACGGCGCCCAGGTGATGGTGTGCCCGGCGGCCGAGACCGATCGACGAGCCTGCGAGCGGGTGCAAGGGCTGTGGCGCGCACTCGGCGCCAATGTCGTGCTGACCGACGTCGACAGCCACGACAGCCTGTACGGCGAACTGTCGCACTGGCCGCATGCGGTGGCGTTCGCGCTGTCGGCGGCGGTGGGCACGGGCGCGCATGCAGACGACGCGCTGCGCTTCGCCGGCGGCGGACTGCGCGACACCACCCGGATAGGCGCGTCGTCGCCGACCTTGTGGGCCGACATCCTGCTGGACAACCGCGACGCGGTGCTGGAATCGGCGCAGGCGTTCGAGCGGGAGCTGCGCGCGATCACCGGCGCGATCCGCGACGGTCACCGCGACGAACTCGTCGAATTGCTCGCGCGCGGAGCGGACTGGCGCAGACGGCTGACTTGAGCCGGATCCTGGCCGCGCACGGCCGCTGACCGCCATGCGGCGCTGCCGTTCGCAAGACCTGAGCCGGACTGCGGCCAAGCGGCGCCAGCCTGCCGGGGCCTGAGCCGGGGCTGCCGCCGAGCCGCGCCGTCGTCGCCGGATCGGCGGCGCGCTCTCACCGGCGTTTCTTTACACGATCTTTACGCCAGCGGGTCGACTCTTTGCGGGGTTTTGCGGCGGCGGCTCCTATGCTGCACGGCGTTTCCCGGACAAGGAGTGCAACGTTGGACCTGCTCTACCTCGGCGTCGTCTTCGCATTCTTCGTGGCCACCGGCGCGCTGGCGCTGGGCTGTGAACGGCTGCGGGGCAAATGACATGGACGGCCTCTATTCTCTGAGCGGGCTGCTGGCCGGCCTGCTGTTCGTGTACCTGCTGATCGCGTTGTTCCGGCCGGAGAAGTTCTGATGGGCCCGGCCGTTCTTCAGGTGCTGGTGTTCCTGGCGCTGCTGGTCGCGCTGGCCGTGCCGCTGGGAACGTACATCGCCCGCGTCGCCGAAGGCGATTCCCGGGTCAACCGGCTGTTCGGGCCGCTCGAGCGGGCGGTGCTGGGGCTGTGCGGCGTACGCGCCGGGCAGGAGATGCACTGGCTGCGCTATGCGGCGGCGATGCTGTGGTTCAACCTGCTCGGGCTGCTGGCCGTCTACGGGCTGCTGCGGCTGCAGCATCTGCTGGCGCTGAACCCTCAGCAGATGCCGGCGGTGGGCGCGGATCTGTCGTTCAACACCGCGGTCAGCTTCGCGACCAACACCAACTGGCAGGCCTACGGCGGCGAATCGACGCTCGGCTATCTGGCGCAGATGCTCGGGCTCGGCGTGCAGAACTTCGTATCGGCGGCCAGCGGCATCGCGACCTTGCTGGCGGTGATCAGGGGCTTCACGCGTGCCGGTGCCGGCACCGTCGGCAACTTCTGGGTCGATCTGTGGCGCAGCACCGCCTACCTGCTGGTGCCGTTGTCGCTGGTGATGGCGCTGGTGCTGGTGAGCCAGGGCGTCGTGCAGACCTTCTCGGCCTATCCCGATGCGGCGGTCGTGCAGGCGATCGACTATGACCGTCCGACGGTCGCGCCCGACGGCACGCCGATCAAGGACGGCAGCGGACAGCCGGTCACCGAGCGTGCCACGCTGCGCGAGCAGTCGATCGCCGTCGGGCCGGCCGCCTCGCAGATCGCGATCAAGCAGCTCGGCACCAACGGCGGCGGGTTCTTCAACGTCAATTCGGCGCATCCGTTCGAGAATCCGACGCCGCTGTCGAACCTCGTCGAGGTGCTCGCCATCGTGCTGATTCCCGCGGCGCTGTGCTTCACCTTCGGTGCGATGGTGCGCGACCGGCGCCAGGGCTGGGCGATCTTCGCGGCGATGGCGGTGGTGTTCGTCGCCGCGCTGGCCGGCTGCCTGCTCGCCGAGCAGGCCGGCAATCCGGTGCTCGCATCGCTCGGCGTCGATCAGTCGGTGTCGCAATCGGTGTCGCAGTCGACGTCGCAGTCGGTTTCCCAGACCGCATCCACCGCCCAGTCGGGCGGCAACATGGAGGGCAAGGAGGTCCGTTTCGGCATCGTCAACTCGGCGATCTGGGCGACCGCCACGACCGCCGCCTCCAACGGCTCGGTCAACGCGATGCACGATTCGCTGATGCCGCTGGGCGGCCTGGTGCCGATGGTGCTGATGCAGCTCGGCGAGGTGATCTTCGGCGGCGTCGGCTCGGGTCTCTACGGCATGCTGATCTTCGCGGTCGTCGCGGTTTTCGTCGCCGGACTGATGATCGGCCGCACGCCCGAGTATCTCGGCAAGAAGATCGAGGCGTTCGAGATCAAGATGTCGGCGATCGTCGTGCTGGTGCCGCTGGTGGCGGTGCTGGCCGGCACCGGGTTGTCGGTGATGCTCGAGGCGGGCCGCGCCGGCATCGCCAATCCGGGGCCGCACGGCTTCTCGGAGGTGCTGTACGCGTTCTCGTCGGCCGCCAACAACAACGGCAGCGCGTTCGGCGGCCTGTCGGCGAACACGCCGTACTACAACCTGGCCACCGGACTGGCGATGCTGTTCTCGCGCTACTGGCTGGCGGTGCCGGTGCTGGCGCTGGCCGGCTCGCTGGCCGCCAAGAAGCGGGTGCCGCCCGGCGTGGGCACCTTGCCCACCCATACGCCGCTCTTCGTGTTCTTCCTGGTCGGCGTGGTGCTGATCGTCGGCGCGCTGACGTTCTTCCCGGCGCTGGCACTGGGCCCGATCGTCGAGCACCTGATGCTGTTTGCAGGAGCTGCGCGATGACCCGATCGGTTCCCCTGGACGTCTCGTCCGTCCCGCTGCCGCGCGGGCTGCTGTCCCGCGGCATCGTCGCCGGCGCGCTGAAGGACAGCGTCGTCAAGCTGCTGCCGCAGCATCAGTGGCGCAATCCGGTGATGTTCGTCGTCTACGTCGGCAGCCTGCTGACGACGGTGCTGTGGCTGCATGCGCTCGCCACCGGTCGCGGCGAGGCGCCGGCCGGCTTCATCTTCGCGGTGATGGCCTGGCTGTGGTTCACGGTGCTGTTCGCGAATTTCGCCGAGGCGGTGGCCGAAGGCCGCAGCAAGGCGCAGGCGGCGGCGCTGCGCAGCGTCAAGCGCGAGGTGTTCGCCAAGCGGTTGAAGCAGCCGCGGCGCGACGCGGGTTTCGTGCAGGTGTCGTCGGCCGAGCTGCGCAAGGGCGACTTGTTCCTCGTCGAGGCCGGCGAGCTGATGCCGGCCGACGGCGAGGTCGTCGAAGGGGTCGCGTCGGTCGACGAGAGCGCGATCACCGGCGAGTCGGCGCCGGTGATCCGCGAATCCGGCGGAGACTTCTCGTCGGTCACCGGCGGCACCCGGGTGCTGTCCGATTGGCTGGTGGTGCGGGTCACGGTGAATCCCGGCGAGTCCTTCCTCGACCGGATGATCTCGATGGTCGAGGGCGCCCGGCGTCAGAAGACGCCCAACGAGATCGCGCTGACGATCCTGCTGGTCAAGCTGACGATCGTGTTCCTGCTGGCCACCGTCACGCTGCTGCCTTTCTCGCTGTTCGGCGTGGAGCTGGCCGGCGCCGGTTCGCCGGTGACGATCACCGTTCTGGTCGCGCTGCTGGTGTGCCTGATCCCGACGACGATCGGCGGGCTGCTGTCGGCGATCGGGCTGGCCGGCATCGGGCGGATGCTGCGGGCGAACGTCATCGCCACCTCCGGACGGGCGGGCGAAGCCGCCGGCGACGTCGACGTGCTGCTGCTCGACAAGACCGGCACGATCACCCTGGGCAACCGCCAGGCGGCGGCATTCATGCCGGTGGCCGGCGTCACCGAGGCCGAGCTGGCCGATGCGGCGCAGCTCTCGTCGCTCGCCGACGAGACGCCGGAGGGGCGCAGCGTCGTCGTGCTGGCCAAACAGAAGCATGGTCTGCGCGAACGCGATCTGCAGGCCATCGGTGCCACGTTCGTGCCGTTCACCGCGCAGACGCGGATGAGCGGTGTCGATTCGCCCGGCCGGCGGATCCGCAAGGGAGCGGCCGACGCGATCCGCGCGTGGATCGAATCGCAGGGTGGACGGATGCCGACGGATCTGATGAACACCGTCGAGTCGGTGGCCCGCCGCGGGTCGACGCCGCTGGTGGTCGCCGAGGATGCGCGCGCGCTCGGTGTCATCGAGCTGAAGGACGTCGTGAAGGGCGGCATCAAGGAGCGCTTCGCGCAGCTCCGGCGGATGGGCATCCGCACCGTGATGATCACCGGCGACAATCGCCTGACCGCCGCGGCGATCGCGGCCGAGGCCGGGGTCGACGATTTCCTGGCCGAAGCGACGCCGCAGGCCAAGCTGGAGCTGATCCGTTCGACGCAGGCAGACGGCAGGCTGGTGGCGATGACCGGCGACGGCACCAACGACGCGCCGGCGCTGGCGCAGGCCGACGTGGCGGTGGTGATGAACTCCGGCACCCAGGCGGCCAAGGAAGCCGGCAACATGATCGACCTCGACTCCAATCCGACCAAGCTGATCGAGATCGTCGAGATCGGCAAGCAGTTGCTGATGACGCGCGGGTCGCTGACCACGTTCTCGATCGCCAACGACGTGGCCAAGTACTTCGCGATCATCCCGGCGGCCTTCGCGACCACCTGGCCGGCACTGAACGCGCTGAACGTGATGAAGCTCGCGAGCCCGGCTAGCGCGATCCTGTCCGCGGTGATCTTCAACGCGCTGATCATCGTCGCGCTGATCCCGCTGGCGCTGAACGGCGTGCGCTACCGTCCGCTGGGGGCCGCGGCGGTGCTGCGCCACAACTCGCTGGTCTATGGGATAGGCGGCCTCATCGTGCCGTTCATCGGCATCAAGGTGATCGACCTGCTGCTGCAGGCGATCGGTGCGGCCTGAAGCCGGACGATGCATCGTCGTCCGATGCGCTGCTGACCGTAGAAGGAGTCGAAGATGTTCGCCGAGTTCCGTCCCGCGCTGGTGATGCTGGTGCTGCTGAGCGTGCTGACCGGCATCGCCTATCCGCTGTCGGTGACCGGCCTGGGCCAGTTGCTGTTCCCCGTGCAGGCCAACGGCAGCCTGATCGAGAGCGGCGGCCGGGTGACCGGCTCGACGCTGATCGGGCAGCCGTTCAGCGAGCCGCGGTATTTCTGGGGGCGGCCGTCGGCCACCGCCCCGTTCCCCTACAACGCCGCCGCGTCGTCGGGCTCCAACCAGGGGCCGTCCAGCGAGGCGCTGAAGGAGGCGGTGACGCAGCGGATCGCCGCGCTGCGGCAGGCCGATCCCGGCAACCGCGAGCCGGTGCCGGTCGGCCTGGTCACCGCGTCGTCCAGCGGCCTGGATCCGCACATCAGCCCGGCCGCCGCGCGCTATCAGGCGGCGCGGGTGGCACGCGAGCGCGGGCTGGAGGCGTCGGTCGTGCTGCGGATCATCGAGCAGCACACCGAGGGGCGGCAGTTCGGCGTGCTCGGGGAGCCCCGGGTCAACGTGCTGGCGCTCAATCTCGCCCTCGATGGCCGGCGCTGATCCGGCCGGGGCGGATCATGCCCCTGAGCTCGCCTTGGGGAACGGCGATGCCCCCGGGCCCGCCGGATCGCGCCGATCCCGGAGGGTCTCGCCTGGCATACCATCGTGGTGACCGCCGGCGCCGCGGCACCGGCGAAGCCGTAGTGCCCTCTGCCACCGATTCGTGAACGAAGCCAGACGACCGGATCCCGATGCGCTGCTCGAGCGGGTGCAGCGTGAGCAGGCGACCATGGAACGTGGCCGGCTGCGGATCTTCTTCGGCTCGTCGGCCGGCGTGGGCAAGACCTTCGCGATGCTGCTGGCCGCCCGCGAGGCGCAGGCACAGGGGCGCGACGTGCTGGTGGGCATCGTCGAGACCCATGGCCGAAGCGATACCGCCGCGCTGCTGCAGGGGCTGCCGGTGCTGCCGCCGGCCGAGGTGAGCCACCGCGACCGGGTGCTGCAGGAGTTCGACCTCGACGGTGCGCTGGCCCGCCGGCCGTCGCTGATCCTGGTCGACGAGCTGGCCCATTCGAACGTGCCCGGCTCGCGGCATCCGAAGCGCTGGCAGGACGTCGAGGAGCTGCTGGGCTCGGGCATCGATGTCTACACGACGCTGAACGTCCAGCATCTGGAGAGCCTGAACGACGTGGTCGGCGGCATCACCGGCATCCGCGTCAACGAGACGCTGCCGGACACCTTCTTCGATGCGGCCGACGAGGTGGTGCTGGTCGACGTTCCGGCCGACGAGCTGCTGGCGCGGCTGAAGGCCGGCAAGGTGTACCTGCCGGCACAGGCCGAACGGGCGTCGACGAACTTCTTCCGCAAGGGCAACCTGATGGCGCTGCGCGAGCTCGCGCTGCGCCGCACCGCCGACCGGATCGAGACCGACGTGCAGGCCTACCGGGTCGACCGGTCGATCTCGCCGGTCTGGAAGACCGAGGCGGCCTTGCTGTGCTGCATCGGCCCGCAGCCGGGCGCCGAGCACGTGGTGCGCAGCGCTGCGCGGCTGGCCGGACAGCTCAACGTCGACTGGCATGCGGTGTACGTCGAGACGCCGGCGCTGCAGCGGCTGGGCGATGCGCGGCGCGACCGGATCCTGCGCACCGTCGAGCTGGCGCGCGACCTGGGGGCGGCGACGGCGGTGCTGCCGGCGGCCGAGATCTCCGAGGCGCTGGTCGACTACGCGCGGGCCCACAACCTGTCGCGCATCGTGGTCGGGCGTGCCGGCGGGCGGCGTCGGCTCGGTGCCTCCATCGGACAGCGGGTGATCCGCCGCGCGCCGGACGTGGACCTGGTGGTGATCGGTCAGGCCGGCGATCCGGCACTGCCCGCGAAGCGCGTCGGGGAAGAAGGCGCCGAGCGCGATGAACGCGATGCCCGCTCCGAATGGCTGCGCTACCTGAAGGCCGCACTGACCTCGCTGGTGCCGATCGCGGTGGCGGCCCCGCTGGTCCGCTGGTTCGATCCGGCCAACATCGTGATGCTGTTCCTATTGGCGGTGGTGCTGACCGCGGGCCGCTGGGGGGGCGGGCCGGCGGGGGTGTCGGCCTTTTTCGCCGGCCCCGGATTCGACTTCTTTTTTCTTCCGCCGCAGCAGTCGTTCGCGGTCGCCGACGTCCAGTACCTGCTGACCTTCATCGTGATGCTGGTCGTGGGGCTGGTGGTGGGGCAGCTCACCTCGGGTCTGAAATACCAGGCGCGGGTCGCTGCCCATCGCGAGGCGAGGGCGGCCGCGCTGTACGAGTTCTCGCGGGAGCTGTCGCTGGCGCTGGAGACGGACCAGGTGGTGGAGATCGGCCAGCGCACGATCGCCCGGCAGTTCCGCTCGCAGGTGGTGATCCTCGTCCCCGATGACGCGGGGCGGCTGAAGGTGCCCGATGGCATGCCGGCGGCGCAGATGGCGCTCGACTCCGGCACCGCGCAGACGGCGCTCGACCCCGGCACTGCGCAGTGGGCGCTCGACCGTCGCGAGGTCGCCGGCCTGGGCACCGACACGCTGCCCGGCAGCCCGTTCCTGTATCTGCCGCTGAACGCGCCGATGCGCGCGCGCGGGGTCGCCGCGATCCGTCCGGAGCAGCCGCGGCTGCTGCGCATTCCGGAGCAGCGGCGGCAGCTCGAGACCTTCGGGGCGCTGGTCGCGATCGCGCTCGAGCGAGTGCACTACGTGGACGTCGCGCAGGCGGCGACGTTGCGGATAGAGTCCGAGCGTCTGCGCAACTCCCTGCTGTCGGCGCTGTCGCACGATCTGCGCACGCCGCTCGCGGTGCTGTACGGCCTGACCGAGACTCTGGCGATGACGCCGCCGGTGCTCGAGGCCGCGCAGGCGCGGCTGCTCGGCGCGATCCAGGACGAGTGCCGGCGGATCAACGCGCTGGTCGACAATCTGCTCGACATGGCCCGTCTGCAGACCGGCGAGATCCGGCTGAACCGGCAGTGGCAGGCGATCGAGGAGGTCATCGGCACCGCGCTGGCGGCGATGCGCGGGCCGCTCGGCGAAAGAACCGTCACGTTGCGGCTGCCTGCCGAGCTGCCGCTGGTGGAGTACGACGCGGTGCTGATCGAACGGGTGCTGGTCAATCTGCTGGAGAATGCGTCCAAGTACACGCCGCCCCGTGCGGCGCTGGCGTTGTCGGCCGGTGTCGACGGCGCCGAGCTGGTGGTGACGCTGGCCGATGACGGCCCGGGTCTTCCGCCCGGATCCGCGGCCGGGTTGTTCGAGAAATTCACCCGCGGCGAGCGTGAATCGGTGACCCCCGGTGTCGGGCTGGGCCTGGCGATCAGCCGGGCGATCGTCGAGGCCCATCAGGGGCGCATCTGGGCGGAGCCGAACACTCCGCGCGGCGCGCGCTTCTGCTTCGCGCTGCCGCTCGGCACGCCGCCGGCGATGCCGGCACCGGAGCGCGCGCACGAAGGTGCCGACGGGTGGCCGGTGCGGCCGCCACCGGAGCACCCGCACGCAGGCGCCGGGGCGCCGCCTCCCCCCGGGCAGCCGGACCGGAGCGATCGATGAGCGAACCGGCCTTCACCGCGCTGGTGATCGAGGACGAACGGCAGATCCAGCGCTTCGTGCGCACGACCCTGCAGAACGAAGGCTGGCAGGTGTTCGAAGCCGACACCGTGCGGCGCGGCCTGATCGAGGCCGGAACCCGTCATCCGGACCTGGTGATCCTCGATCTCGGGCTGCCGGACGGCAACGGGATGGACTTCATCCGCGACTTCCGCGCCTGGTCGGCGGTGCCGATCATCGTGCTGTCGGCGCGGGCCGGCGAGATGGACAAGATCGACGCGCTCGATGCCGGCGCCGACGACTATCTGACGAAGCCGTTCGGCGTCGGCGAGCTGATGGCCCGGGTGCGCGCGGCGCTGCGGCGGATGCGCGGCCCGGCCAACCGCAACGATCCGGTGTTCCGCTTCGGCGACGTCAGCGTCGACCTGGCGCTGACCACCGTCACGCGCGGCGGCGAACGGATCCACCTGACGTCGATGGATTTCCGGCTGCTGGGCCACCTGATCGCCAACGCCGGCAAGGTGGTGACCCACCGTCAGTTGCTGAAGGCGGTATGGGGCCCCAGCCACGTCGACCACAGCCACTATCTGCGGGTGTACATGGGGCATCTGCGGCACAAGCTGGAGGCCGACCCGGCGCAGCCCCGGCATCTGCTGACCGAAACCGGCGTCGGCTACCGGCTGGTGGCCTGAGGCCGGCGTCGGCGTCCAGGGTCTGTGCGTCCGTCGGCCGCCTGAGGGCGCGTCCGTTGGTGGCCAGGGCGTGCGCGTCAGTCGGCGTTGCGCGTGGGTACCCGCCCGCCGGCGGCGGCGCGAGCGTCAGTGCTTGCGGCCGTCGCCGTGGCCGTGTCCGTCGCCAGCCTTGTGTCCGTCGCCGGCCTGGTGCCCGTCGCCGTGCGCATTGGCCGGCGCATTCAGCGCCCGCACGGTGGCCGATATCGGCACCGATTCGCGCTTGCCGTCGGCGCCCTCGAAGACCAGGGTCAGCGCCACCGTCTGGCCCTCGGTGACCGCGCCCTTCAGGCCCATCAGCATCACGTGATAGCCGCCCGGCTTCAGCTCCAGCGGCTGGCCGGCCTTCAACGTGATCGCCGGCACCTCGCGCATCTTCATCACGTTGTCCTGCAGCTTCATCTCGTGCAGTTCGACCTGCGGGGTCAATGGCGAGCTGACGGCGACCAGCCGGGTGTCGCGGGCGGCGCGCAGCACCATGAACGCGCCGGTGGCCTGCTGCTGGGCGACGGTGGCCCGCACCCACGGGCGCTCGACGCTGACCTGCGCCTGTGCGGCACCTGGCAGGGACAGCAGGGCGATGGCCGCCACGGCGGCAGAGAGGGCGACGAGTTTCATTTCCTGTATCCGGATAGGGAGGCTTTGTAGGAACGAGCAGGAAATCGTAGCAGAGCCGCATCGGCGACGATGCGCGGGCGTGGCCGGGCTTGCTATGCTTCATCGCGTAGTGCGTGCCCAGGACACGGTGCGCCGCGCCCCTGAAATCGATGCCCGTACCACCCGCTTCGAACGAGCTGCTGACCCGCGAAACGCTGGCCGACCTGTCGCTGCTGGCCGAGTTGCGCAAGCGCGCGCCGGCCGACATGCGCTTCAGCTCGCCGGAGGAGATCGAGCTGTCGCTGAACACCGCGCTGCACGATGTGCGCGCCGGCGACGACGTGCATCTGTTCGGCTACGGCTCGCTGATGTGGAATCCGGCGTTCCACTACAGCGATGCCCGGCCGGCGACGATCCGCGGCTGGCATCGCCGGTTCTGCCTGAGCTCGACGGTCGGGCGCGGCACGCCGCAGCAGCCGGGGCTGATGCTGGGGCTCGACCGCGGCGGCTCCTGCCGCGGCGTGCTGTTCCGGCTGGCCGCCGACAGCGCGCGCGACGAGCTCCGTCTGGTCTGGCGCCGCGAGATGGCGACCGGCGTCTACCGCGCCCGCTGGGTCGATGCGCAGTTCGACGGCGGCCGCGCGCGGGCGATCACCTTCGTCGTCAACCATGCGCATCCGCGCTATCTGCGCGGGCTGACGATGCCCGAGATGGTGCGCTTCGTGCGCACCGGCAGGGGGCACCTCGGTTCGTGCGAAGCCTATGTCGATGCGCTGCTGGCCCAGCTTGCGGCGATGTCGGTGCGGGATGCGGGCATGGAGCGGCTGCGCGCGGCGCTCGGGAAATCCGGTGGCGCGCCGGCGTCTGCGCCACCGCTGGCGTGACCACGGGCCGAGGCGCAAGCCTCGCCCGGCCGATGCAGCAGACGGTCAGGCTGCGTGACGAGCGCAGCCGCTCGACCCGCATGGCCTGCGCGGAGTCACCCCGCGCGTTCGGGGGCGCCGCCGGCACTCGCGGACGTCCGCAGCCAGGCCCGCAACCGGGCCAGCACATCGGCGTGCCCCATCAGGTCGAGGTGACCAAGGCCTTGGCCGACCCACTGGCGGTCGGGCCCGAAGTCGGGTGTTCGCCTGGCCTGCCGGTGGCGGCCGGGCGCGCTCGCCAGCGGCGCCAGCCCGTCGCCCAACAGTCGCTGGCGCCCGTCGGCGCCCCCGCCGCCGGCAGGCCCGAGCACGCCAGCCACCGTATAGCAGGCCACGCCGTCGGGTAGCGGCACCGGCCGGCGCGTGTCGCGACCATGGGCAAAGCGGTCGGCGCCAGCCCAGTCCTCGGTAAGCAGGCTGCCGTGGCGCAGGTCGGTGATGCCGGCGCTGCGCAGCTTGCCCAGGCGCGAGAAGGCCGCGGTATACGGGCTTGCGCCGAGCAGTTGGTCGAGCCAGTGCCCACCGCGTTCCAGCGGCGCGCCGTGGTGCGGGGTGCCGAGGAAGAAGATCCGCTTGACGAGCCGCGTCCACCGGTCGCCACGCTGCCGGGCCTGCCACAGCGCGCTGCGGACGACCAGCCCGCCCATGCTGTGGGCCACGACCACGATCTCCTGCAGCGGCACCGGCCAGGCCTGCTGCAGTTTCTCCAGGCGGTCGGCGAGTTGCAGCCCGTTGTCCGAGACGTGCAGGCCGGTGTTGTAGTGCAGGTGCAGCAGCGTCGCATCGATGTCGGTGGACAGCGCTGCGCCGTAGTCGTGACCGTTGCGGACCCATTGCCCAGGGTGCATGCACAGCCCGTGCAGCATCAGCAGCACGTGGGGACGGGCCCTCGGGACGGACTGCGCCAGCGCGGTGGAGTCCAGCGTCAGCGGGTGGCCTT
>DAISWF010000090.1:0-3196 GCA_036826495.1 Burkholderiaceae bacterium
GACCGGCATCGACATCCGCAAGGGCCTGCAGTACGAGTGCATCGGCTGCGCCGCCTGCGTCGACGCCTGCGACCAGGTGATGGACAAGATGGGTTACCCCAAGGGGCTGATCCGCTACACCACCCAGAACGCGCTGGCCAACCAGTGGAGCTTCCGCCAGACCGTGCGCCGGGTGTTCCGGCCGCGGGTGATCATCTATGGCAGCATCCTGCTGGCGATCACCGCTGCGCTGTTCCTGCACCTGGCCTGGCGGGTGCCGCTGAAGGTGGACGTGCTGCGCGACCGCAACATGCTCGGCCGCGAGGTCGAGGACGGTTCGATCGAAAACGTCTATCGTCTGCAGGTGATGAACACCGAGGAGAACGGCCGCCGCTACCGCGTGACGGTCGAAGGCCTGGGTTCATCGCGGGTCGCGACCGGCGCCGAGATCGACGTCGAGGCGGCCGGCACCCGGCTGGCGCCGATCGCGGTGCGGGTGCCGCAAGGCCAGGGGAAACCCGGCAGCAACCCGATCGTGTTCCGGATCGAGGCGGTCGACGACCCGGCGATCGCCGTGCGCGAGAAATCGACGTTCTACGTACCCCGTTGAGGAGACAGACGATGACGACCCCCGCCGTTGCCTGGTATCGCGAGCCGTGGCCCTGGCTGCTGATGGTGATGCCGGCCACCGCGCTGATCGCCGGTTTCGCGACCTTGTGGCTGGCCATCACCAGCAACAACTCGCTGGTGGTCGACGACTATTACCGTGAAGGCAAGGCGATCAACCTGCAGATCGCCCGCGATCAGGCGGCGCTGACCCATGGCGTGCAGGCCAGCCTGACCCTGGGTGTCGACGGTGCGTCGGTTCGCCTGAGCGTCACCGACGGCATCACGTTGCCGGCCGCGCTGACCTTGCGGCTGTTCCACCCGACCGAAGCCGGACTGGATCGCAGCTACCAGCTCGCCGCAGCGGGCGGCGGCCTGTATGTCGTCCACGATCCCCAGCCTGCGCCGGCCAGCGTACGCTGGCGCGTGCAGATCGAGCCGCAGGACGGCGACTGGCGGCTGGTGGGCACCGGCAGCGATTTCTCCAGGCCGCTGGTGATCGGGGCGGCGCGGTGAACACCGCCAGCCGAAGTACGGACGGGCCATCGGACGAGGTGCCCGCCGCCGAGCGTCGCCCGTCGACCCTGGGGCGGCTGGCGATGCAGGTGCTGTGGCCGGCGTTCCTGGTGGCGGTGGTCGCCGAGGGTCTGCTGTTCTCGATGATCGATCCGCAGGAGCTGACGATCGTCGGCCTGCACCTGGCGGACAGCCGCGAAGCCACCTATTCGGTCGGCTTCTTCCTGTTCTGGGCGCTGTTCTCGCTGTCCAGCGGCCTGACCTGGTGGCTGGCCAAGCCCGACGATCCGCCGCCGGACGGCTCCGCCGGCTGACCCGGGCCGCCCTGCGGTTCTTCGGCTGGGGGCCAGCCTTCCGACGGATTGCCTCTTCCGGGATCGCCTCTCGGCGGTTCGCCTTTCAGCTCGCCACCGAGCGCAGCAGCGCCGCCTGCAGCACGTAGCTGCGGCGCGCCGACGGCGGCAGATCGGCGGGCAACTGGTCGATCAGGCCGATGGTGGGATGGGTGGCCGTCGCCAGGCCGGCGAAGGCCGGAATGCCGGCCTCGCGGGCCAGACGCGACACCAGCGGCCCGTCGACCCCCTGGCACTCGACGGCGTCGTACAGCCGCCCCAGCAACTGCGCGGTGCGGCGAAGCTGCGGCTCGTTGTCGAGGCCGCACTGGCTGAGCCGGATGAATGCGGTGTGCGCCCCCAGCGCCGAAGCCGCCTGCCGGAACAGCCGCGCATCGGCATGGTCCTCCTGCTCGCACAGCAGCGCGAAGTGCCGGCCGCGCAGGAACGCCTGCGGCGGCCCCTGCCGGTCGATCTGCTGCAGCATCCGCGCGGTCTGCAGCACCTCGCCGAGGTCCGGCGCGAACGAGTCGCCGTCCGACCGTGTGGACACGCGGCCTGGCTCCAGTTCGGACGGCGAGGCCGGGACACGTGTCGGTAGTTTCATGCTGCTCGCGAAACGCTGGGCGGTGCGGGTCAAGATCTTTGAGGTCCGAGAATTCGGGGTCCGAAGAATCATTTCGATGGTCAAGCGTAGCGTCGCGAACGTTCGAGTTATTGACCCCAATCAATCGGCCCGGGCCGTTTACAATTCGTTTACGGTCTGTTACCCACTGCGACACAGCGTTCGTCGCCGGTTTCCGGCGGGTGCCTAACATTGTTCGGGCAGCAAGGAGACCCGAACAATGTTGACCGCCCCCGTCGCCAGTCCTCGCCATCCGGTGATTCCGCCCGCAGTCGCGGCCCAGTCCGCAGCAGCCCGTTGCGCGGCCCAATCCGCGGTCCCGGCCGCCGTCCAGTCCGCCGCCCCGGTGCCCACCGCCGGCATGCCGATCCGCGTCGATCGCCGCATCGGCGAGCTGTTGCAGTTGCTGGACGACCAGCTCACGCCGCAGCGCCGGGTGATCCGCGCCGGCGACGTGCTGTATCGGTCCGGCGACCGTTTCGATTCTCTGCTGGTGCTGAACGCCGGCTTCGTGAAGATCGCCACTTCCACCGCCGATGGCCGCGAACAGGTCGTCGGGCTCAAGCTGCGCGGCGACTGGCTGGGTTTCGATGGCATCGCCAGCGGCCGTCACACCTGCGATGCGATCGCGATCGACACCGGCGAGGCCTGGATCATCCGTTATGACCGGCTGCTCGACGCCTGCTCGCGTTCGCTGCCGCTGATGGCCAGCGTGCATGCGGCGATGAGCCGCGAGATCGCCAGCGACCGCGACTCGCTGATGTCGGTGTGCACGCTGCCGGCCGACGCCCGCGTCGCCGGTTTCCTGCGCAACTGGGCGGTGTCGGTTGCCGAGCGCGGCATGCGCGCCGATCAGATCACGCTGCGGATGACCCGTGCCGAGATCGGCAACTACCTGGGTCTGACCCTGGAAACCGTCAGCCGCGCGCTGTCGCGCCTGGCCCGCGGAAACCTGATCCAGTTCGCCGAGAAAGGCCGCCGCGAGATCCGCATCCCGCACGTCGAGGCGCTGACGGAGTTCATGCTGGCGAGCTGCCACTGAGCGCCCACCGGCCGCAGGCGGCGGAGTTCCGCCGCCGCGTTTCCGCCGGCGGACCAATCGCCGGGCCGGCCGGTGATCCTGCTCCTTGTCCCATCG
>DAISWF010000090.1:3206-4163 GCA_036826495.1 Burkholderiaceae bacterium
GCCGGCGGCGATCAGTCCTCCGGTCCCATCGTCAATCCGGCGCCCACTCGGGCGCCGTCAGCCGCCGCCGGCCATCGGGCGTCTTCCTGATGCCCGCCTCGTCGAGCGCCACCCGGTCCCAGAGCTGGCAGGTCACCTGCTTGTGCTTCTGGTCCAGACCCTCGCAGTAGTTCGTGTATTCACAGAGCCGGACCGCGTCGCCGCGGCCGGCGGCCAGCTTGCGTGGCCAGTCCGGATCGGCGAGCGCCTGCCGGGCGATGCCGATCAGGTCGGCGCTGCCGTCGGCCAGGATCGTCTCGGCCTGCTCGAAGTTGTGGATGCCGCCGGGGCAGACGACCGGCGTCGTATGCCCGGCCGCGCGCACCGTCGCGCGGATCGCCCGTGACGCGGCGATGTTGCGGCCGAACGGGCCCTGCGTGTCCGACAGGTGGCCCGGCATGCACTCGTAGCCGCTCGGGCCGGTGTACGGATAGGCGGCCCAGCCGATCGCCGGCTGCTTGGCGTCGTCGAACTTGCCGCCGCGCGAGGTCGACAGGAAGTCCATGCCGGCGGCCGCGAACCGTTCCCCGAACCAGCCGGCATCGGCTACCGTGTTGCCGCCGGCGATGCATTCGTCGGCCAGGAACCGGCAGCCCACCGCGACCGACCGGCCGACCGCCTCGCGCACCGCCCGGTAGACCGCCAGCGGCAACCGCACCCGCTGCTCGCGAGGCCCGCCCCAGCCGTCGTCGCGGGTGTTGGTCGCCGACAGGAACGAAGCCATCGTGTAGGCGTGCGCATAGTGCAGCTCGACGCCGTCGAAGCCGGCCTCGCCCGCCCGTGCCGCTGCGGCCGCGAACAGCGGCGGCAGCACCTCGGGCAGCTCGCGGATCTGCGGAAGCTGCAGATCGGTGACCCGCTCGCGGGCGCCGCGATCGAGCGCTTCCAGCTCGGCGGCGGTCAGCAGTTTTTCGAGCT
>DAISWF010000090.1:4173-14821 GCA_036826495.1 Burkholderiaceae bacterium
CGCGGCGCCGCGGCCAGGCGGGCGCGCACCTCGTCCTCCGGTGCGTCGGCCAGCGCCAGCGCCTGGCGGTGGGCATCGGTGATCCGCAGGAAGCGCTCGAAGTAGCGCGCCGGTTCCGGCCGCCGGCGGATCGACAGGAAATCGATGAGCTGGATCAGCAGCCGGGTCTGGCCGCCGCTGTCGGCCCGCACCCGTTCGACCAGGCGGCGCAGCCCGGGGATGAAGCGGTCGCCGCCGATCCGCAGCAGCGGCCCGCTCGGAACGTCGCGCACGCCGGTGGCCTCGACGACGATCGCCGCCGGCCGGCCGCGCGCGAACCGGCCGTACCAGTCCAGCACGTCATCAGTGACGAATCCCTCGTCGGTCGCGCGCCATGGCACCATCGCGGGTACCCAGATGCGCGAGGCCAGGGTCAGCGGGCCGACGGTCAGCGGGCTGAACAGCCGCGACACAAGGGCTTCGTCGCGGGTCGGCATCCGGCCGGCGCTGGAGTGGAAGCGGATTCGTTGCGGCGGCGTCCACATGGCTCGTTCCTCGGCAGCGGTGACGGCGAAGCCCGAAAGAGCTTGAATTCTAGATTATTCAAGTCTAAAGTAATTTACATGCGTTTTCATGAATTTTCATGGACACCGGCAGCGGCGTCCGCGTGTGCTGGCCTTCCGTGTCGTCGTGGTCCGGTTCCAGCTTGCTCTCGTCGTTGCGGGTGAAGTCTCATGGCTGAACGTTCGTTCAAGAAAGAGGTCGAGAAGCTGAAGCTGCCGCCGGGCGAAGAGTTCCGCGGCGAGGGCATCCTGGCGGTCACCAAGGCGCTGCTGCAGTCGGGCGTGTCGTACGTGGCCGGTTACCAGGGCGCACCGATCTCCCACCTGATGGATGTGCTGACCGACGCCAACGACATCCTCGAGGAGCTGGGCGTCCATTTCGAGCACAGCGCGTCCGAGGCCACGGCGGCGGCGACCCTGGCGGCGTCGGTCAACTATCCGCTGCGCGGCGCGGTGACCTTCAAGTCCACCGTCGGCACCAACGTCGCCAGCGATGCGCTGGCCAACCTGGCGTCGGGCGGCGTGACCGGCGGCGCGCTGATCATCGTCGGCGAGGACTACGGCGAAGGCTCCAGCATCATGCAGGAGCGCTCGCATGCGTTCGCGATGAAGTCGCAGATCTGGCTGCTCGATCCGCGCCCGAACCTGCCGTCGATCGTACGGATGGTCGAGAAGGGCTTCGAGCTGTCCGAGGCCAGCCGCACGCCGGTGATGCTGGAGCTGCGGATCCGCGCCTGCCATGTGCACGGGCGCTTCATCACCCGGCCGAACCGGCGCCCGGCGTTCACGCTGAAGGACGCGATCGAGCAGCCGCGGCGCGACGTGACCCGGATCGCATTACCGCCGTCGACGTACCTACACGAGCACGAGAAGATCGGCGAGCGCTGGCCGGCCGCGGTGAAGTTCGTCCGCGAGCAGCGGCTCAACGAGTTCTTCGGCGATGAATCGGCCGAGCTCGGCATCATCGTTCAGGGCGGGCTGTACAACACGGTGGCGCGGGCGCTCGAGCTGCTGGCGCTGGCCGACCCGTTCGGCAACAGCCGGCTGCCGATCTACGTGCTGAACGTCACCTATCCGCTGGTCGACGACGAGGTCATCGGCTTCTGCGCCGGCAAGCGCGCGGTGCTGCTGGTCGAGGAAGGGCAGCCGGACTTCCTCGAGCAGAACCTGAACTCGATCCTGCGCAAGGCCGGTTCGAGCACCCGCGTGCACGGCAAGGACGTGCTGCCGATGGCCGGCGAATACACCGGCGGCGTCGTGGTCGGCGGTGTGGCGCGGTTCATCGAGCAGCACGCGCCTTCGCTGCTGGCCGGCCGGCCGCTGCCGGTTGCTGCGCGGCCGGCGGCCGGCGCCACGTCGACGGCGGGTGCGTCACCGGTGACGGGCGGCATCGCGCGTGCGCCCGGATCGCTCCCGGCCCGGCCCGACGCCGTCAGCACCGATACCGACGGCGTGCGCGAGACCCGCCGCACGTTTGCATTGAAGGTGGCCAACGAAACGGTGCAGCCGCGGCCGCCGGGCTTCTGCACCGGCTGCCCCGAGCGGCCGATCTTCACCGCGATGAAGCTGGTCGAGCGCGAGCTCGGCAAGCATCACGTGAGCTGCGACATCGGCTGCCATCTGTTCTCGATCCTGCCGCCGTTCGACATCGGCGCCACGACGATGGGCTACGGCCTGGGCTGGGCCGGCGCCGCGGCGCTGAACACCCGCGAGACCAGCCGACGAACGATCAGCATGATGGGCGACGGCGGCTTCTGGCACAACGGGCTGACCAGCGGCGTCGGCAACGCGGTGTTCAACAAGACCGACAACGTGCTGGTGGTCGTCGACAACGGCTACTCGGCAGCCACCGGCGGCCAGGACCTGCTGTCGTCGAAGGCGACGAGCCCGATCCGCGCGACCAACCATCCGATCGAGGCCGCGGTGCGCGGCGTCGGCGTCAACTGGGTGCGCACGATCACCCGCACCTACAGCGTCGCGCAGATGCGCGACACGCTGAGGGAGGCGCTGACCACGCCCGAGCGCGGCCCGAAGGTGATCGTCGCGCAGAGCGAATGCATGCTGAACAAGCAGCGGCGCGTGAAGCCGCTCGCCCGCAAGCTGGCGGCCGAGGGCCGGCGGGTCGTGCGCGAACGGTTCGGCATCGATCCCGATACCTGCACCGGCGACCACTCGTGCATCCGTTTGTCGGGCTGCCCGTCGCTGTCGATCCGGCCGAATGCCGATCCGCTGCGCAGCGACCCGGTGGCCACCGTGCTCGATAGCTGCGTCGGCTGCGGGCTGTGCGGCGAGGTCGCGCATGCGGCGGTGCTGTGTCCGTCGTTCTATCGGGCCGAGCTGATCACCAACCCCAGCCGCTGGGACCGCTTCAAGGCCGGCCTGCGCACGCGCGTGATCGGCTGGCTGCAGCGGCGCACTGCGCGGCGGCTGCAGGGGTTGGCGGCATGAGCAGGGCCCGCGCGATCACCATCGCGATCATGGCGATGGGCGGCGAGGGGGGCGGCGTGCTGGCCGACTGGCTGGTCGACATGGGCGAGTCCAACGGCTGGCTCGCGCAGACCACGTCGGTGCCCGGCGTCGCGCAGCGCACCGGCGCGACGATCTACTACGTCGAGCTGTTCCCGCAGTCGGCGATCGGCTCCGACGGCCGCGAGCCGGTGCTGGCGCTGATGCCGGTGCCCGGCGAGGTCGACCTGGTCATCGCATCGGAACTGATGGAGGCCGGCCGGGCGATCCAGCGCGGACTGGTGACGATCGACCGGACCACCTTGATCACGTCGACCCACCGCGTCTATGCGATCGGCGAGAAGACCGCGATGGGCGATGGCCGGGTCGATGCCGGCCGGCTGCTGCAGGCGGCCAATGCGGCGGCCCGCGAATGCCTGTCCGCCGACTTCGCGCAGATCGCCGAGGACCACGGCAGCGTGATCAGCGCGGCGCTGTTCGGCGCCGCGGCCGCCAGCGGCCGGCTGCCGTTCGACCGCGACCGCTTCGAGCAGGCGATCCGCCATGCTGGCGTCGGCGTCAAGACCAGTCTCGCGGCATTCGCGGCCGGCTTCGATGCGGCGCTGGCGTCGCGCGAGAGCGCCGCGGCGATCGCGCAGGCGCAGGCCGCGACGCCCGCAGTCGCGACCCCGAGCCCGGTGCCTTCGGTCCCCGCGGTCGGCCCCCGCCTGCAGGCACTGGCTGCGCGCGTCTCCGCCGAATTTCCGCCGGCCGCTCATGCGACGCTGACCCATGCGCTGCTGCGGCTGGCCGACTACCAGGACGTCGACTATGCCGGCGAGTATCTCGATCTGCTGGCGCCGCTGGTCCGTCGCCGCGGCGTCGATCCGCGGCTGCTCGAAGCCACCGCCCGCGGCCTCGCTGTATGGATGACCTATGAGGACGTGGCCCGCGTCGCCGATCTGAAGACCCGCGCCGCCCGCTTCGAGCGGGTGCGCCGCGAGGTGCGGCTCGCCGACGGCCAGTTGCTCGACATCAACGAGTTCCTGCATCCGCGGATCGAGGAGATCGCCGATGGCCTGCCGGCCGGCGCCGGCCGCTGGCTGCTGGCGAGCAAGGTCGCGCGGCCGCTGGTCGAGCGCCTGACCCGCGACGGCAGGATCGTGCGCACCAGCTCGCTGCGCGGCTTCCTGCTGATGTATTCGCTGGCCGGTCTGCGCCGGCTGCGCCGCGGCTCGCTGCGCTTCCGTCACGAGCAGGGCGAATGGCGCAAGTGGCTGGCCAGCATCGAGCATCATGCGGCCACCGATCCGGCGCTGGCGCTGGAGATCGCCGGCTGCCAGCGGCTGCTGAAGGGCTACGGCGACACCTACCTGCGCGGCCGGCGCAGCTTCGCTCGACTGATGGACGAGGTGCCGAAGCTGGTCGGCCGTCCCGACAGCGCGGCCCGGCTGAAGGCGCTGCGCGATGCGGCGCTGGCCGACGACAGCGGCGAGGCGCTGGCGAGGATGCTGGCGCCTTCGCCGACGCCCCAATCCTGACCACGCTGAAAGCAAGAGGAACGGCAATGGGTAGGTACCGTGACGATCCCGCTGCGCTGGCTGCGCTGGTCCAGCCCGATCAGGTGCACCGGGACGTCTACATCGACCAGGAGGTCTTCGATCTGGAGATGGAGCGCCTGTGGTCGAACACCTGGATCTATGTCGGCCACGACAGCCAGATCCCGGCTGCCGGCGACTATTTCACGACCGACGTGGCCGCGCAGCCGGTGATCATGCTGCGCGATACCGATGGCGCCGTCCGGGTGCTGATGAACCGCTGCGCGCACAAGGGCGCGCGGCTGCTCGGCCAGGTCAGCGGCAACACCGGCCGGTTCCTGCGCTGCCCCTACCATGCCTGGGCCTACAACCTCGACGGCTCGCTGCGCGCGATTCCGCTGAAAGGCGGCTACGACGGCACGCGGATGTCCGAGAGCCCGGCCGGCCGCGGCATGGTCGCGCTGCGCAACGTCGCGATCCACCGCGGCTTCGTGTTCGTGCGTCTGTCCGATGACGGACCCGGCTTCGAAGAGTACTTCGGCGAGTCGCTGACCTCGATCGACAACATGGCCGACCGCTCGCCCGAAGGCCGGATGCAGATCGCCGGCGGGGTGCTGCGCTACCTGCACGACTGCAACTGGAAGATGTTCGTCGAGAACCTGAACGACACGATGCAGCCGATGGTCCCCCACGAATCGTCGGCGGGCACTGCGAAGAAGCTGTGGCGGGCCAAGCGCGCCGACGAGCCGGTGCCGATGGCGATCGAGCAGTTCGTGCCGTTCGCGTCGGACTACAAGTTCTTCGACGACATGGGCATCCGGGTGTTCGACAACGGCCACAGCTATTCGGGCGCGAACTTCTCGATCCATTCGAAGTATTCGCCGATCCGTGAATACGATGACGCGATGGTCGCTGCCTACGGCGAGGAGAAGGCGCGTGCGATCCTCGGCACCAACCGCCACAACACCGTCTACTATCCGAGCCTGACGGTCAAGGGCGCGATCCAGGCGATCCGCGTGGCCCGGCCGATCGGGCCAGACAAGACGGTGATCGAGTCGTGGACGTTCCGGCTCGAGGGCGCGCCGGACAAGCTGCTGCAGCGGACGATGATGTACTCGCGGCTCATCAATTCGCCGATGTCGGTGGTCGGGCACGACGACCTGCACGTCTATCGCGCGATCCAGCAGGGGCTGCAGGCCCGCGGCAACGACTGGGTGAGCCTGCATCGCGACTACCGGCCCGGCGAAGAGGGCACGCCGGTGCAGACCACCAACGGCACCAGCGAGATCTCGATGCGCAACCAGTTCCGTGCCTGGAAACGTTACATGACGCCGCGGGGAGCCTGACGTGACGGCACCGACCGAACAGGACCTGATCCGCTTCGTCTATCGCGAGGCGCGGATGCTCGACGAGAAGCGTTTCGACGAGTGGTACGAGCTGTTCGCCGAGGACGGCTTCTACTGGGTGCCGCTGGTGCCGGGTCAGCCCGACGGCATCGATCACACCTCGCTCGCCTACGAGGACCGGCTGTTGCTGAAACTGCGCATCGAACGGCTGAAGAATCCGCGCTCGTACTCGCAGCATCCGGAGAGCCGCGGCCATCACGTGCTGCAGATGCCGGAGGTCGAGACGATGGATCCGCAGAGCAACGAATACCGCACGCGCACCTCGCTGATCTATACCGAGACCCGCGGCGACGAGCAGCAGCAGTACGCGGTGACCGTGCTGCATACGCTGACGATGATCGACGGGCGGCTGCGCATCCTGCTCAAGCGGGTGAACCTGCTGAACTGCGACGCGGCGCTGCCGTCGATCCAGATGTTCATCTGAGGTGCTGCTGAAGATGTCCGCCATGTCCTCCTCCTCTTCGTCACCCTCTTCGTCCTCTTCGCTCGCTTCCGATTCCCGCGTCGATGCCGGTGAGAAAGGCGGCGGCGATACCGACGCAGGCACCGGCCGCTTCCCGGCGATGGTCGATGATCATGCGCCGGCGACCATCGCCGGCTTCACGACGGTCCACGAGGCGTTCTGCGCGACCGCCGCCCGTGTACCCGACGCCCCGTTCGTGCAGGTGCTGCCCGAAACCGCCGCGATCTACGGCATCGAGCCCGGCGAGCTGACCTATCGCGCGGCGCTCGCGCGGATCGGCAGGCTGACCGACCGCTACCGCCGCGCCGGTTATGGTCACGGCCACCGGGCCGGGCTGCTGCTCGAGAACCGGCCGGCCTTCCTGCTGCACTGGCTCGCGCTCAATGCGCTGGGCGTGTCGGTCGTGCCGATCAATGCCGACATGCGGGCCGCCGAGCTCGACTACCTGATCGATCACAGCGATATCTGCCTGGCGGTAAGCGTGCGCGAGCGGCAGGCCGATCTGACTGCGGCCGCCGCACGCATCGGGCACATCGTGCGCATCGGGCATGCCGAGCACGCCGCGCAGGCCGCGCACACCGCGACCGGCCGCTCCGGGCGGACATTGATCGTCGTCGGTCCGCAGGACGACGACCCGCTGCCGCCAGCGCCTTTCGCGCCACCTGCCGCCGGCGGGCCCAACCTCGCCAGCGAATGCGGGCTGCTGTACACCTCCGGCACCACCGGCCGCCCGAAGGGCTGCGTGCTGCCCAACGAGTACTACCTGCTGTCGGGCGAGCGCTATCGGACGCTGGGCGGCCTGTGCGCGCTGGGCGAAGGCGAACGGCTGATCACGCCGCTGCCGCTGGTGCACATGAACGCGATGGCCTGCTCGACGGTGGCGATGATCCTGGTCGGCGGCTGCGTGATCCAGCTCGACCGCTTCCATCCGAAGACCTGGTGGGCCAGCGTGCGCGAATCGCGGGCCACGATCGTCCACTACCTGGGCGTGATGCCGGCGATGCTGATGGCCGATCCCGCAAGCGACGACGATCGTCGCCATTCGGTGCGCTTCGGCTTCGGCGCCGGCGTCGACCGCCGGCTGCATGCGCCGTTCGAGCAGCGCTTCGGCTTTCCGCTGATCGAGGCCTGGGCGATGACCGAGACCGGCAACGGCGCCGTGGTGATCGCGAACCACGAGCCGCGTCACGTCGGCAGCAACTGCTTCGGCAAGCCGCGCGAATGGGTCGAGGTACGGCTGGTCGACGACCAGGGCCACGATGTCCCGGCCGGCACGCAGGGCGAGCTGCTGGTGCGCGCGCCCGGTGACCTGCCCCGGCGCGGTTTCTTCCGCGAATACCTGAAGGACGAGGAGGCGACCCGCGAGGCCTGGGCCGGCGGCTGGTTCCACACCGGCGACGTGGTGCGGGCCGACGACGATGGTTACCTGTACTTCGTCGATCGCCGCAAGAACGTGATCCGCCGCAGCGGCGAGAACATCGCCGCGGTCGAGGTCGAGTCGGTGCTGCGCCGTCACCCGCAGGTCAAGGAGGTGGCCGTGGCGGCGACGCCGGATCCGGTGCGCGGCGACGAGGTGCTGGCCTGCGTCGTGACCCGCGAGCCGGTGCCGCCTTCCGCGCAGGCCGAGCTGGCCGCATCGATCGTCGCGTTGTCGCTCGAACAGCTCGCGTACTACAAGGCCCCCGGCTGGATCGCGTTCGTCGAACGGCTGCCGCTGACGGCGACGCAGAAGATCCAGCGCGGCGAGCTGAAGACGCTGGCCGCCGGCCTGCCGGGCAGCGCCGGCTGCATCGACACGCGCGCACTGAAGAAGCGCGCCCCGTCCCCGGCGAAGGGCTGATCCGATGGCCCGCGGCAGACGCATCGGCTACGAGGGGGTGGTGGTGACCGCGCCGGTCACCGTGCCCTATGTCCGCTATTCGACCCATGGCGCCCACTGGTTCATCGGCCGGGCGCTGGGCGCGCTGGTGTCCGAGGCCGGCATCGCCAAGGACGACATCGACGGGCTGGTGATCTCCAGCTTCACGCTGGCGCCCGACACCGCGGTCGGCGTCACGCAGCACATGGGCATGTCGCCGCGCTGGCTCGATCACGTGCCGCTGGGCGGCGCCTCGGCGGTGGTGTCGCTGCGCCGGGCCGCGCGCGCGGTGCAGGTCGGCGATGCCGACGTCGTCGCCTGCGTCGGCGCCGACACCAATCACGTCGACTCGTTCCGCCAGTCGCTCGGCAGCTTCAGCCTGTTCGCCCGCGATGCCACCTGGCCGTACGGCACCGGCGGGCCGAACTCCGTGTTCGCGTTCGTCACCGCGCACTACATGCGCACGACCGGCGCGACCCGCGAGGACTTCGGCCGGCTGTGCGTCGATCAGCGCGCGAACGCGCTGACCTATCCGCATGCGCTGTTCAAGAAGCCGCTGACGATGGCCGAGTACCTCGATGCCCGGCCGATCGCCGATCCGCTGCATCTGTTCGACTGCGTGATGCCGTGCGCCGGCGCCGACGCGTTCCTGGTGATGCGCGAGGAGCGCGCCCGCGACCTGGGCCTGCCGTTCGCCCACGTGCTCGGCGCGATCGAGCGGCACAATGCGTTCCAGGATGACCCGATCTTCACCCGCGGCGGCTGGGCCGTCGATGCCGAGGATCTGTGGGCGCAGGCTTGTGTCAAGCCGTCGGACGTCGATTTCGTGCAGGCCTACGACGACTATCCGGTGATCGTGATGATGCATCTCGAAGGGCTCGGCTTCTGCGGGATCGGCGAGGCGCCGGCGTTCCTGCGCGACCACCGCTTCACCGCTACCGGCTCGCTGCCGCTGAACACGTCGGGCGGCCAGTTGTCGGTCGGGCAGGCCGGCGCGTCCGGCGGCCACCTCGGCATGGTCGAGGCGATCCGGCAGCTTACCGGCCGGCCGCTGAGCCGGCCGGTGCCCGATGCGCGGATCGGCGTGGTCGGCGGCTTCGGCATGGTCACCTACGACCGCTGCCTGTGCACCGGCGCCGTCGTGCTGGGGAGGGCGGCCTGATGTCGATGCCGATGCCGCGTCCGCCGCGCAAGAATCCGATCCTGCGCACCCGCCAGCCGACGCAGCCGCCCGGCGGCCGCAGCCGGATCGCGCTCGGGCTGACCGCCGCCGCCGCGCGCGGCAGCTTCGAGCTGCAGGTGTGCCGCGATTGCGCGGCCGTGCAGTATCCGCCGCGCGAGGCCTGCCTGCGCTGCCTGTCGGCGCGGCTGGTCTGGCGGCCGCAGTCCGGCGATGGGGCGCTGCTGTCCGAAACGGTGCTCCACCACAGCAACGACCTCTTCTATCGCGAACGGCTGCCGTGGCGGCTCGGGCTGGTGCAGCTCGATGCCGGCCCGACACTGATGGTGCACGTGCACGGCGACGTGCCCGCCGCGCCCGGCCGCGTCAAGATCGGCGCGCGGCTCGACAAATCCGGCAACGCGGTGCTGATCGCGTTTCCGCCCGAGGAGACTCCGAACATGGCCGATGACCGGCAACTGCGTGAAATGACCTGCGATCCGAAATTCCGCAAGATCCTGGTGACCGACGGCAAGACCGCGGTCGGCCATGCGATCGTCGAGGCGCTGGTGAAGGCCGGCGCCGACATCGTCTGGGTCGGCCATGCCGAACCGTGGAAGAAGTTCCCTGGCATCGAGCGCATCGCCGCGCTGCCGCAGGTGACGATGGTGCCGCTGGACCTGACCAACGAGCGCTCGGTCAGCGAGCTGGCCGGCGAGCTCGGCGGCAAGGTCGACATCGTCGTCAACAACGCCGAGCTTCATCGCGCGTTCTCGCTGTCGGCGCGGCGCGGCACCGACGTCGCCCGTGCCGAGATGGACATCAACTACTTCGGCCTGCTGCGGCTGGCGCAGGAGTTCGGGCCGGCGCTGAAGGGCCGGGCGGCCGACGGGCAGAACAGCGCCTGCGCCTGGGTGAACCTGCTGTCGATCTTCGCGCTGTCGAACTTCCCGGCGCACGGCACGTTCTCGGCATCGAAGGCCGCCGCCCATTCGCTGTCGCAGAACCTGCGTGCCGAGATGCGCGCCGCCGGCGTCCGGGTCATCAACCTGTTCCCCGGGCCGATCGACGACGAATGGAACCAGATGATCCCGCCGCCCAAGGTCACACCGGCGGCGATCGCCACCGCGATCGTGCGCGCGCTGCGCGACGGCATCGAGGACGTCTATCCGGGCGATGTCGCGCAGGAGTGGCTGGAGCGCTGGCGCGAGGATCCCAAGGTGCTCGAACGGGAGCT
>DAISWF010000090.1:14921-18818 GCA_036826495.1 Burkholderiaceae bacterium
CTGGCCACCGGCCGCATCCGCGTCGTCGACCTGACCCAGACCTTGTCGCCGGACTTCCCGCAGATCGTGCTGCCGCCCGAGATGGGCCAGTGCTGGCCGTTCCGCATCGAGGAGGTGTCGCACTACGACGAGCGCGGCGGCGGCTGGTACTGGAACAACTTCTCGTGCGGCGAGCACACCGGCACCCACTTCGATGCGCCGATCCACTGGATCTCCGGCCGCAACCTGCCGAACAACGCGGTCGACACGATTCCGGTCGAGCATTTCGTCGGCCCGGCCTGCGTGATCGACTGCTCGAAGGAGGCCGCCGCCGATGCCGACTTCCTGCTGACGGCCGACTTTTTGAAGGCGTGGGAGGCGCGGCACGGCCGGATCCCCGAACGCTCGTGGGTGCTGATGCGCACCGACTGGTCGAAGCGCGGCCACGATGCCGTCGCTTACCAGAACTTCGACGAGACCGGCCAGCACACGCCGGGCCCCGATGCGGCGGCGGTGCGCTTCCTCGTCGACGAGCGAAACATCGTCGGCTTCGGCACCGAGACGATCGGCACCGACGCCGGGCAGGGCTATCACCTGCGTCCGCCGTACCCGGCACACTACTATCTGCACGGCGCGGGCCGCTACGGCCTGCAGTGCCTGGCGAACCTCGATCGGTTGCCGCCGACCGGCGCGGTGCTGATCTGCGCGCCGCTGAAGATCGAGAAGGGCAGCGGCAGTCCGTTGCGGGTGCTGGCGCTGGTATCCGAATGAGGAGTGCTTACCGATGGATCTGGGCATCGTCACGCAAACCGAGGCGCAGGTGATGGGCGCGGCCGCAGCACCCCGGGTGGCGCTGGTCACCGGCGGCAGCGCCGGCATCGGCGCGGCGATCGTCGATCATCTGCTGGAGGCGGGCTACGAGGTGCTGTCGCTGGCGCGGCGGGCGCCCGATCGCAGCCACCCGGCACTGCATTCCGTGCTGGTCGACCTGACCGACACCACCGCCACCGCGCAGGCCGCGCACGAGCTGGCCGCCAGGTGGCCGGTGACCACGGTGATCCACAATGCCGGCGTGATCCGCGCGGCGCTGCTGCCCGAGGTCAGGCTCGCCGACGTCGATGCGCTGGTGAACCTGCACCTGTCCAGCGCGATCCTGCTGGTGCAGGCGGCGCTGCCGGCGATGCAGGCGGCCGGCTTCGGCCGCATCGTGCTGCTGTCGTCGCGCGCGGCGCTGGGCCTGCAGACCCGCACCGCCTATTCGGCGACCAAGGCCGGCATGCTCGGCATGGCCCGCACCTGGGCGCTGGAGCTGGCGCCGCAGGGCGTCACCGTCAACGTGGTCGCGCCGGGGCCGATCCAGACCGACATGTTCTGGGACGTGATCCCCGAAGGCAGCGACAAGGAAAAGCAGGTCGCCGCCGGCATCCCGGTGCGCCGCATCGGCCGCCCCGACGACGTGGCCCGCGCGGTGATGTTCTTCGCCGATCCCGCCAACTCGTTCGTCACCGGCCAGGTACTGTACGTCTGCGGCGGCGCCAGCATCGGCAGCCTGGCGCTGTGAATCTCTGGAAGCCCCATGCGGCCGCCGCTGCCACCGCCGCTGATACGATCGCCGCGGGTACGCATACCGCGACGCTGAACGACGGACCCGACCGCGGCCGTCGTTCGGCCATCGCCGCGCTCGGCGGTGCCGCACTGCTGGGAGCCTGCACGAACATGTCCACCCCCGCTTCTTCCTCGTCCTCCGGCGCCGCGTCGTCTTTCTCTCCGTCCTCGGCGCCTCCATCGGCCGTCGTCGCCGGGTTCGCGCCGACCGGTACCTTGCGCACCGCGATCAATCTCGGCAACCCCGTGCTGGCCGGCCGGGATCCGGCCACCGGTGCGCTGCGCGGCGTGTCGGTCGATCTGGCGACCGAGCTGGCGCGCCGGCTCGGCGTGCCGCTGCAGATGACGCCGTTCGATGCCGCCGGCAAGGTCGTCGATGCGATGCGCGGCGGCGGCCTGGATCTCGCGTTTCTGGCGATCGATCCGGTGCGCGGCGCCGACCTCGGCTACTCGCCGCCGTACGTGATCATCGAGGGCGCCTACCTGGTGCGCAACGACTCGCCGATCCGCTCCAATGCCGAGGTCGATCGGCCCGGGCAGCGCATCGCGGTCGGCCGCGGCAGCGCCTACGATCTGTGGCTGACCCGCGAGATCCGCTCGGCCACGCTGGTGCGGATGCCGACGTCGGCGGCGGTCGTCGACGGCTTCCTCGCGCAGGGGTTGGAAGTGGCCGCCGGTGTGCGCCAGCAGCTCGAGGCCGATGCCCGCCGCGTCGGCGGCGTGCGGCTGCTGGACGGCCGCTTCATGGTGATCGAACAGGCGATGGCGCTGCCCCGCGGCCGCACCGCGGCGCTCGGCTGGCTGCGCGGCTTCGTCGAGGAGATGAAGGCCGGCGGATTCGTCGGCCAGGCGCTGACGCGGCACCGGATCGATGGTGCGAAGGTGGCGCCCGCCGCCTGACAGGTGAGGTGTCAGGCGACCTGTCAGCCGCTCTGGCACGGATCTGGCACGGATCTGACAGGGACCTGACAGGGACCTGACAGGGACCTGACGGGGGTCTGACAGCCGGCCGGCCAGCGGATGTGCCGGCCGCCTGATATGGTGGCCGCCACGCCGACCCCCGACAAGGAAATCCGCTTGGCCTCTCCGTCCTCCACCGCGCCCGGCTCCCGCCCGCCGCAATCGTTCGCCGCGCTGCGCCATCCAGGCTACCGGATGCATTTCATCACGTACACGTTGTCGATGATGGCCGACAACGTCGAGCACGTGATCAGCTACTGGATGATGTTCCAGAAGTTCGAATCGCCGGCGCTGGGCGGCTTCGCGGTGGTGTCGCACTGGCTGCCGTTCCTGCTGTTCGCGGTGCCGGTCGGTGCGCTGGCCGACCGGGTCGATCCGCGCCGGCTGATCCAGCTCGGCATGCTGCTGTTCATCGTCGCGTCGCTCGGCTGGGGCTGGTTCTTCATCACCGATACGCTGCAGATGTGGCATGCGATGGTGCTGCTGGTGATCCATGGCTGCGCCGGCGTGCTGTGGCAGGGGTCCAGCCAGCTCCTGCTGCACGACATCGTCGAGCCGGCGCAGCTTCCGAGCGCGGTGCGACTGAACGCCACCGCGCGCTACCTGGGCATCCTGGTCGGCCCGGCGGTGGGCGGCCTGATCATGCTGACCCTGGGGCCGTCGCGCGGCATGCTGCTGAACACGGTGTTCTACCTGCCGCTGGTGCTGTGGTTGTGGAAGGCGCCGTACGGCCCGCGCTTCCGCAAGGGCGCGCCGCCGCCGCCGCGGGCGGTCCGCGGCTTCGCCGATATCGTGCAGACCATCCGCGACATCGGCGGCAATCCGCTGATCGCGCCGATGCTGATGCTGGCCGGCGCCGCGTCGTTCTTCGTCGGCAGCAGCTATCACGCGCAGATGCCGGAGTTCGCCCATCATCTCGGGCACGGCGACCCGGGGCTCGCCTACAGCTCGCTGCTGGCCGCCGATGCAGCCGGCGCGCTGGTCGCCGGCCTGGTGCTGGAGGGCCGCGGCCTGCTGCAGCCACGGCCGCGCACCGCGCTGATGCTGGCGATGCTGTGGAGCGCGGCGCTGGCCACGTTCGCCGCGATCCGTCACTATCCGCTGGCGCTGGCGCTGCTGTTCGCCGCCGGCTTTCTCGAACTGTCGTTCAACGCGATGACCCAGACATTGGTGCAGCTCAACGCGCCGGCGGCGATCCGCGGCCGCGTGATCGGCCTGTTCAACATGGCCTCGCTCGGCCTGCGTGCGTTCAGCGGCATCACCGTCGGGCTGGCCGGCAGCGTGCTCGGCATCCACTGGTCGCTGGCGTTGTCGTCGGTCGTGCTGGTGGTCGTCATCCGCACCTTGCTCGCG
>DAISWF010000090.1:18828-19349 GCA_036826495.1 Burkholderiaceae bacterium
ATCGGCCGGGTTGATGCGGATCGGCTCGCGGTCCGCCACCTTGCTCTCGCGGCTGCGGGCGTAGCGATCCGTCCATCCCGAGCCGCGATGCCACCCCCCTCAGCACCCGCCGGAACACCGATGCCGCCGCCGTCCGCTCCCGGCGACGTCAGGCTGCTGCCGTCCGGCGACCAGTGCCTGATCGTGCAGTTCGGCGAAGGCGTCGACATCGACGTCAATCGCCGCGCCTGCGCATTCGCGCGGCTCATCGAGGCGGCCGGCTGGCCGTTCACCGCCGACGTCGTGCCGTCGTTCACCGGCATCGGCCTGCACTACCGAGCCGAGCTGGTGCCGCTTCACGCCGGCGAGTCGCCGCTCGCCGCGGTCGGCCGCCTGATCGGCGATCTCGCCCGCCGTGCCGGCGGCATCCAGGCCGCGTTCGTGCGCGCGCTGCGCCAGGCCGCAATACTGCCGAGCGCCTTTGCCGGCCGTTACGATCCGCAGTGCGAGGGAAATCCCTGGGAAAAGCTTGCTGCGGATGT
>DAISWF010000091.1:0-2883 GCA_036826495.1 Burkholderiaceae bacterium
GGCCTTCCCCTTCCACCCCCAATTCCAGCACCACCCAAAAATCCTCCGCGAGGTTAAGATGAGAAGCCTGTTCTTCATGGTCCTGATCGTTGGCGTCGGCGCGACGCTCGTTTCGCCGGCGATGTCGCAGACATCCCGGCAGCCGTCTCAAGATACCAACATCGACCCGGATCAGTGCGGCGCGGGCGGTATGGGGTGTACGCCCGACGATGTCCAGAAGTGGATGGACAAAGGCAACGATCTCGCAAATCTCTCCAGCGCCGATCTCAGCCAGTACGCGTATGCTTGCGCCAGACATCCGGACTGGAAGCACGATTGCGAGACCGACCCAGGCAAAGTCCTGCGGCGCCTCGGCATCACCGACTATCAGTGACGGGCATTCACCCATGAACCAGGTGGTGAATCTAGGCGTCACGGGGCTCGTGTCATTGATCGTCGGGGGCGTTGGCGGCCACGTCTACGCGAACTCGGTCCATGCGACCAAGGTCGCGGATCTCGCTGGCCAGATCGCCACGCTGCAAAAGAAGGTCGACGAGTACGGATCGGCGGTCAGACTTGAAGTACCGTCCGATGGAGAAGCACTCGCGGCAATCCGCAAACTCATGTTCTTCGGTGGCGTGAAAAAGGTCGCCATCGATCAGTGCCAGAAGGACGCGGCCAGTCCGGGTGTCATCTGTTCCCTCACGATCACCGACAAGCACGACCTCGTTCTGCCCAAGGTGCTCCGCTTCGTCAAAATCGACGATGTTTGGGCATCACAGAATTGACGTGACAAGGAGAGTGACAATGAAGCCTCTACGATACCTGTTTCCTGCTATCGCCGGCATCGTCATCGGCATTTCGGTTCAGGGTGCCCGTGCCCAGAATGCAACATTCGGCTGTAAGATCCTGCTGTGTGTAGCGTCACAAAATCCTTCATGGCAAGGCGTTCCCTATTGCGTGCCGCCCGTTTTTAAACTGCTGTCAATCCGCAAGGTTCATCCGGGCTATTGGCCATCTTGCCCCGAGGCAGGAACCCAAAAGCCGGGTTATGCCGAGTATGAAGATTGTCCGGCCGGAACGACTGCGACCACTATTGACGACAACAGCGGCCATGGCGGCAATATGCGCAACACTGCGGTTTGCGCAAAGCCAGTTCAGGTCGCCTGCTCTTCGGTCTTCGATGGTAATAGACGCTTGGGAGATATCAACTACCGGCAGGGTGACCAGATCCGGCGTGTCGGCAACACATGCACGACAACCGAGATCATTCCGAGGCCGAGGCGCAAAAATCCGTACTATTTCGACATTCGCAGCAAAGAGACCGGCAACGTCGCGCGCTATTATTTTAGTTTGAGGCATTGAAGGTCAGTTCGCCTCGGCGCGCCGTGGCATAGCGGGCCGCGTCGGTCCCGCCCCCCGGCCCCCCGTCCAGCACGTCGCCACCCGCACCGCCGATCAGCACGTCATCGCCGACACCGCCTTGCAGCACGTCGTCGCCGGCGCCACCGATCAGCACGTTGTCGGTCGCATCACCGACCAGCGTGTCGGCACCGGTGCCGCCGCTGGTGCCGGAGGTCGCCAGCGTGAACGCCAGCGTTCCCGCCGTGCCGCCGGCGACGCCGACAGCGTTGACGATGCTGGCCGAGTACGTATGTGCGCCCAGGGTGGTCAGCGCGGTGGGCTGGCTGTAGGTCCAGGTGGTGCCGCTGACTTGAGCATAGTCGGCGAACACGCCATCGATGAACACTGCGACCTGCTCACCGCTGCCCAACGCAGCACCGAGCGTACCGGTCAGTGCCGGCTGCGTATCGTCGGTCGTCGCGCCGGTCGACAGCGTTCCGGTGATCGAACCGACGTCGTCGGTCAGACTGGTGATCGTCACGGTGCCGCTCGGGCCCGCGGTGGACACGGTCAGCGCGAACGGAGCGCTGGCGGTCCCGGACAGGCTGGTCGCGGTGTCGACGACGACCGCGGTCAGCGAGACCGGGCCGGACAGCGCGCTGGTCACCTGGAAATCCCAGGCGGTCGCGCTGCTCGCCACGGCGGTGCCGAGCAGCGTGCTGCCGTTGAAGATCTGCACTTCCTGGTTGGGGCCCAGCGGCCCGCCGACGATAGTGCCGTGCAACAGCGGCATCGTGTCATCGGTCGTCGTGCCCGCGGCCAGCCCGGTGCCCGTCACCGTTCCGACGTCGTCGTCGTAGTTGCTGATCGTCGCCGTGGCCGTCGGAGCCGTCGGGACGGCGATCGTCAGCGTGAACGGCGACGATGCCGCTCCAGCGAAGCCGAGCGAATCGACCACCTGGGCGGTGTACGACGGTGTTGCCCCATTGGCCAATGCCGGCACGTCGAACGTCCAGCTCGTGCCGTTGACGTCGGCCTCGCCGATCTTCGTCCCGTTGTCATAGATGAAGATCTTCTCGTTGGCGGCCAGCGGACCCGACACGGTACCGCTCAGTTGCGGCTCGGTATCGTCGGTCGTCGCGCCGCTGGCAAGCGGCCCTTGCGAAGCGCCGATGCTGTCGGCAGCACTGTCGATCGTGACGGTCTGAGCGGGTGCAACGGTGTCGACGATGATCGTCTGCGCCGCGGACTGGGGGCCTTCGCCGGCGGTGTTCTGGAACGAATAGGTGATCTGGTGACTGCCCTCGGCTATCGGCGCGGACGGGCTCACCGAGAACGTGCCGTCGCTGGCCACGGTGGCGGTACCGACCTTCTGATTGTCGACGTACAGGTTCACCGTGTCGCCGGGCGTCGCGCCGGAGCCGGTGAAGGCCTGGCTGTTGTCCGACGTGTAGCCGTTGTCGACCACCTTGCCGGCGGCCGCCGTGACACCCAGCGTCGCGGTCGGCGCGGTGGGTGGCGTCGGCGCCGGGGGCGTCGGTGCCGGCGGGGTCGGGGCGA
>DAISWF010000091.1:2893-4181 GCA_036826495.1 Burkholderiaceae bacterium
GCCGCCGCCGCTGCCCGCGGCAATCGCCACCACGCCGACGCCGGCGATCACGCCGATCTGCTCACCGGTCAGGCCAGGCTCCGCACTGGCGGCCGCTTCCGCTCCGCCGGCCGGCGGCGCCGCCGGTGCCGGCGTGCCCGTCGCGGCCTGCGCCATGATCATCGGAGCATCGCCGTCGGTCGCCATCAATCGACCGTCCGTCTGTGCTGCCGCTTCGTTCGACGTCAGGGCGACGGAGTCGTCATGACCGTCGGCCGCACTGATTCGATCCCGTTCTTCCTTGTCGAGCAACGACAGATAGCTGCGCATCAACGCTTCGGCGCCGGCTGGTTCCTGCGCACCCAGCAGCAAATGCAGATCGCCGCCTGCGATTCTGTCTGCGTCGACGCGTATCTCCTCGCCAGAAACTCGTGCTTGCCGACCGTTCACTGCGGCAGGTTTCTGGATGATGGCTTTTCCTTCCATTTTTTCCCGTTCCCTGAAGAATCATTCATGCCCCCATCGGTGGTGCGAAGCCAGAGGGGGTCCTGTGCCCGATAGTAATGCGGGTTGCGCGCCTATTTGTCGCGCGAGGGAACGAACGGTGGTGATTTGCAGACAGCCAGCAACACATCCGCGACGGACTCGCGGATGTCGGATCACCGAAGAAGCTGATGTTCCAGAAGGAGCGACGCGGCCTGATGGATCAGCGCAAAAGACATGCCCGCCTTCTCGGCAATTTCGAGAAGATCGCAACGGCCATCGCTCTGATTCAGCACCCACAGCATCGCCATCTGCAATTGCCGGGGCTGCGGCGCGCTGCCGAGCGCCTGGTACAAGCCGCGCCGCCCGAGCTGCGGCTCGCCCCTGGGGAACAGGTTCAGATACTTCGCGTTGTGCTCGAGCACGTCCACCGCCGCCATGCACTTCGCCAGCGTATCGGTCATCGCTTCCGCGCGGATGAATGCCAGGTCGTCGGCCGACGTGTGGTACTCGGGGTATCGCCCGTTCGGCGTCCGCATGATGCAACCGACCGGCAGATCGAAACCGGGCGAGCAGTATTGCCGCTCGTCGTAGCCGTACGGACTGAACGGCTCGATGCTGTGCGGGGAGCCGGCGTGCGCCAGCACGTTGGCGAACGCCCGATCGATCATCGCATCGCCGCGCCTGCTCTGCTTGTAGGTGCTGGCGCCGGCATCGCCGGCACAACTGATCACGAAGCCGTGGCGGATGCGGCCGAGGCCGGCCTCATTGACCGCGAGCCAGCTTATCGAGCCGATTGTCACCGGCACGAAGACGAACCGGTACG
>DAISWF010000091.1:4191-19323 GCA_036826495.1 Burkholderiaceae bacterium
CGCGCGCGCAACGCCCGCGCGAGCTCGATGGCCACCGCGATGCCGGCGAGATTGTCGTTGGCCAGCGAGGGATGGCAAACATGGCACGAGATCAGCACCTCGTCCGGCGAATCACCGGGCAGCAGGAACTCTCCGTAGCTCAGACTGCCCGGCGCCAGCGACGCATCGATGCACACCTCGTACAGACCGTCGGGCAGGGACTCGAGCTGCTCGTGGGCCAGACAGAAGCCCCAGGCATCGTCGTAATAAGACGTCCGGTACGGAATCCACTTCGGCCGGTCCGGCAGGCTGAACAGGTGCTTGCGCAGCTCGGCCAGCGGCATCGACGCCCGCACCGCGGTGCTGTAGTTGACGACGTGCAGATTGCAATGGCGGACGTCGACGATCGTACGGCCGGCGGGGTCGCGTATCCAGGCCTCGCGCAGCGTCCATTCGCGGGGAGCCTCCCAGTCGAGGACCCGGGTGCCGGTGGGTACCTCGGTGACCGTCAGCGGCAGGTCTTCGCCGATGATGCGCAGCGTCTCGCGCAGGCCGGGGCCGGTGATGCTGCGCAGGATCGGATACAGGCGGGTCGCGGTGCCGAGCATCCGCTCGCCGACCGTCGGCGCGGCGCGATCGGATGCGTCGTCCGGATCGTCATGACCCGGCCGCAGATCGCTGTCCATGGTCCGGTTCCGCGGGCCGGTCAGTCGAACACCCGGACCTCGGGAATCGGCACGACGAACCTGCCGCCCCAGGCACGGATGCCGGCCATCTGCTGCATGATCTCGTCCTTCAGGTTCCACGGCAGCAGCAGCAGGTAGTCCGGCCTGCGCTCGAAGATCACCGATGGATCGAGAATCGGTATGTGCGTGCCCGGCGTGTAACGCCCCTGCTTGTGCGGATTACGATCGACGGTGAAATCGACGAAATCCTGGCGGATGCCGCAGTAGTTCAACAGCGTGTTGCCCTTGCCCGGCGCGCCATAACCGGCGACCGTCCTGCCGGCGCGCCTGGCGTCGATCAGGAAGGTCAGCAGCTTGCGCTTGGTCTCCTTCACTTGCTCGGTAAACGCCGAATAGGTCTGCAGCCGGGTGAATCCGGCGTCGATCTCGCGCGTGCGCAGCGCGTGGGCACGCTCGCTGACCGGCGGGTCCGCGTCATCGGCATGACGCCCGTAGATCCGCAGCGATCCCCCATGGGTCGGCAGTTCTTCGACGTCGAACAGCGTGATGCCGTGGGCGGCGAACACCTTCTCGACGGTCACGAACGAGAAGTACGAGAAGTGCTCGTGATAGATGGTGTCGAACTGGTTCTCGGCCATCAGCCGCTGCAGATGCGGAAACTCCATCGTGATGACGCCGCCCGGGGCCAGCAGCGTCTTCATGCCGGCGACGAAGTCGTTCAGATCCGGCACGTGGGCCAGCACGTTGTTGCCGAGCAGCAGGTTCGCGCGGCCATGGGCGGCGACGAAGCGGGCAGCGCTCTCGGCGCCCAGGAACTCCACCGTCGTCGGAATTCCCCTGGCCTCGGCATGCACCGCGATGTTGGCGGCCGGTTCGAAGCCACGCACCGGAACGCCGCGAGCAACGAAGTGCTGCAGCAGGTAGCCGTCGTTGCTGGCGATCTCGACGACGAAGCTTCGCGGACCGATGCCGAACCGCTCGATCATCGCCACGGCATAGCGCTGGGCATGGGCGACCCAGGAGTCCGAGTACGACGAGAAGTACGCATAGTCGCTGAAGATGTCCGCCGGCGCGACGAACTCCTCCAACTGCACGAGGAAGCAGCGGCTGCAGACATAGGCGTGCAACGGATAGAACCGCTCCATCTCGTTGAGCTGGGTCGGCTCGATGTGCGTCTGGCACAGCGGCGACATGCCCAGATCGACGAAACTTTGTTCGAGCGCGGCCCGGCAGAAGCGGCAGGGCCGGTGGACCGGGCGGGTCGCCCCGCCGGCGTCGCGGCGGAGGGTCTTGTCGGGAGCGTTCATCGGGTTCTCGGAATCTTGCGGCAGAGAAGGTCGGTCGTCAGTCGACGGGCAGCTCCTGGCGCTCGGGAGCCTGCAGCGACGCCAGCATCCGCAGCCGTATCGGCGAAGCCGGATCGTGCGAGAAACGGCGGGCGAAGAAAGCGCTGCCGGCCTGCAGCCGGCGTTCATCGCCCTCGCCCAGCCAGCCGTTGCAGGTCCTGGAAAACGAGCTGAACAGATGATTCGACGCGCCGAGCCGGAATCCGGAATTGCCCAGCAACGTCGCGAACGCCAGGTCCCCGCCCGCATCCAGCTTGCGGAAGTAATCCGCCCAGTCGGGGTCGGCGGCCCGCTTGAGCAGGTGATCGCAGACCTCGCGGGTGGCACCGAACCAGGGCGCGCCGACGAACAGCTTCGTTCGCGGTTCGGGCGGCGTCGCGAACGTGTACCGGCTCGCCAGCCGCGTGCCGGCCAGCGCGAGCCGGCAGCCCAGCCGCTCCACCAGGCCGTCGGCCGGTCGCGACCGCGACCTCATCGCCATGCCGGCCTGCTCGATGACCGTCGGATCGTCGCCGAAGTACAGATCGCCGGCCCGCTCGAGCCAGCGGCGGCGGGCGCTGCCTTCAGCGGCCAGCAGCCGATGACCGAACGACATCAGCGCATCCGCTCCGGTGACCTCGATCAGTCCGACATTCGCATCGACGTCGCTGACCGCGATGAAATCGGCGAACCGTGCGACCGGTTTGATCGGCAGGCACAACGGGCTCAGCAACTGGAAATAATCGAACTCCAGATTCTCGACGCAGTGCTGCAGCAACTGCAGCACGCCCGATGACCAGGACCATGTGCCGTACGCCGCCTTGCGCGGCTCCGGCATGAAGCTCACGTTGGGCGAATCGAGCGCGAAATCGGGCTGCTGTCCATAGTCATGGTTCAGCACCAGCCGGTGCGGCGCCAGGGCCGAGGCAAGCTGCGCGATCGTCTTCGGCTCGGCGGCAGCCGACATCATCCCGAACGCGAGTCTGGGTTTGCGCCTGCCGGCCGGCCTGGGCCGGGTGTCGGCGTCGCCTCGGCCCGGCAGGTTGGCTTCCACGCGGTCGAGCACGTCCAGCCGGACCTGCGCCATCGGATCGTCAGGGAACTTGCGCGCAAAGAACGCCCCGGAGCGCGTGACCCGGTCGAGATCGCCGGGCCGCAGCCAGTGCGGATTGCCGGTCTCGTTGAAGAAATTGACCAGATGGTTCGACGGCCCCAGCCTCATGCCGGAGTTGCCCATCACGGTGGGGAAGAACGACTCGTCGGCGTTCGGAAGCTGTTCGAAGAATTTCTGCAGCGACGGGTCTCGTGCCGCGGCGATGATCCGGCCGGCCATCGCGCGGTTCGCGCCGAACCAGCAGCTTCCGACGTAAGGCCGGAAGCCGTCCCGGAACGGGGTGCGGCCGAGCCAGCCATCGAGCGCCAAGCGCGTGGCCAGCGCGGCGAAGCTGGCCCGCGGATCATCCAGTCGCGGCGTCGGCGAGCGCAGCAGCACCGACAGGCCCGAACGATGGCGCGACGCCACGTCGCGGCTGAAATACCAGGCGCGGGCCCGACGCAGCCCCACCACCCTCAGCGTTCCACGCGGCGCGACGAACCGCCAGCCGAACGTCATCATGACGTTCGGATCGCTCTTGAGCTCCATCAGGTCGATGTTGCCGTCGAACCGGTTGTCGGCCACCTGCGACTCGAACTCGGCGATCGGCCGAAGCGGAAGGCAGGTGGGACTCAGAAGCTGGAAATAGTCGAAGTCGACGTGCTCGAGGCAGTACTCCAGCGTGCGGACGATCGCTTCGCAGAAGCCCCAGGTGCCCCACCCCGTGACCACCGGATCGGGCACGAATCCGACATTCGGTTCGTCTATCCTGAAATCGGGCCGCTGATGGAAATCGTGATGGATGATCACCGGCCGCCCGCCCAGCGTCGACACCAACTGCGACACAGTGGTTGCCCGCTGGAACGCGGACATGATGCCGAAGACGACTTTGGTCACGATCGCTGAATTCCTCTAGATCCCGGTCAACCGCCCGGGACGGCCTCGGCCTGACTCCACACCATCCACGGACACTCGCCGCGGGCCTCCAGCCGGTCCAAGGTGATCTTGTCCTTCAGGGTGTCCATCGGCTGCCAGAACCCGTTGTGCTTCCAGGTCGACAGCAGGCCGCGCTCGATCAGGCGCGCGAACGGCTGCTCGACCAGTTCTTCGCCCTCGTTGATATAGTCGAATATATCGCCGCGCAGTGCAAAGAAACCGCCGTTGATGAACGAGCGGTCGTCGCCGAACGGGCCGATCCGCCGGACGATGCCGCTGGCGTCGGCATGCACGAAATGGAAGCTCTGCGACGGCCTGACCGACGCGCAGGTGGCCACCACGTTCTTGCGCTGGAAGTCGTCGACCAGCCGGTCCAGCGGCAGGTCGGACAAGCCGTCGGAATAGTTCGCCAGGAACGCCGGTTCGCCGTCCAGCAGGTGGCGCACCCTCAGCAGCCGCTGGCCGATGTTCGAATGCAGGCCGGTGTCGACGAAGGTGATGGTCCAGTCGGCGATGTCGCGCCGGTGCAACTGGATCGTCGCGCCGCCGTCCGACATCGTGAAGTCGTTGCTCATGCACTCGTTGTACTTCAGGAAGTACTCGCGCACCATGTCGCCGCGATAGCCGAGCGCCAGAACGAAGTCGGTATGACCGAAGTGCGCGTAATAGCGCATCAGGTGCCAGATGATGGGGCGATAGCCGACGTTGACCAGCGGCTTGGGAATCGCCGACGAATGCTCGCGCAGCCGGGTGCCCAGTCCTCCACAGAACAATACTACCTTCATCGATCCGCCCCGTTCGATCTGCGTAGTCCGATGCCCTCGTAGCGGGCGAAGTCCGCCGGGTCCAGCACCCGGCGCCCGTCGACCACGAGGGGCTGATCCGCACGCTCGCGCAACAGCGCGCCCAGTGCGTCGAATTCCGGCCAGCGGGTCACCAGGATCACCACCTGTGCGCCGGCCACCGCGTCATGCAGGCTGTCGGCCATCCGCACGCCGTGCATCGCTTCATGATCCAGCGGCCGAGCCACCGGATCCCAGGCGGTCAGCGCCGCGCCGCGCGCCGACAGTTCGCGCAGCACCGGGAACGCCGGCGAATCGCGGGTGTCGTCGGTGTGCGGCTTGAATGCCAGTCCGAGCACCGGCACCCGCACGCCTTCGAGCTGCGGATGATGGTCGGTCACCAGCTCCACCAGCCGCGACGGCTGGCGCGAGTTGATCCGCAGCACGCTGGCCAGCATCGGCATCGACACGCCCAGCTCCTCGCCCTGCGCGAGCAGCGCGGTGACGTCCTTCGGCAGACAGCTTCCGCCGAAGCCGCAGCCCGCCTCCAGGAACGCGGCGATCGGCGCACGCACCGGTAGACCGTCGGCCGGACGCAAGGTCAGGTAGTCCGACTGATGCACGCCGTCCATCACGTCGACGATGTCGATGTCGCCGATCCGGCTGGCCAGCGCCGCCAGCTCGTTGGAGTACGAGATCATCGTCGCCAGCAGCGCGTTCGACGCGTACTTGATCATCTCGGCGGTCTTGTTGTTCGTCAGCACCCGGGGCGCGGCCGGGAAGCCGACGTACAGACGTTCGAGCACCTGCTGCGTGCGGGCATCGACGCCGCCGATCACCAGCCGGTCGGGCTCCATGAAGTCGGCGACCGCCTGCCCTTCGGTCAGGAATTCGGGGTTCATGCCCAGGCCGAAATCGCTGCCGGCGCGCTTGCCCGACGTGCGTTCCACCGCCCGGCGCACGATGCCGTCGGTGGTGCCGGGGATCACCGTGCTCTTGACCGCCAGCACGTGGAAGCCGGGGCGGTCGCGCAGCACCTCGCCGACCTGGGCGGCGGCCTGCTCGACGTAGGTCAGATCGATGCGGCCGTTGCGCGCCGGCGTGCCCACCGCGATCAGCGTGACGTCGGCCTGCATCACGGCGCTGCGCAGATCGGTGGTGGCGGTCAGCGCGCCGCCGCGATGGCGCCGCAGCAGCTCGTCGAGGCCGGTCTCGTGGATCGGCGACTCGCCGGCATTGATCCGGTCGACCTTGGCGGCATCGACGTCGACGCAGATCACCCGCTGGCCGCACTCGGCCAGGCAGGCGCCGGACACCAGGCCGACGTAGCCGGTGCCGATGATCGCGACCGTCATGCGCTCTTTCATCAGGCCGCCTCTGCGGTGCGGTTGTGGTGGTACCACACCAGCGAGCGGTGCACGCCTTCGCCAATCAGCACCCGCGGATCGAAGCCGAGCTCGGTGCGGGCCTTGGCGATCACCGGGCAGCGCCGGTTGGGGTTGTCGACCAGGTAGTCGGACTCGCGGGCGCGGCCGAGCACCACCTTGCCCTGATAGCCGAACAGCTCGCGCGCGGTCTCGACGACCCGCCCCGCCAGCTCGGCCATCGAGATCTCGGGCCGGTCGATGCCGACGTTGTAGGCCTCGCCGGCGCGGCCGCGCACCAGCACCTTGTAGTAACCGGTCACCGCGTCGGTCGCGTAGCAGAAGGTGCGGGTCGGCCTGCCGTCCGACAGCATCACGATGTCGCGGCCGGCCAGCACGTCGGCGGCGAAGTCCGGCAGCACCCGCCCGTCGGTGATCTTCAGGCCCGGCCCGTAATTGTTGAACGGCCGCGCGATCGTCGCGCGCACGCCGTGGCTGCGGGCGTAGACGGTGCACAGCGTCTCGCCCAGCCGCTTGGATTCGTCGTAGCAGGCGCGCGGACCGGTGCACGACACCAGGCCGCGATAGTCCTCGGGCGTCGGAATCGCGTCCGGCGACGGATCGCCGTAGATCTCGCTGGACGAATAGAACATGAAGCCCGCCACCGGCCGGCCGGCGTCGCGCTCGGCGACGCAGTAGTCGAGCAGGTTGCGCAGGCCGTTGATGTTCGCGTCGATGCACTTGAGCGGCTGCGCGCGGTAGTAGATCGGCGACGCGATGCCGGCGGCGTGGATGATCCAGTCGAAGTGGCCGATGTCGGCCGGCAGCGGTTCGATCATGTCGTGCCGGCGGACCGTCAGCACGCCGCGCGCGGCCAGCGCCTCCAGCCATTGCGGCACGCCGCGCATGTAGTTGTCGTACACCTCGAGCGTGATGCGGCCATGGCTCGCGCCGCGGGTCGCGTTCCAGTGCGTGACCGCCTGCGTCAGGTAGTAGCCGAGAAAGCCGCCGCCGCCGGTGATCAGCAGCCGGCGGTCGGCCAGCTCCGCGAACTCGCCGGCCAGCGCCGCCGTGATCGACTCCAGATCCTCGTCGAGGAGCTGTTCGAGCGGAATCAGGCGCTGGGTCGTCACGGATTGGCCTCGTCAAAACCCGATGCTGTCACTTCGCGTGTCGGAATGAAGTGATTCAAATCACCAACTTGCGCGCATGAAACGCCTCGGCACAACCGTCGGGCGCATTGCATTCGATGCCGCGCAGCCGCAGATGGGCGCGGAAGGTGTCCTCGGTGAACCAGGTGCGCGCGTGCTGGGTCGGAAAGCATTCCAGCAGGGTCGCCACCTTCAGCGCGACCGTTTCCCGGCTGAGCGGCACGTAGCAGTTCGGCTGGCCGAGGTCGCCTTCGTACTTCGGGATCTCGTACTCGAGGATCAGGTGATCGCGGAAGGTGTTCCAGGTCAGCTCGGCGATGATCCGGTGATCCTGGTGCCGGTCGGCCAGATGGTGGGTCAGGATCAGGTCCGGCTTCACCTGCTGGCGCAGCGCCTCGAAGCTGTCCTTGATCCGGCCCCACTGCTCCGGAAAGTAGCTGCCGCGGAACGCCTCGAAATGCAGCCGCGGCCGCCGGTCGGGCGCGAACAGCCGTTCGCAGGCGGCCCGCGATTCGGGTTCGCGGGTCGGCTCGGAGGTGAAGGTCACCCAGTGCTGGGTCAGTCGCGGATGGCGGTCGGCCAGCGTGCGCAAGGTGCCTGCGCAACCGATCTCGATGTCGTCGCAGTGGGCGCCCAGCGCCAGCACCGTCAGCGGCGCGGCGGGATCACGCAGGGCGAGCGTAAGCATGGGCGGGCCTGAGAAGTCTGTCGGAGTCGAAACCCGGGGTTCAGCGTACGCGCCAGTCTATAAGCGGCCCCTTGCCGACGGCGGTCGGCGGGGGCCGCCGGGCGACATACGGGTCGCCGGCTCAGCCCGACGGATGCCCGCCGTTGGACTTTTGCCGCTGCGCGCGGCGCGACGGCGCGATCAGGACGAACCACGACCACAGGCCGGCGCACACCGCCGCCAGCGCGAACCACTGGACCGCATAGGCGATGTGACGGTCGACGTCGATGCCGGGCTCGACCCAGTCGCGCGCCAGGCCGTCATCGAGCGCGGAGGTCTGGCGAATCAGCACCGGCTCGCTGTCCAGGCCCGACCAGCCGCGGAATCGCTCGAACGTGAAGTGCTGCCACAGACGCTGGCCGGGCGCGGGGGGCGGGCTCGGCGCCAGCTCGATCGGCTGCGCGAGGCTCGCCTGCGCCAGCCCCTCGAAGCGCAGCTCGCCGGCCGGATCGCGGATCGCGGCCGGCATCCGGCTGCGGTCGGCAGGATCGGTGGCGGCCCAGCCGCGCAGCACCAGCACGATGCGCCGGCTGCCGGCCAGGCGCACCGGCGTGATCAGGTGCACGCCGGCGACCTGCTGGCGGGTGCGGTTGTCCAGCATCAGGCTCCATTCCGGCAGCAGCGTGCCGGAGAACGCGACCCGGTGACCGTCGAGCGCGGCGGCATCGAACGGTTCCCCGCCCCGCGCGGCCAATGCGTTCAGATCGACCGGCGGCGCGGCCTGCGCGGCCTCGCGCTGGGCCTGCAACTGGCGTTTCTCGTCGGCGCGCCGAAGCTGCCAGTTGCCGAGCGACAGCGTCAGCGCCACCACCGCCAGCGCGGCGAGCGTCGGGATCAGCCGGCGGGCACGCATCGCCGTGCGCCGGCGCCGGCAGCCGGCCGGCGCACGACGATCCGGGCCGGCCGTGGGCGGGCCCGCGGGGTGGCCCCTGGGAGACGGACTCCTAAAGCCAATAGACGATCACGTACAGGCCCAGCCACACCACGTCGACGAAGTGCCAGTACCAGGCGGCGCCCTCGAACGCGAAGTGATGCTCGGGCGTGAAGTGCCCCTTGAGCAGCCGCACCAGCACCACCGTCAGCATCAGCGCGCCGACGGTCACGTGGAAGCCGTGGAAGCCGGTCAGCAGGAAGAACGTCGAGCCGTAGATGCCCGAGGTCAGCTTCAGGTTCAGCTCGGAATAGGCATGGGCGTACTCGTAGACCTGGAAGCCCATGAACACCGCGCCCAGCACGATGGTCAGGAACAGCCAGAACGCCACCTTGCTGCGGTGGTTCTCCTTCAGCGCATGATGGGCGATCGTCAGCGTGACGCCGGAGGTCAGCAGCAGCAGCGAGTTGAGCGTCGGGATCGGGAACGGCCCCATCTTGGTGTACTTCTCGATGGTGCCGGCCGGACCGGCATGCGGCCAGGATGCGCTGAAGTCGGGCCACAGCACCGCCTTGTGATCGAGGTCGCCGAGCAGCGGCATGGAGATCGCACGGGCGTAGAACAGCGCGCCGAAGAATGCCGCGAAGAACATCACCTCCGAGAAGATGAACCAGCTCATGCTCCAGCGGAACGACAGGTCGACGTTGGCGCCGTACTTGCCGGACTCGGATTCGCCGGCCACCGTGCCGAACCAGCCGAACAGCATGTAGATCAGGATCGCGAAGCCGACGTACAACGGGTACGGCCCCCACCAGGTGCCGTTGACCACGCCCGAGGCGCCGAACGTGGTGAACGCCATCGCGATGCCGCCCACCAGCGGCCACTTCGACGGGCTGGGCACAAAGTAGTACGGCGTGTGAGCGTCACCTGCCATGTTCGGACTCCCTCGGATTCAGCGGAAAAATGTTATTCATCGGGTGACCATCCGGACGATGAACACCAGTGTCAGGATGAACACCGCCGCCATCAGCAGGCCGGCGATGATCACGTGCAGCGGATTGAGCCGCGCCACGTCGCGCTCATGGGCGCGGCGGCCGCGCACGCCGAAGAACGACGCACCGACCGCCTTCAGCGTGTCGATGAAGCGCGCCGGGCGCGGCGACGGTTCGTTGCCGCTCATCATCCGCCCCGGGTGGACGATTGTGGAGTGGACGATGACGCCGGCGCGGCGCCGTCGCGGGAGCGCGCATCGCCGGACGCCTGCGGCGCACCGACCGGTCCGGCGATCTCGAAGAAGGTGTACGACAGCGTGATCGTCGTCACGTCCTTCGGCAGGTCCGGATCGAGGACGAACACCACCGGGAACCGCTTGGACTCGCCGGCCGCCAGTGCCTGCTGGCGGAAGCAGAAGCATTCGAGCTTGCGGAAGTAGCGCGACGCATGCTGCGGCGCATAGCTCGGAATCGCCTGCCCGGCGACCGGCTTATCCTGCGTATTGACCACGTCGTACAGCACGGTGGCCAGCTCGCCCGGGTGCACCTGGATCGCGTTGGTCTCGGCCTTGAAGCGCCACGGCCCGCGGGCATTGGCGTCGAACTCCACGGTGACGGTGCGCGAGGTGTCGACCTGGGTGTTCTTCGCGAAGTCGGCCGCGCCCTTGTCGGTGCGGGTCAGATTGTTGATGCCGGTGACTTCGCAGATCTTGTTGTACAGCGGAATCAGCGCCCAGCCGAAGCCGAACATCACGGCGGCGATCACCACCAGCTTGCCGAACAGGCGCAGGTTGTCGCTCATGGAAACAACCAGCGCTTGACGACGACGCCGATGAAGAACATCGCCGCGATCGACAGCAGGATCAGCGCGGTACGCAGATTCGAGCGCTGCTGCACGGCCTTACTTGACCACCGGCGGCTGTTCGAAGGTGTGGAACGGCGCAGGCGACGGCACCGTCCACTCCAGGCCCTGGGAGTTCTCCCACACGCGGTCGCTGGCCTTCGGACCGCCCCTGATGCACTTGATCACCGTGTACAGGAACACGAGCTGCGACAGCCCGAAGCCGAACGCGCTGACCGTCACGAACGCGTTGAAGTCGGCGAACTGCATCGGATAGTCCGCATAGCGCCGCGGCATGCCGGCCAGCCCGAGGAAGTGCATCGGGAAGAACGTCATGTTGAAGGTGATCAGCGACAGCCAGAAGTGCCACTTGCCGAGCTTCTCGTCGTACATGTGGCCGGTCCACTTCGGGATCCAGTAGTAGGTGCCGGCGAACAGCGCGAACAGCGAGCCGGCGACCAGCACGTAGTGGAAGTGCGCGACGATGTAGTAGGTGTCGTGCAGCTGGATGTCCAGCGGGGCCACGGCCATGATCAGCCCGGTGAAGCCGCCCATCGCGAAGACGAAGATGAAGCCGACCGCGAACAGCATCGGCGTCTCGAACGTCATCGAGCCGCGCCACATCGTGGCCACCCAGTTGAAGATCTTCACGCCCGTGGGCACCGCGATCAGCATCGTCGCGTACATGAAGAAGAGCTGGCCCGCCACCGGCATGCCGGTAGTGAACATGTGGTGCGCCCACACGATGAACGACAGGATCGCAATCGACGCGGTGGCGTACACCATCGAGCTGTAGCCGAACAGGCGCTTGCGCGCGAACGTCGGGATGATCTCGCTGACGATGCCGAACGCCGGCAGGATCATGATGTACACCTCGGGATGCCCGAAGAACCAGAAGATGTGCTGGTACATCACCGGGTCGCCGCCGCCGGCGGCGTTGAAGAACGAGGTGCCGAAGTGGCGGTCGGTCAGCACCATCGTGATCGCGCCGGCCAGCACCGGCATCACCGCGATCAGCAGGTACGCGGTGATCAGCCAGGTCCAGACGAACATCGGCATCTTCATCAGCGACATGCCGGGCGCGCGCATGTTCAGGATCGTCGTGATGATGTTGATCGAGCCCATGATCGAGCTCGCGCCCATGATGTGGACCGCGAAGATCGCGAGGTCCATGCCCGGGCCCATCTGCACCGACAGCGGCGCGTACAGCGTCCAGCCCGCCGCGGTCGCACCGCCCGGGACCACGTACGAGACGATGAGAAGCGCGGCAGCCACCGGCAGCAGCCAGAAGCTGAAGTTGTTCATCCGCGCGAACGCCATGTCGGAGGCGCCCACCATCAGCGGCACCTGCCAGTTCGCGAAGCCGACGAACGCCGGCATGATCGCGCCGAACACCATGATCAGCCCGTGCAGCGTCGTCAACTGATTGAAGAAGTGCGGCTCGACGATCTGCAGGCCCGGCTGGAACAGCTCGGCGCGCAGCAGCAGCGCATTGATGCCGCCGACGATCAGCATCGTGAACGAGAACCACAGATACAGCGTGCCGATGTCCTTGTGGTTGGTGGCGAACACCCAGCGACGCCAGCCGTGCGGATGGTCGTGTGCATGGTCGCCGTGACCGTGGCCTGCGTGTCCGTGTGAATCGAGCACTGCGCTCATTTGACTGCTCCTGATCCCTGTCCGTTCGCTGTTACTTCGCTGCTGTTTTCGCTGTTACTTGCGGGCCGCCGCGACTTCCTTGGGCTGCACCAGATTCTGCTCGGCCTTGTTGCTCCACGCATTGCGCGTGTAGGTGATCACGGCCGCGATCTCCACGTCGTTCAGCACCGTCTTGAACGGCGCCATCGCGGTGCCGGGCTTGCCGTTGAGCACGATGTTCTCCTGGTCGCCCTTCGGCCCCAGCACCATCTTGGAACCGTCCAGCGCCGGGAACGTGCCCGGCACGCCCTTGCCGTTGGCCTGGTGGCAGGCCACGCAGTTGGCGGCATAGACCTTCTCGCCGCGTGCCTTCAGGTCGTCCAGCGTCCATTCCTTGTTCGGATCATCGGCGCGGGCGAGCATCTGCTTCTTCTGCTCCTCGGCCCAGGCCTTGTAGTCGGCCTCGCTCTTCACCTCGACCACCACCGGCATGAACGCGTGGTCCTTGCCGCACAGCTCCGCGCAGTTGCCGCGGTAGGTACCCGGCTTCTCGGCCTTGAACCAGGTGTCGCGGACGAACCCGGGGATCGCGTCCTGCTTGACGCCGAAGGCCGGCACGTACCAGGCGTGGATCACGTCGTTGGCGGTCAGAATCACGCGAACCTTCTTGCCGACCGGCACCACCAGCGGATTGTCGACTTCCATCAGGTAGGTGTCGCTCTTGGGCGCGCTGCCGTAGATCTGGTCGTGCGGCGTCGACAGGGTCGACAGGAACGACAGCCCCTCGCCCTCGCCCTTCAGGTAGTCATACCCCCATTTCCACTGGTAGCCGGTGGCCTTGACCGTCAGGTCGGCATTCGAGGTGTCCTTCTGCTCGATCACCATCCGGGTGGCCGGCAGCGCCAGCCCGATGACGATCAGGAAGGGCACCACCGTCCAGGCGATCTCGACGGCGGTGCTCTCGTGGAAGTCGGCCGGCTTGTGGCCGCGCGACTTGCGGTGCGCCCACAGCGAGTAGAACAGCACGGCGAACACCGCGACGAAGATCACCAGGCAGACCCACAGCAGGAACTCGTGGATCCAGTGCTGGTCGCGCGCGACGCCGGTGACCGGATCGTGGAGGTTGAGCTGGTTGACCCGCGGCCCGCCGGGCATGTCGTTGACCGCGTGGGCCAGGTTGCAACAGGCGGTCAACCAAATCAGCGCCGCCCCGCGCCCTACCGCCCCGATCCTCTTCCAGCTTGTCATGTCCTCACCAAACACCGTATGAATCGTTATCCGTCCTGCCCCTGCCGAGCGCTACCGCAGGCCGGCCAGCGATGACCGGAGCTCGCGCGCCAGTTCTCCACGACGCTCCATCGGAACGAAGCGCCCGACCGGCAAGGTCTCCGCATCGCACACCAGCCGCACAAGGTCCGCCCGGCCCTCCTCGTATTCGACCCGGAGCCGTGAACGATGCAGTTCACGCCGACTGACTGAGTCAGCGCTCACTGTCTCGATCAGCACCCGATCGTTTGCCAGGACGATCCGTTCATAGTCAGCCGCATGGCGGCTGTAGACGATGAAGGCAATGACCAGTGCTGCGACTTCGACGAATGCGAACGGCACCACCGGCCAAGCACCATGAACGGCGAAAGCAGTCGCAATTCCGACCGACACCAGGCCCAAGCCACCGAAACACGCACCGAGTTGGCGCGGGGTCAGAGCACAGTTCCGCCTGAGCACCCACTGCTGTCGGACGTCTCCAGGCCCCTGGCTTCGCTGATCCTGCATGACGAGTCGGAATCCGGGCGGATTATAAGGGGCCGGCTCCGAGCCCAGCAAGTTGAGGGTCGGAGCGGGGGCCGCATGCCCGTCCTTTCGACAGCGATTTCGGCGCGAAAGTAGAGACTCACTTTTACTGTCCATCGGCCTACCCGATCCTGCGTCGCGACGCCAGCCATTCGATCGGAATCGAACCGTCGGTGTTGCGTTTGCGCTGCGGACACCAGGCATGCGCATGGACGATCTCGAAGCTCACCTCGATCAGACCGTCGGGCCGGCGCAGCGCCTCGAGCGCCGCTAGCCAGCGCCGTTGCGCCGAGCGCGGCGTGAGCCCGCGGCGGCGGCCGCGCAGCGCGTTGCCGCCCAACCGGTGCAGATCGGCCAGCAGCCGCTGCGGCTCGCGCCAGGTGACCGACAGCCGCTCGGTGTCCAGCACCGGCTGGGCGAAGCCGACCTGGCCCAGCAGATCGCCGATGTCGTGCAGGTCGGGGAACTCCGGCAGCGGCGCGCCGATCGCCCGCAGCTCGCGCAGGGTATCGACGCCGAACGAGCTGAACATCAGCAGCCCCTGCGGCCGGATCACCCGGTACCACTCGGCGGCCACGGCCGGCGGGTCGACCAGCCAGTGCCAGGCCAGGTTGGACCACAGCAGATCGACGCTGGCCGGCGCCAGCGGCAGCCGCGCGGCGTCGGCGGCGCAGAACAGCGCCTCGGCGGGCGCTGCGGCCGAGAACGACAGCACCCGCTGCAGCCGCCGGGCGATCGAGCCGGTGCGCCGGTGCAGGCCGCGGGCGGTGGCCGCCATCGCCGGCGACAGATCGGCGCCCAGCGCCCGGGCGCGCGGAAACCGCTGCATCAGCGCCGCCACCCCCTGCCCCGACCCGCAGCCGACGTCCAGCAGCACCTGCGGCTCGATCCGGACCAGATCCAGCCGCTCCAGGATCCGGTGCTCGACCTCGCGCAGCAGGAAGTCGGCATCGCCC
>DAISWF010000092.1:0-9657 GCA_036826495.1 Burkholderiaceae bacterium
ACTTGCCCGGGCCCTTGACCGGCTCGAGCTTGGCCAGGCCGGCCAGGGTCGTGTCGGGCCGGTTGCATTCGTCGCGGTCGACCGTGTAGTCGACCAGCGATTCGGCCTTGGTGGCCTTGTCGACGACTTTCATCTGGGTCTTGACCGGGATGATCTCGTCCTTGAACTTGCCGGCCTGCTGGGCTGCCGCCATCAGTTGCTGCGAGCGCAGCGAGTACTCGTCCTGGTACTCGCGGCTGATGTTGTAGCGGGCCGCCACCACGTCGGCGGTATCGATCATCGGCATCCAGAAATCCGGATACATCGCGGTCAGCCGATCGTCGCGGCCGCCGCCGCCGCCGCCCTGGAACGTGATCGAATCGACCCCGCAGCCGACGACGACGCTGGCGCCTTCCTCGACCACGTGGTGGGCGGCATTGGCGATCGCATTCAGGCCCGACGAGCAGGCGCGATGCACGGAGACGCCGGCGGTGGTCACCGGCAAGCCGGCCAGCAGCGCCGCGGCGCGCGCCACGTTGCCGTGGGCGGCGACGCAGCCGGCGATCACGTCCTCGACCTCGGCCGTCTCGACCTTGGCGCGCTTGACCGCGTGCTCGATCGCATGACCGAGCATCGTCATGTTGGGCGTGTTGTTGAAGCCGCCGCGCCCCGCCTTGGCCAGGCCGGTACGGGCGTAAGAAACGATGACTGCCTGACGCATGGGAGGTCTCCCTTTTCGTTTGGATGACATGGCCGATGGCCCGGGTGCGCGGCCTGCCGCCGCGACGAGGGAGCACTGTCGGGTGATATGTACCCTCCCTGCCCGGTTGCCGTCATGGTAGCGCCTTCCGGATCGTCCAGGCTGCCGGACGGTTTCACTGGCCGGAACCGGCCGGCAATGCCGGGCCATGCCGGCAGCTCGCTGAAGGTATTCTTCGATGGCAGCGCGATGCAGCGCATCGGGCGGCGCGCCTCGCCGCCCGCCGCCACGACGGCGAATCGCCTTTCCGGAGTGCCATCGAATGACGAGCGAGACTGGAACCGCCACGATCACCGGCTACGACGTGCCGGCCGTCGAAGCCTGGATCCGCGAACACATTCCGGCCTTGCGGCCGCCGTTCAGATGGACGCGGCTCGAAGGCGGCCATTCGAACCTGACCTACCGGCTCGACGACGCCGAGGGCCGCCAGGCGGTGATCCGCCGCCCGCCGATGGGCGTGCTGCTGCCCAAGGCGCACGACATGGGGCGCGAGTGGGCGATCATCAGCGCGCTGGGCGCCACGCCGGTGCCGGTGCCGGCGGCGTTCGGTTTCTGCGAAGACCCGGCGGTCACCGGCGCGCACTTCTACGTGATGGGCCTGATCGACGGCCATCCGCTGTACAACGCCGACGATGCGCGCCGTCATGCGCCGGAACCGGTGCGCACGAAGCTCGGCCATTCGTTCTTCGACGTGCTGGCCGATCTGCACTCGGTCGATCCCGATGCGGTCGGGCTCGGCGATCTCGGCAGGAAGGACGACTACATCGGCCGCCAGCTCAAGACCTGGTACAAGTCGTGGAACGCATCGATCGCCGGCGCGAAGCTCGACGACCCGCGCGCGCACGATCTGCAGAAGTACTTCCTCGACAACGTGCCCGACCAGGGCCCGGCACGGGTGGTGCACGGCGACTACGGTCTGCACAACACGCTGATCGGCCCGCAGGGCACGGTGGCCGCGGTGGTCGACTGGGAGATCTCCACGCTCGGCGATCCGCTCGCCGACCTGGCCTATGCGCTGAACCAGTGGGCCGAGCCGACCGATCCGCCGTCGGTGCGCGGCGTGCCGCCGACGTCGCTGCCCGGCTTTCCGCTGCGGCGCGAGATGGCCGAGCGCTATGCCGCCCGCACCGGCCGCGACCTGTCGAAGCTCGGCTACTACATCGGCTTCAATCGCTGGAAGTCCGCGGCGATCGTGCACGGCGTCTATGCCCGCTACATGGAGGGCAAGAAGAGCACCGAGGGCGTCGACCTCGACGGCCTCAGGCGCTCGATCCTGCGCTCGCTCGACCAGGCCGAGGAGGCCGTCGACCGGCTGGCGCGCGGCGCGGCGCCGCTCTGACATCGCTTGGACGCCGCTCCGACGTCACGCGCCGGCATCCACCCGCACATCCGCTTCCCTGACATCCATCTTCCGACATCGACACAGGAGACTCATAGCCATGACCAACGTTTCATCCGAGAAGCTGCACGTGAGCCGCGAAGGCCACGTGGCGATTGTCGAGCTTCGCCAGCCGCCGCACAACTTCTTCGATCTCGAGATGATCGGCGGCGTGGCCACCGCGTTCGAGAACCTGGAGGCCGACCCCGAATGCCGCAGCATCGTGCTGTGCGCGCAGGGCTCGTCGTTCTGCGCCGGCGCCGACTTCGCGCGGCGCGATGCGACGCCGCGCGACGGCGGACCGCGGATGGTGAACCCGCTGTATGCCGAGGCGATCCGGATGGCCTCCTGCAGCAAGCCGGTGGTCGCCGCGGTGCACGGCCCGGCGGTCGGCGGCGGGCTGGGGCTGGCGGTGGTCGCCGACTTCCGCGTCACCTGCCCCGAGGCGCGCTTCTCGGCCAACTTCACCCGGCTCGGCATCCATCCCGGCTTCGGCCTGACGGTGATGCTGCCGCGGCTGATCGGCCAGCAGAAGGCGGCGATGCTGTTCTATACCGGCCGGCGCATCGGCGGCGAGGAGGCGGTCGCGATCGGCCTGGCCGACGTGCTGGTGCCGAAGGACCAGGTCCGCGCGAAGGCGATGGAGCTGGCGGCCGAGATCGCGGAGTCGGCACCGCTCGCCGTGCAGGCGGCACGTGCCACGTTGCGGGCCGGCCTGGTCGAGCAGATCCGCTCGGCAGTCGCGCGCGAGAGCATCGAGCAGAACCGGAACTTCCTCTCCGAGGACTTCAAGGAAGGCGTGAAGGCGATGGCGGAGCGGCGCACGCCGACCTTCACCGGGCGCTGACGTCTGCCGCGGCGCCGACCACGGCCGGCGCCGCGCGGACGCCGGTCCCCGCTCGACCGGTTCGAGGAGGCCCGGCCGTTCCGACTGATCGGTCGATGTCCCGATTCGTTAACGTTCTGTCCCCGATTGTCATATCGGAGGTTCGACGCGCGATAAAGATCAGGGTCACGAAGGTGACGGATATCCGTCGCCGAACAGGAGGAGACTGTGATGACCCGTGTCCGACGCCTTATCGGATCGCTCGCGCTGTCGCTGACGGCCGCTTCAATGGCAACGGCGGCGATCGCCCAGGAACTTCGCCTGACGGTCGCCAATGGCATCGCGTCGACCATCCCCACCCACTGGTGGTTCAAGGACTTCATCGGTCCCCAGCTCGAACAGCGATCGGGCGGAAAGATCAAGGCCAACGTGCAGGTGAACGGAACCCTGTGCAGCGAGCACAAGTGCGTCGAGCAGGCGGGGATGGGCCAGATCGACATCGGCTCGGTATCGGCCGGCAACATCGGCAGCTTCGGACAGACGTTCGACATCCTGAATCTTCCGTACATCTTCAAGGACGATGCAGCGGCCGAAAGCCTCGTCAACGGCTGGCTGGGCAAGGAGCTCGCGACGCGGGCGGCCAAGGAGATGAATCTGCATGTCATCGCGATCATCCCCTCCTACAGCTTCCGGAACGTCGGCAACTCCAAGCGCGAGGTGCGCGTTCCCGAGGACCTCAAGGGACTGAAGATCCGCGTGACGAAGTCGCCGGTCGAGCTGAATCTCATCAAGACATGGGGTGCCACCGCGGTTCCGTTCGACTGGGCGCAGGTGTACGAAGGGCTGTCGACCGGCGTCATCGACGGCTACTACGTCCCGGACGCCTATGTGGCGGCGCAGAAGTTCTACGAAGTCTCCAAGTTCCTCACGCAGACCGGAGGCGGCTGGAACGCGCACATCATCTTCATGAACCGCAAGCGATATGAACGGCTGCCCGAATGGGCGAAGAACCTGATCGATGAGCTGGGCAGGGAAATCGGCGCCCGCAGCTTCAAGGTCGATGCGGAATGGATGGCGCAGCAGAACAAGCTGCTCGACGGAAAGCTCAGCGTGTACCGGCCGAACCAGAAGGAGCTGGACCGCTGGTACGCCGGTGCGCCAGCCGCCTGGCTGGCGGTCAAGGGAACCTACGACAAGGCGCTGGCCAGGCGTGCGCTGACCGACCAGAACCAGGCCGGTCTCATCAAGGTGCTGGAAAGCGCGGGCGCTCTGTGATGCTGATGTGGAAGACGACGCGCACCTCGCCGGAGGCGCTCGGTGCGGTCATCCGCCGTGCGCAGGGTGAGGTCGAGTGCCTGGTGGGCGCGGACGGCGCCGCGGCGCTGGTCACCTGCCAGCGCGGCAGTCCACCGGACGGTGTGGAACAGATCGATTCGTGCCGCGTGTACAGCGCCGGCGACTTCGGCCCCGACGGTGGACCCTGGGTATTCGCGGTGGGAATATGGACGCCGCAGGAATGGGGACCGGAGCTGTGCGCCTGGTACCAGGACGAACATGCGCCCATGCTGATGGAATGCCGCGACTGGAAAGGGGTCGATCTGCGGGAGGCGCCGAGCCGGTCCGGCAGGCAGTTCCATGTCTTGCACCGGCTGGCCGATCGCTCGGCCCTGGATTCACCGCAGCGCGCCGCTTCCCGGCGCACGCCCTGGTTCGATCGTCTTGCGCGGCATTCGTGGTTCGACGGCCCGTTCGAGCGGATTCTCTACCGCCGCATGGACCTGGCCTGACGACTGCCTCCGCCACTCGGCAGGGCTCATCCCCATCTCCTGCTTGAACCAGCGGGACAGCGCCGGCGAGCACGAGAAGCCGAGCCGGTCCGCGACGTCGGCAATCGAGCGGGAGCTCTGCAGCATCTGCACGACGAGCTCCCGTCGCACGTCGTTCAGCAGCATCGAGAACGTCAATCCCCTGGCCGACAGATGCCGGTGCACGGTCCGCCGGTCCACCCCCAGGCCGCGCGCGACCTTGTCTGCGCTGCATCCGCCGGAAAAGATCAGCAAGCGGATCAGTTCCCGGATCTTCGCGTCGATCGTGAGCTCGCTCTCCGGCATCGACGACTCGAGGTAACGTTGCGCATACAGCACCAGCATCTGATCCGAGGTCGCCAGCGGGGTATCCAGACTCGCTGCATTGAAGGTGATACAAGTGTGGTCGGCGGAGAAGTCGACCGGGCAGCCGAAGAAGCGCCGGTAGGCCGCCGAGCGTGCGGGGCCCTGGTGCTCGAAACAGACCCAGACGGCGCGCCAGTGAGGTCCGGCCAGGCGCCTGACGATGCGGTGGAACGCCCCGAGCGAAAGCTCGGTGACCTGCCGGCCACCGGTGCGTACCTGCAGGTGGAGCAGCGCGAGGCCGTCGGATTCGTCGAGCCACAGGTGGAGGGCTTCGTTGTGGCAGGGCAGGTATCGGCACAAGGACTGGATCGCGCTGCGAACGTCCGGCTGCTGATGAACGACGATGCCGATCGGGCCGAGGATTCCGAGCTCGCGCGACTCCGCCAGCTTGAGGCCGACGTCTTCGACGCCGGTCTCCTTCGCGGTTCGCTCGAGCAGCTCGCCGAACGCTGCGGCCGGAATGCGGGCGTCGAGCTCGTGCAGCCTCGACAAGTCCAGGCCGACGGACTGCGCCATCTCCTCGGGCTGCACGCCGAGCGATCTGGCCAGGCCCGCATACCCCGTCAGAATCTGGACGCGAGCCGAGTAGCGCATTCCCTGATAGCTCCACAGACGTCCCGAAATGTTAGCACCATGTCCCAATCCGTAATGAGCTTGGGGACGCCAGCTTCGAGAATCGTCACGGCAGGCGCCGCCTCGTGGAGGTCGGGCCGATGAAGACGAGACGGAGGGGACGACGCCGATGGCCTTGACGCTGTTGATCGTATCGCTGGTCGTGATGATCGTGCTGGGGGCACCGATCGGCGTGGCCATGGCTGCCGTTCCGACGATCTACATCTGGATCACCGGGGAACTGCCGTTGTCGGCGGTGCCGTACCAGATGTTCGAGGCGGTATCCGTCCAGCCGCTGCTGGCCGTTCCGTTCTTCATCCTGACCGCGGAGATCATGAATGCGGGCCAGATAACCGCCAGGCTGCTGGTGCTCGCGCGCGAGCTGGTCGGCCGCATCCGCGGCGGTCTGGCGCAGATGAACATCGTCGGCAGCATGATGTTCGCCGCGATGAACGGCAGCGCGGTGGCGGACGTGGCGGCGATCGGCGGCGTGCTGATCCCGGCGATGCGCAAGGAGGGCTATCCGGGTCCGTTCGCCGCGGCGCTCACTGCAATGGGCTCCACGATGGGCGGCATCCTGCCGCCGAGCATCCTGCTGGTGATTCTTGCCAGCACGATGGGCATCTCCATCGGCGCGGTGTTCGCCGCGGGCGTGATCCCCGGCATGCTCGTCGGCCTGCTTCTGATGGCCATGGTCTATGTGCTCGCGCTGCGCAGGAACTGGGGCCGGCACACGGTCCCCTTCACGTTCGGCGCCCTGCTGAAGGCGGTGCTGGGCGCCTGGGGAGCATTGCTCATCCCGGTCATCATCCTGGGCGGCATCATCTCCGGCGTGTTCACCGCGACCGAGGCGGGTGCCGTCGCGGCGCTGTCCGCGCTGCTGCTGGGGACGCTGGTCTACCGGACCCTGACGCTGCGGGCGCTCGGCGGCGCGCTTTTCCGCGCGGTGAAGATCACCTCGTCCGTCTTCATCATCATTGCCGCCAGCGGTCCGCTGAGCTGGCTGCTGAACCGCATCGGCGCGCTCGAAGGGCTGCAGAACTTTCTGCTGCAGTTCGCGCATTCCCCGCTGCTGTTCAGCGTGGTGGTGGTGATCCTCATCCTGGTGGTCGGGACGCTGCTCGAACCGGTCCCCAGCGTCGTGATGCTGGGTCCCACGCTGGTCTCTGCATGCGTGCAGGCCGGGTTCCACGAGATACAGGCGGCGATCCTGATGGCGACCGGCTTCATTCTGGGATCGGTGACTCCGCCGGTCGGCGTCTGCTACTTCACCGCGGCGGCCATCGGCGGCGAGAAAGTGGACAAGGTGGCCCGCGCGATCGTCCCGTTCCTCGCGGCGGACATCGCGGTGATGTTCCTCGTCCTGCTGATTCCGTCGATCACATTGGCGCTGCCGCGCCTGCTGGGGCTGATCTGATGGACGTCTCTTCGCAGCCCGGCGCCATCCGAACCGCTCCGCACTGGTTCCGGACGCTCGATCGCGGCGTCCGCCTGGCCGTCATGGCGTTCTCCTGCACCCTGCTCGTGCTGATGGTGCTGTTCACCGCCTACACGGTGATCATGCGATACGTATTCCGCGATCCGCCCTTCTGGGGGGACACGGTATCCCTGTTCTGCAACATCGGGCTGGTGTTCGTGGCCTATTCGCTCGCGGTGCGCGACCGCGAAGACATCGCGTCGGAGGCGCTGCATGCGCTGCTGCCGCCGAAAGGCGTGACGGTGCTCGTTCTCGGCTGGCAGGTCGTCACCGTCCTGTTCGGCCTCTTTCTCGCCTGGTTCGGGCTCGAAGCCGCGCTGACGGTGCCGGGCCAGTACTGGGAGCTGGGCGGGCTGCCCAAGATGGTGCCGATGCTGGCCCTTCCCGTGTCCGGCCTGCTGACGGCGATCGCCGGCACCTGTTCGGTGGTCGAAGAGCTGGCGGGGTGGTCCTGCACCGCGCCTTCCGTCGAGGGCGGTCCGGCTGGAGCTCCGGAGCGACCCGCACAAGGCATCGAACTGCAGCGGAGCGAGCCGGCCAGCCGGATATCGATGACATCGCCGGAGTCCTGATGCCGGCGGTCTCGTGGTCAGGCGGCGGCGGGATCCGCCAGCAGCACCTCCATGCGATCGTCCCGGACGCGGACCGCGAACGTCGTCAGTGCCAGGCCCCCGACGAGCGAGCGCCCCGTGGCGAGATCGAAACGCAGGCCGTGGGAGCGGCATTGCACCCGGCCCTGCGTGAAACGGCCGTTGCACAGCGACGCTCCGGCGTGTGGACAGGAATCTTCCGCCGCGAAGAACCGGCCCGCCTGGCGCACGATCAGCACGCTTCGCGATCCCACGGTCCACAGGGACGGCCCTTCGGGAATCCGGTGGACCTGCGCAAGCTCATGCCACCGCCCCTGCGTCGCGGCCTCGGCTTCAGGCGCCATGGTCCGCCGTCACGGGGCGGTCACTGCGCCGGGCCACGAGGGTCACGCGGCGCGGGTGGGCACGCCTTTCTGTCCTCTTGCCCGGTTGGGCGGCATTCCGAGTCGGGCCAGCGTTTCGTCCGCGTCGCGATAGAACTGGCCGATGCGGTAGATCCGGCGGGCGTCTTCCGCCGAGGCGACGTCCCGGTAGAGCATCCGGGCGAGCGTCACCATTTTCTCGACCTGCTGGACGGAGGTGACCCGCTCCCCCTTGCGACCCCAGAGGTTGTCCTCGATTCCGCAGCGGACGTGCAGTCCCATGGCGATCGCCATGGCGCTCATCGGCAGGTTGTTCCGCATCAGACCTTCGATCGTCAGCACCGCGCCGTCCGGAACACGCGAGATGAACTCCATCATCTCGACCGGATTCGAGTACGACAGGCCGCCGCCGAAGGCGAGATAGTTCAGGCACAGCGGCCCGGTGTACTGTCCGCGCCGCAGGATCCGCTCGAGGGTGCCGAGCTGGGCGACGTGGCCGATCATGAAGTGCGGCTGGACCTTCGCCGCCTGCAGCCGGCGGAGGTGCTCGACGTAGAAGTCCGGCCCGGCCTCCCAGATCATTTCATCGTAGGCCTTCTTCATCTCGGGCCGTTCGAACTGCGTTCCCGCCACGTCCTCGGCGGTCAGCGTCTCGGTGAAGCCGAACTGGCTGGTGTTGATGACGATCGTCACCTGGTCCGGCTTCGGGCTGAGTTCCGCCAGCATGTGCCGCGTGTCGTCGGGCAGCCAGGTCGCTCTCGATCCGTCGGACTCCGGGGCGAAGGAGATGGAGCCGCCGACCTGCAGGAGCATCCCGGGAACGGCTTCGCGAAGCCGCGCGAGCAGCTCGTTGAACATCGAGAGCCGCTTCGAACCCTTGCCGTTTTCCTCGCGAACGTGCACGTGAAGCACCGTGGCTCCCGCGTTGTAGCAGTCGACGGCCTTCTGGACCTGATCCCGGAGCGAGACCGCGATGTCGTCGGAATCGGACGGTATGTATTCGGGCCCGTACGGGGCGGCCTGGATCACCAGGGGCTCCTGGTTCTCCGGGAAGAGACTGTCATCGAGGAATTGCATGGCGCAGCTCCGGCACACAGGAAAGGGGTGACGTCCATGCTATTGGGAGGCCGACAAACTTTCCTATCATCTGGTGACCATATCCATGCATTCGGTAACAACCCGCTCCGTGGGTGAACGCGCGCGCGCAGGCTCGAGCCGGCCCGTTCCGCGCGGCATGGCCAGCGAGTTCACCGTTCCGGTCGGCACGCTCGCGCTGGTGCAGGAGGCCGCCCGGCAGCTTGGCACCGATCCGGACAGGGTTCTGCGGGCGGCAGGCGTGGAGCCGTCGGCGCTCCGGCTTCCGATGAGCCCGATCGCGACCTCCACGGTGGCGCGTGCGCTGGTGCGCGGCAGGGAGCTTTCGGGCTGCGAGCATTTCGCCATCCTCGCGGGCGCCCAGGCGCGCCTCGGGAACGCCGGGCTCGTTCCGCTGCTGCTCATGC
>DAISWF010000092.1:9667-13409 GCA_036826495.1 Burkholderiaceae bacterium
CGACGCGATCCGCGACCTGATCCGCTTCCTCAGGATCTGGTATCGCGGTGTCCATCTGTCGCTGGTCGTCGATGACGGCTGGGCGCGCTTCGGGGTCGCTCTCGGCGGGGCGCACGCGGGGCATTCCGAGCTGTGCGCGATGTACGGCGCGAGCATGAACCACCACCTGCATACCATCATCGGGCCGCAGTGGCATGCCGCCCGCGTATCGCTCACCCATACCCGGCCGGAAGACGTCCGCCCCTATACGAGGATCCTGCGGGCGCCGGTCCTGTTCGGGCAGCTCGAGACCGTGATCGAATTTCCCGCCGCCGATCTGGAACGGACCCGCACCTCGTCCGATGAACACGTCATCCGGCTGCTGCGCGCCCAACTGACCAGTCTGGAAGCGGAGCATCGGATGACGCTGGCCGAACAGGTGCGTCACCTGATCGAGGTCATGCTCGGGCGGGGTGACTGCTCGGCCGAACGAGTGGCCGACATGCTGTCGATGCATCGCAAGACGCTTCATCGTCGCCTCGCGCGGGAGGGCACGACCTACAAGGCCGAGCTGGAGGCGGCCAGGAGAGACGCCGCGCGGCGGCTGCTGGCGCAGAAGAAGCGGCGGGTGTCCGACGTGGCGGTCGCGCTGGGGTACAGCGATTCCGTGAACTTCACCCGGGCGTTCCGCCGCTGGTTCGGCGTTGCGCCGCGGGCGTGGCAGTCGCGGCAGTTTCCTCTCGATGCCTGCTGACCCGCTCGTTCAGCTCCGGTTCATCGTGCCGGCGTATTCTCCGGGCTGAACGACGACGAAGCTGCGGCAATGCCTGTCCCACCTGTCATGCAACCCCCTCTGCACGGCGCCCGCGGCCGGTTGCGCCGGGCCGGCCTGCTGCTGGCCGCGGCGGGGGTGGGGGTTTCGGCCGCGGTGTCGATGATCGCCTGGGCGCCCGCCTCGGCGGGCGAGGATTCCAGCCGGCTGCGCTCGGCGGTGCAGGCCGGGCAGATCGCGCCGCTGGAGAACCTGCTGTCGGCGGTGCGCCGCGATTTCAACGGCCAGATCATCGAGATCGAGCTCGAGTCGGAGTCCACCGGCTTCGTCTACAAGGTCAAGCTGCTCGGGCCGCAGGGTCACGTGTCGAAGCTCGAATACGATGCCCGGTCGCTGGCGCTGCTGCGCACCAAGGGCGACGGCGTGGCGGCCGCCCGCAAGCGTTGAGAACCTGACGCGATGCGGGTGCTGATCGCCGAGGACGATGCCGACATCGCCCGCCAGGTGGCCGAGGCGCTGCGGTCGGCGGGCTTCGTCGTCGACATCGTCGGCGACGGCATCGATGCCTGGCATGCCGGCGCCCACGAGCCTTATGACGCGACGGTGCTGGACATCGGTCTGCCGGGTCTGGACGGGCTGACGGTGCTGCGGCGCTGGCGCGACGGCGGGGTCGCCCTGCCGGTGCTGCTGCTGACCGCCCGCGGTTCGTGGACCGACAAGGTGCACGGCATCGACGCGGGCGCCGACGACTACCTGGCCAAGCCGTTCCACATGCCGGAGCTGGTGTCGCGGGTGCGCGCGCTGGTCCGGCGGGCGCATGGCGTGGCCTCGCCGGTGCTGCAGCACGGACGGCTGCGGTTCGACTCCCGGGCCCAGTCGGCCACGCTGGACGGCGTGCCGCTGGCGCTGACCGCCGCCGAGCTGCGGCTGCTGGGCTACCTGCTGCATCACCCCGGCGAGACGCTGAGCCGGACCCGGCTGGTCGAGCATCTGTACGAGCAGGATCGGGATCGCGACAGCAACACCATCGAGGTCTTCGTCGCCCGCCTGCGCCGCAAGCTCGGCGCCGACATCATCGAAACGGTCCGCGGCGTCGGCTATCGCCTCGGCCCCGCGGCGCGCTAGGCCGTATGGCCGCCGGTGCGGGCAGGAGCGGAGTGTCGACAGGTCCTGAATCCCGGTTGCCGGCCACGGCTGTGTCGGCGACGCGGCGCCACTCGCTGCGCCTGCGGCTGATCGCCGGCGCGGTGGTCTGTCTGTCGATCGCGCTGGGCGGGGTCGGCGTGACCTTGTCGGCACTGTTCGCCGAACACACCTATCAGGCCCTGGCCGGCCAGCTCCGCAGCGAGGCCGACTCGCTGACGGCGGCGCTCGAATGGACGCCGCAGGGTAGGTTGGCGAGCACTCGCCTACTCGCCGATCCCCGTTTCGACAGCCCGTATTCCGGCCGCTACTGGCAGGTGCTGGCCGAGGGCGCCGAGCCGCTGGTGTCGCGGTCGCTGTGGGACGCGCTGCTCGAACCGGGAGCGCCGGCGCGGTCGCGCGCCGCCGGTGCCGGCGCACCCGACGGTGACCGGATCCTCGAGCTGTCGGGCCCCGACAAGGCCCCGCTCATCGTCTACCGCAGGACGGTGACGCTCGCCGACCGCACGACGCCGGTGTCGCTGCTGGTGACGACCCCGCGCGCCGACTGGGAGGCCGCCACCGCGCGGTTCGACCGGCTGCTGGCGGGCGCGCTGGGCGTCACCGGGCTGGCGCTGCTGGCTGCCAGTCTTGCTCAGGTCGCCTATGGGCTTTGGCCATTGCGGCGTTTGCGAGAAGTGGTTGCTCGCTTGCGAGTGGATCGCCGCGGCAAGCTGGCGGGTAACTGGCCGGTCGAGGTGGCCCCGGTGGTCGACGAGCTGGAGCTGCTGCTCGAGCGCGATGCCGCGATGCTGGAGCGGGCCCGCCGTCAGGCCGGCGATCTGGCGCATGCGATCAAGACTCCGCTGTCGGTGCTCGCCAACGAAGCGGCGGAACGTGCCGGCGAGCCGTTCGCCGCGCAGGTGGCGGCGCACGCGGAGACGATCCGGCAGCGGCTGGAGCGTCAGCTCGCCCGGGCCCGCGCGGCCGGGCGCGCGGCGCAGGGCGGAACCGAACAGGTCGACGTCGGGCGGGTCGCCGACGGGCTGGTGCGGGCGATGCGGGCGCTGCATCGCGACCGCGCGATCGATCTGCGCTGCGCCTGCTCGGGGCAGTTCCTCGGCGACGCGCAGGATCTCGCCGAGATGCTCGGCAACCTGCTCGACAACGCCTGCAAGTGGGCCGATCGGTCGGTGTCGGTCGGCGCCCGCCGGGACGGCGACCGGCTGCGGGTGGTCGTCGACGACGATGGCCCGGGCCTGCCGGCGGGCAGCGGGACACCGCGGCCCGCCGGGCCGGTGCCGCTGGACGAGCGGCGTCACGGCAGCGGGCTGGGGCTGACGATCGTGGAGGACATCGCCACGCTGTACGGCGGCACGGTCGCCTACGGCACCTCGCCCGCCGGCGGCCTGCGGGTCAGTCTGGATCTGCCGGCTGGCCCGCTCGTGCCGGCGGGCGCGCATTCCGTGCCGCCCGGCCGGGCCGTTCCCTGAACGGCCGGCGGCTGCCGCCGCGCATCTCGTCGGGATGCGGTCGGCCGTCCGCCTTGCGGCGCCGGGCCGGCTCGCGCCCCCGGTCGCAGAATTCGTCGGTCCACCGGGCGGCGGGCGACAGTGGGCTCGCCAGCACCGCCATCGCGACCGCGACGCCGATCAGTACCCAGCCGTCGATTGCCATGTCGTTCTCCCTGATTGCGCTCGATCCTGGCGGTCATCGTAGGCGGGCGGGCATGAACGCAAGCTGAACGGCGCAGGTGCTGCGCCGCCCGCCGGAAGAAGGCGATCGGCGATCCGCCGGCCGACCGGGAGCGGGCCCCGTCCTGCGCGATAATGGAAGACTTCGCGGCCCGGTGCGGCGGTCGTGGATTTC
>DAISWF010000092.1:13419-19250 GCA_036826495.1 Burkholderiaceae bacterium
CGGCCGCCGGTTCGAGCCTGCAGAGTCCATCGATGAACACCGCACACCGCAAACCCCTTCCCGGCACCAAGCTGGACTATTTCGACATCCGCGAGGCGGTCGACGCGATCAGGCCCGGCGCCTTCGCCACCCTGCCGTACACCTCGCGCGTGCTGGCCGAGAACCTGCTGCGCCGCTGCGATCCGGCGATCCTGCGCGAAAGTCTCGAGCAGATCATCGAACGCAAGCGCGAGCGGGATTTCCCGTGGTTTCCGGCGCGGGTCGTGTGCCACGACATCCTCGGCCAGACCGCGCTGGTCGATCTGGCCGGCCTGCGCGATGCGATCGCCGATCAGGGCGGCGACCCGGCCAAGGTGAACCCGGTCGTGCCGGTGCAGCTCATCGTCGACCACTCGCTGGCGGTCGAGTGCGGCGGCTTCGACCCCGATGCGTTCGCGAAGAATCGCGCGATCGAAGACCGGCGCAACGAGGACCGGTTCCACTTCATCGACTGGACCAAGCTGGCGTTCGAGAACGTCGACGTGATCCCGGCCGGCAACGGCATCATGCATCAGATCAACCTGGAGCGGATGTCGCCGGTGATCCACGCGATCGACGGCGTGGCCTTCCCCGACACGCTGGTGGGCACCGACAGCCACACGCCGCACGTCGATGCGCTGGGCGTCATCGCGGTCGGCGTCGGCGGCCTGGAGGCCGAGAACGTGATGCTGGGCCGCGCGTCCTGGATGCGGCTGCCCGACATCGTCGGCGTCGAGCTCTCCGGCAGGCCGCAGCCGGGCATCACCGCCACCGACATCGTGCTGGCGCTGACCGAGTTCCTGCGCAAGAGCAAGGTGGTCGGCGCCTACCTGGAGTTCCGCGGCGACGGCGCATCGGCGCTGACCCTGGGCGACCGGGCGACGATCTCGAACATGGCGCCGGAGTACGGCGCCACCGCGGCGATGTTCTTCATCGACCAGCAGACCATCGACTACCTGAAGCTGACCGGCCGGTCCGACGAGCAGGTGAAGCTGGTCGAGACCTATGCGAAGACCGCCGGCCTGTGGGCCGACAGCCTGAAGAGCGCGCAGTACGAACGCACGCTGACGTTCGACCTGTCGTCGGTGGTCCGCAACATGGCCGGCCCGTCGAATCCGCATGCCCGTGTGGCCACCGCCGACCTGGCGGCCAAGGGCATCGCCGGCAAATGGGAGGAGCAGCCGGGCGGCCTGATGCCCGACGGCGCGGTCATCATCGCGGCGATCACGAGCTGCACCAACACCAGCAACCCGCGCAACGTCATCGCCGCGGGTCTGCTCGCGCGCAACGCGAACCGGCTGGGCCTGACCCGCAAGCCGTGGGTCAAGACGTCGCTCGCGCCGGGATCGAAGGCGGTGGCGCTGTACCTGGAGGATTCGGGCCTGAAGGAGGAGCTGGAGAAGCTCGGCTTCGGCATCGTCGCGTTCGCCTGCACCACCTGCAACGGCATGTCGGGCGCGCTCGATCCGAAGATCCAGCAGGAGATCATCGACCGCGACCTCTATGCGACGGCGGTGCTGTCGGGCAACCGCAACTTCGACGGCCGCATCCATCCGTATGCGAAGCAGGCGTTCCTGGCATCGCCGCCGCTGGTCGTCGCCTATGCGATCGCCGGCACGATCCGATTCGACATCGAGCGCGATTCGTTCGGCACGGATGCCGGCGGCAAGCCGATTCTGCTGAAGGACCTGTGGCCGACCGATGCCGAGATCGATGCGATCGTGAAGGCGAGCGTGAAGCCCAAGCAGTTCCGCGACGTCTACATCCCGATGTTCGAGCGACGCGAGACCGCGGCCGCCAAGGTCAGCCCGCTGTACGACTGGCGTCCGCAGAGCACCTACATCCGCCGCCCGCCGTACTGGGAGGGGGCGCTGGCCGGCGAGCGGACCTTGAAGGGCATGCGGCCGCTGGCGCTGCTGGGCGACAACATCACGACCGACCACCTGTCGCCGTCCAATGCGATCCTGCCGAACAGCGCCGCCGGCGAGTACCTGGCGAAGATGGGCCTGCCGGAAGAGGACTTCAATTCGTACGCGACCCACCGCGGCGACCATCTGACCGCGCTGCGCGCGACCTTCGCGAACCCGACCCTGACCAACGAGATGGCGGTCGTCGACGGCAAGGTGAAGAAAGGGTCGCTGGCCCGCGTCGAGCCGGACGGCAAGGTGATGCGGATGTGGGAGGCGATCGAGACCTATCTGAACCGCAAGCAGCCGCTGATCATCATCGCCGGCGCCGACTACGGCCAGGGCTCGTCGCGCGACTGGGCCGCCAAGGGCGTGCGGCTGGCCGGCGTCGAGGCGATCGTCGCCGAAGGCTTCGAACGGATCCACCGCACCAACCTCATCGGCATGGGTGTGCTGCCGCTGGAGTTCAAGGCCGGCACCAACCGGCTGACCCTGAAGCTGGACGGCACCGAGACCTACGACGTGATCGGCGAACGCAGGCCGCGCGCCGACCTGACGCTGGTGATCCGGCGTCGCGATGGCGAAGAGGTGAAGGTGCCGGTGACCTGCCGGCTCGACACCGCCGAGGAGGTGTCGATCTACGAGGCGGGCGGCGTGCTGCAGCGCTTCGCGCAGGATTTCCTGGAATCGTCGAAGAAGGCAGCCTGAGGCGATTCGCCCGCCGCCGCGCCCCGATCGCCACCGATATACGCGTACAACGAGAACACCGCAAGGAACCTTCATGGCCCACGTCCCGCAAGTCAAGATCCCCGCGACCTACATGCGCGGCGGCACCAGCAAAGGCGTGTTCTTCAAGCTGCAGGATCTGCCCGAGCGGGCGCAGGTGCCGGGCGCCGCACGGGATGCGCTGCTGATGCGGGTGATCGGCAGCCCCGACCCGTACGGCAAGCAGATCGACGGCATGGGCGGCGCCACCTCCAGCACCAGCAAGACGGTGATCCTGGCCCGCAGCAGCCGGCCCGACCACGACATCGACTATCTGTTCGGCCAGGTGTCGATCGATCAGTCGTTCGTCGACTGGAGCGGCAACTGCGGCAACCTGTCGGCTGCCGTCGGGCCGTTCGCGATCAGCAACGGCCTGATCGACGCCGCGCGCATTCCGCGCAACGGCACGGTGACGGTCCGGGTCTGGCAGACCAACATCAGGAAGACGATCATCGCCCATGTGCCGATCACCGACGGCGCGGTGCAGGAGACCGGCGACTTCGAGCTGGACGGCGTCACCTTCCCGGCCGCCGAGGTGCAGCTCGAGTTCCTCGATCCGGCCGACGAGGACGACAGCGGCGGCGGCGGCGCGATGTTTCCGACCGGCAGGCTGGTCGATGATCTCGAGGTGCCCGGCATCGGCGTGCTGAAGGCGACGATGATCAATGCCGGCATCCCGACGATCTTCGTGAACGCCGAGGCGATCGGCTACCAGGGCACCGAGCTGCAGGACGCGATCAACGGCGACCCGAAGGCGCTGGCGATGTTCGAGAAGATCCGTGCCCACGGCGCGCTGCGGATGGGGCTGATCAAGAAGCTCGATGAAGCCGCCACGCGGCAGCACACGCCGAAGGTCGCCTTCGTCGCGAAGCCGGCGGGCTACACCGCGTCCAGCGGCAAGGCGGTGCAGGCGGCCGACGTCGATCTGCTGGTGCGGGCGCTGTCGATGGGCAAGCTGCACCACGCGATGATGGGCACCGCCGCGGTCGCGATCGGCACCGCGGCCGCGATTCCGGGCACCCTGGTGAACCTGGCGGCCGGCGGCGGCCCGCGCAACGCGGTGCGCTTCGGCCACCCGTCGGGCACCCTGCGGGTCGGCGCCGAGGCGGCGATGGTCGACGGCCAGTGGGTCGTCAAGAAGGCGATCATGAGCCGCAGCGCGCGGGTGCTGATGGAAGGCTGGGTCAGGGTGCCGGGCGACGCGTTCTGACCGGCCTGGCGGCCGGTGAGTCGCTGATGCATCGAGGAGACGGTTCCGGTCATGCAACTCGTCCGGCTCGACCGAAGCGCGCACGCGGTGCCCGACCGTCGCTGGCAGGTCTCGCTGGCGATCGCCGGCGTGGTCGGCTGCGTCGGCGACGACCGGTTCGGCAGCGCGGCGCTCGAGCGGCTCAACCGGGCGCTGCCGCTGTGCTGGCTGTCGGTCTACAGCCTGTTCGACGGCCGTCCTCCGGAACAGCACCTGGGTGGCAGCTACGAGGTGCCCGACCGGACCTCGGACGCGTTCCGCTTCTACCGCAATGGCATCTATCTGGCCGACCCGACCTTCGATGCGGCGCGGGAGCTGCTGGCGGACGGCGGGATGGTGCTGATCCACTGGCGTGCCGACGAGATTCCGAGCAGGCACCGGGACGGCATCTACACCCGGCATGCGCTGAAGGAACGCGCGTCGATCGTGACGGCCGGGGGCGAGCGCAGTCTGGTCGCGATCAACCTGTACCGGCACCGGCGGCAGCGGTCGTTCGACGACGCGGAGCTGGAGCTGCTCGCGCTGATGGGCGCACCGCTGGCCGCCTGCGTCGAGCTGCATCTGCGCCGGCGGCAGCCAACCGCGTCCGACGCGGTGCTGCGCTCGCTGCCCAGACGCGAGCGAGAGGTCTGCGCACGGCTGCTGAAAGGCTGGACCCATGAAGGTATTGCGGCGGACCTCGGATTATCAGCGGCCACCGTCAAGACCTATCGCGACCGGGCGTTCGAGCGGTTGGGCATTCACCATCGCAACGAGTTGTTCGCGCTGGCGCTGAAGACGGCGTCAGGGTAGTCCCGGTCCCCATCGCGGCGGACAGACCGCCGGCGAACCGATCGCTACCGTTTCGCCTGTGAGCGTGACGCCTCCGGAGGTGAGGCGGCGTTCGCCTGGCGGAGCGCATGTGTCTGTACCGGCCATTCGAAGCCTCGACGATGTCCGGGACATCGAGTCGAAACCCTACGAAGCGTTCATGCCGCATGGCACGGTGCTGGCCGCGCTGGCGCAGGTCGCGATCGAATGCGCCGATCGGCCGGCGCTGACCTGGCTTCCATCGGCCGACCCGACAGCGCCGTGCGTCGATTGGACGTATGAGCGGCTGATGACCGACATTATCGGGATTGCACGGGTGTTCAGCCGGCTTGCCGGTGACCTCCAGCCGCGGGTGGCGCTGCTGCTGCCGGCGGTACCGCAGGCCTATCTGGCGCTTTGGGCTGCCGAGGCGGTCGGCGTGGCCTGCCCGATCAACCATCTGCTCGGTCAGCCGCAGATCGCGCGGCTGATCGACGTGGCGGCGGCCAACATCCTCGTCGCCGCGGGGCCGATGCCGGAACTCGACATCTGGTCGCGCGTCGAGGGCCTGCGCGAACGCTGTCCGTCGCTGCGCCACATCGTCGTGGTCGGGTTGGACCCGGGTGCGGCGGCCGGTGTGCGGGCGCCGGGCGCGCACGATCTCGCGGCGCTGCTCGACCCGGCGTCGGCAGCGCCGCTCGATGCATCGGCCGCATCCCTGGCGCTGCCCGGCGCGCAGGCCGGATCGCCGGACGCGCTCGCGGCGCTGTTCCACACCGGCGGCACCACCGGGCATCCGAAGCTCGCCCGGCACACCCATCGCAACCAGCTTCACGCGGCATGGAGCGCGTCGCGAATGTTCGGCGCCACGTCGCACGACGTGATTCTCAACGGCTTTCCGCTGTTCCACGTCGCCGGCTCGTTCGTCTATGGCCTGTCGATCCTGCTGGCGGGTGGGCGGATCGTGCTGCCGACGGCCACCGGCTTGCGCAATCCGCAGTTCGTCCGCAGCTACTGGAAACACGTCGAGCGCCATCGCGTGACGTTGCTCGCCGCCGTTCCGACCGTTATGTCCACCCTGCTGGGGGGGGCAACGGACGGCG
>DAISWF010000093.1:0-19176 GCA_036826495.1 Burkholderiaceae bacterium
CGAAACATATCACAGGGCATAATGGTTTTCCCGCCCCGCGCCTGCCGCCCTTTTCCCATGGCGTGCGTGCCCCGCCCCAGAGGAGACACTGCCGATGAGAGTGCTGTTCACCGATCACGACCTGCTGGACATCTCGCTGGAGCGCAACCTGTTCCGCGATGCCGGCATCGAACTGGTCGTCGATCAGTGCCGCACCGAGGAGAAGCTGATCGCCGCATCGGCCGGCTGCAGCGCGCTGCTGGTGCAGTACGCGCCCGTCACCGACCGGGTGCTCGCCGCGCGGCCCGAGATCGGCCTGTGCTCGCGGATCGGCGCCGGCTACGACACGATCGACGCGGTGGCCGCCGGACGGCACGGGGTCTGGGTGGCGAACTCGCCCGACTACGGCGTGGGCGAGGTGTCGACCCATGCGCTGGCGCTGCTGCTGGGGGTGCTGCGCGGCATCAGCCGCTACGACGCCGACATCCGTGCCGGCAACTGGCACTACACCACCGTCGGCCGCATTCCGCGCGCCTCGGAGCTGACCGTCGGCATCCTCGGGCTGGGCCGCATCGGCAAGCGCTTCGCGCACCTGGCGCGCAACCTGTTCAAGCGCGTCATCGCGCACGACCCGTACCTGATCGACGGTGATTTTCCCGCCTATGTCGAACGGGTGTCGCTGGAGAAGCTGTTCGAGCAGGCCGACGCGGTGTCGATCCACTGTCTGCTGAATGCCGAGACCCGCGGGCTGGTGGGCGAATCGCTGCTGAGCCGGATGAAGCCCGGCTCCTATCTGGTCAACACCGCGCGCGGCGCGATCGTCGACCTCGACGGACTGACGCGGGTCGTGCAGCAGGGGCGGCTCGCCGGCGTCGGGCTCGACGTGCTGCCGGTCGAGCCGGTGCCGGCCGGCCATCCGCTGCTGAAGGATCCGCGGGTGGTGTTCACGCCGCACAGCGCGTTCTACTCGGCCGAGTCCGAGGTCGAGCTGCGGCGCAAGGCCGCGCAGAACATCGTGACCTGGATGCGCACCGGGCGGCCGGACTATCCGGTGGTGACCGGCAGCCGGCGGCCGCCGGCGGCCTGACCGCGAGCGGCCACTACGACCCGCGGGTCGCCGCGCGGCCCGGTCGCCGCCGCCCTATACTGGCGGACTCGTCACGCCGGCCGGCCGTCGCCGAGTGTCCCTCGCCGCTCGGGGCACTCGCCTCATCGCGCTGCCGGCGCCGGTTTCCCGATCTCGTCCTCACTTGGAGACAACGATGGTTCAACGCCTGAAGTTCTACATCGACGGTGCCTGGGTAGACCCGGTCACGCCGAAGACCCGTCCGGTGATCAACCCGGCCACCGAGCAGCCGCTGTACGACATCTCGCTGGGCTCGGCGGCCGACGTCGACAAGGCCGTCGCCGCCGCACGCCGCGCGTTCGAGACCTTCTCGCAGACCAGCCGCGACGAGCGCGTCGCGCTGCTGACGCGCGTCGTCGAGGTCTACAAGTCGCGCGCGAAGGATCTGGGCGCCGCGGTGTCCGACGAGATGGGCGCGCCGCTGGGGTTCGCCGAGAAATTCCAGGTCGGCGCCGGCCTCGGCCACATCGTGTCGACCCTGGACGTGCTGAAGAACTACGACTTCGAGGAACCGATCGGCAATGCGATGGTGGTCCGCGAGCCGATCGGCGTGATCGGCATGATCACGCCGTGGAACTGGCCGCTGAACCAGATCACCTGCAAGGTGGCGCCGGCGCTGGCCGCCGGCTGCACGATGATCCTGAAGCCGTCGGAATACACGCCGTCGTCGGCGCTGATCTTCGCCGAGATCCTGCACGAGGCCGGCGTGCCCAAGGGCGTGTTCAACCTGATCAACGGGCTGGGGCCCGACGTCGGCGCGGCGCTGAGCGCCCATCCGGGCATCGACATGATCTCGTTCACCGGCTCCACCCGCGCCGGCATCGACGTTGCCCAGCGCGCGGCCACCACCGTCAAGCGCGTCAGCCAGGAGCTCGGCGGCAAGTCGCCCAACATCATCCTCGACGACGCCGACATGACCAAGGCGGTCGGCGGCGGCGTCGGCCAGGTGTTCATGAACTCCGGCCAGTCGTGCAACGCGCCCACCCGGATGCTGGTGCCGCAATCGAAGATGGACGAGGCGATCACGATCGCCAAGGCGGTGGCCGCCAAGACCAAGGCCGGCGACCCGCGTGCCGAAGGCACCGGCATCGGTCCGGTGGTCAACGAGATCCAGTGGAACAAGATCCAGGCGCTGATCAAGAAGGGCATCGAGGAAGGCGCCACGTTGGTCGCCGGCGGCCCCGGCCGGCCGCCCGGCATCGACAAGGGCTACTACGTGCAGCCGACGGTGTTCGCCAACGTCACCAACGAGATGACGATCGCCCGCGAGGAGATCTTCGGCCCGGTGCTGACGATCCTCGGCTACAAGGACGAGGACGAGGCGGTGCGCGTCGCAAACGACACGCCCTACGGGCTGGCCGGCTACGTGTCGGGCGGTTCGGTCGAGCGCGCCCGCGCGGTCGCCCGCAGGATCCGCGCCGGCAACGTGAACCTGAATGGCGTGCCCAACGACCGCAATGCGCCGTTCGGCGGCTACAAGCAGTCCGGCAACGGCCGCGAATGGGGCCGCTACGGCCTCGAGGAATATCTCGAGGTCAAGGCCATCGCCGGCTTCGGCACCGTGTGAGGGTCACGGGCGCCGGCCGGCAGGACCTGTCGGCCGGCGCTCAGTTCACGCTGCCCCAGTACGGGGAAGCAGCGTGAAACGCGCTAACCGCACAGCATCGCCGGCCACTCGGCGCTGCACAGCCGGTCATCGACGACCCGGCTGACACCCGGAACGTTCTCGGCGGCGACACGCGCCGCGCGCCGCTGCATGTCGTTGTCGACCATGCCGTGGTAGTGGACGACGCCGCGCTCGACGGTCACGGTCGACCATTCGGGCCGCCACCACGGCTGCCGTTCCAGCTCGCGCAGCAGGCGCTCGAGGATCGCGCGATCCGACTGCACGCGCGCCGGCATCGCGCTGCTGCGGGCCAGCAGCGCGCGCAGCAGATCCGAACAGGTGACGATGCCGGCGACCGCCTTGCCGCGCATCACCGGCACCCGCCGGATCCGGTGCGCCTCCAGCAGTCGCGCGACACGCGCCAGCGGCGCCTCCTCGTCGACGGTGATCACCTCGTCCGTCATGATGTCGCTCGCATGGCCGCCATGCGACTTCACGTACTCCGCCGGCAGCCGTTCCTGCTGCAGGAATCGCATCCACCAGCGGGTCGGCGTGCTGTCGTCGGTGCCGATCTCGTGACGGTGCAGCAGATCCGATTCGCTGACGATGCCGACCAGGCGGCCTTCATCCAGCACCGGCACACCGCTGATCCGTCGCATCAGCAGCAGGCTCGCGATCTGCGCGACCGTCGTCGACGGCGTGATCGTGTGAACCGGCGCCGACATGATGTCCTTCACTTGCATCGCTGTCTCCATCGTTCCGCTTCGTGCATTCGATTGTCGCGCTCCGCGGGTATGTCGAAAAGCGAATCTCAATGCCACTTCAATGCAATAATTCTGCTCTTATTCGGGCAAAGGGCCGGTGCCTGCAAGGCGGAATCGACGTGGACGTGAATCTCGCGCGGACGTTCCTCGAGATCGTCGCGAGCGGCAGCTTCGCGCAGGCCGCCGAGCGGCTGCACGTGACGCAGACGGCGGTCAGCGCGCGGATCCGCACACTGGAGGGGCTGCTGGGACGGCGGCTGTTCGTCCGCAACAAGTCGGGCGCGTCGCTGACGCCGGCCGGCGAACGCTTCCAGCGCCATGCGGCGATCCTCGTGCAGGCCTGGGAGCAGGCGCGTCACCAGGTGTCGGTGCCGGCCGGCCGCGACGCGGTCGTCACGATCGGCTGCGAGCCCAGCCTGTGGGATCCGCTGCTGCTGAACTGGCTGCTGCGGATGCGCGCCACCGCCCCGCACCTGGCGCTGCACACCGTCGTCGACTCGCCCGGTCATCTGCTGAACCGCGTGTCCGAAGGCACGCTGGATCTCGCCGTCGTCTATGCGCCGCAGCAGCGGCCGGGCCTGCGCATCGATCTGCTGCTCGAGGAGAAGCTGGTGCTGGTGTCGACGACACGCACGCGCCGGCCGAAGCCGGCCGACTACATCTACGTCGACTGGGGGCCCGAGTTCGCCGCGCAGCACAGCCTGGCGTTCCCGGAGCTGTCGAATGCCGGCGTATCGGCGAGCCTCGGTCCGCTGGGCCGCGAGTATCTGCTGGCGGCGGGCGGCTCCGGTTACTTCCGCCTCGACGTCGTCCGCAGCCAGCTCGCCTCGGGGCAGTTGCACCGCGTGCAGGGCGCGCCCGAGTTCCTCTATCCCGCCTATGCGGTGCATTCGGAGAATGCCGATGCCGCGCTGGTCGGGCCGGCACTGTCCGGGTTGAAGCAGGTGGCCGGCCGCGGCCGGCCGCCGACGCGCACGATGCGACGAAGCTCCGCGCGAACGAACGCGAGGCCCGCCCGCTGAACGTCTGCGGCGGCCGGCGCCTATGCCGGCCCCGGCGCCGCGCCCTGCCGCGACGCCATCCGCTCGAGCTGGCGCGCCGTGCAGTCGCGCGCGACCGCGAACGCGCCGCGGACCGTGCCGGCATCGTCCTTGACCAGCCCGAAGCTCATGTCGATGTAGATGCGCGCGCCGTCCTTCGTCTGCGAGCGCGTCGTCATCACCCGCCCCGCATAGCGCGTGACGCCGGCCGCGAGCGCGCGCCGGTAGCCCTCGTCGTGCGCGGCGCGGAAGCGCTCCGGCACGATCAGGTGCAGGTTCCGGCCGAGCGCATCGGCCTCCGTGTAGCCGAACAGCTTCTCGGCGCCGCGATTCCACAGCCGGATGATGCCGTCACGGTCGGCGAAGATGATCGCCTCGTCGGCCTGCTCGACGATGCGCCGATGCAGGTCGGCGGGAATTGCTGCGGACCCGGTGTCCGACATCGCTGCTACTCCGGCGTGATGCCCGACTGCTTGAACACCGCGCCTCGCACCGGAAGATCGCGCTTGATCTGGTCGGTGAACTCCGCCGGCGAGATGCCGGTGGCGCCGGGCTGCACCACCGCATCGAATCTTCCCTCGTCTCGTTATTCGACCGGTACCATCGATTCCGTCCCGCCGCCCCAGGCGCCAGGCCGCCCCCGAATCGACTCCCCTTCAACCGAGCCGGCGGATGAACGCCAGCAGCGCGTCGTTGACCTCGCCGGGCCGTTCCTGCTGGATCCAGTGGCCGGCGCCTTCGATCAGCACCTTGGCGGTCAGCCCGGGCAGCACCTCCTCCATCGTCGCCAGACGCCGCTGACCGAGCACGCCGGTGATCACCGGATCCTTCGCGCCGGCGACGAACAGCGACGGCTGATGGATCTTGGCGTCCTGCCAGGGGGCCGTCAACGCCCAGTTGCGATCGATGTTCCGATACCAGTTCAAACCGCCGCGGAAACCCGAATGCCGGAACCGCTCGACCATCGCCGCCAGATCGTTTGCGTTCAGCCACGACGGAAGCTGCGCGGGTGCCGGCTGGTCGCCGAGGAAACCGGCGCCGCGCGTCATCACCAGCGAGATGCGGCCGAACAGCACCGTGCGCAGCGTGCGCTCGACGTCCCGCTCGAACTCCGCTTCGGCGACGCCGGGCGGCTGGAAGTAGTCCCAGTAGAAATGCTCGATGCCGGCCTTGCGCAGCGCCTGCAGCGGCGGCGTCGGCCCGCGCTGCGGCGGCGGCACGCTCAACCCGGCCACCGCGCGGAACACGTCGGGCCGGAACAGCGCCGCATGCCAGGCCACGTTGGCGCCCCAGTCGTGACCGACGACGATCGCCTGCCGCTCGCCGAGCACCCGCACCAGATCGACGACGTCGCCGACCAGGTCGAAGATCGAGTAGTCGGCGATGTCCGGCGGCGCGCTCGTGTGACCATAACCGCGCATGTCGGGCGCCACCACGTGGAAGCCGGCCTGCGCGAGCGCCGGCATCTGATGACGCCATGAATGCGCCGACTCCGGCCAGCCGTGGCACAGCACCACCAGCGGTCCTTCGCCCTGTTCGGTGACGGACATCTGCAGCCCGTTGACGGCCAGGGTGCGTGATCGTGCGTCCATGTGTGTCTCCATGCGCAGTCCGGGAAAAGGGGCGGTCGACGCGGATGCCGATCAGGCATCGTGCGCAGCCGATGCTGGGGAGGGGCCCGAAGTCAGACGCCCCGGCCGCCCGATGATCCCGCCGAGGGATCCGCGCGGCCGAACGTCACGACGAAGCAGCTTCCTCCGCCTTCCCGCGGATGATAGTCCAGTGTCGCGCCGTGCCGCCCGGCGATGCGGCGCGCCAGCGCCAGGCCCAGTCCGACGCCGCCGTGCCGTTCGCTGGCGCCGCGCACCCGATGGAACGGTTCGAAGATCGCGTCGCGCTCATCGGGCGGCACGCCCGGTCCGCGATCGCAGACGCGCAGGACGATCGGGTCGAGGAGCGTCACGTCCACCGGCTCGCCGTTCCCGTAGCGGACCGCGTTCTCGAGCAGGTTGCGGATCATCCGCCGCAGCAGCCGCGGGTCGCCGCGCACGAGCGACGCCGCGCCCTGCAACGTGAAGCCGGCGCCGACCCGGGCGCATTCCTCGGCGCACAGGCCGGCCAGGTCGACACCCTCGAAGCCGTGCGCCGGGTCGGCATCGACCTGGGCATCGAGCCGGCTCGCCAGCAGGATCTCGTCGACGAGCTGATCCAGCTCGGCGATGTCGCGCGCCACCTCGTCGCGCAGATCGGCCGAGGTGTCGGGCGGCAGCAGCGCCAGCGCCATCCGGATCCGCGCGAGCGGCGAACGCAGTTCGTGCGAGGCGTTGGCGAGCAGGTCCTTCTGCGAACGCACCAGCGCCTCGATCCGCTCGGCCGAGCGGTTGAAGCTCGCGGCCAGCGCGGCGACCTCGTCACGGCCCTCGATCCGCACCCTTGCCGACAGGTCGCCGGCGCCCAGCGCATCGACGCTGCGCTGCAGCCGCTCGATCCGCGCGGTCAGCCGGCGCACGACCGGATACGCGCTGATGCCCACGGCGACCGCGATCGCCAGCAGCACGAACACGAAGCCCGGCAGGCCGGGACCGATCCGCTGCCCGGCTGGACGGCTGCGCCGCACCAGCAGCTCGCGGCCGTCGGGAAGCTGCGCGACGAACGCCGGCGGCCCGCCATGGCCCCGGCCGCCCACGGCGCCCGGAGCGCCTGGAGCGCCTGGAGCGCCCGGAGCGCCCGGAGCGCCTGGAGCGCGCGAAGCGCCCCCACCCCAACCATCCCAGCCCCAACCTCCGCCCCGCCGGCCGCCAAGTTCGATCGGCCTGCCGGCCGACGCCAGCAGCTCGCCGCCGGCCGAATAGAGCGACAGATCGACGCGGGCCCGCTCATGCCAGTGATCGAGCACGCTCTTCAGCTCGTCGGGGCCGGCCGGCGGCGCCGGCAGCAGCTCCGCGACCAGTTCGCCGGCGAGCAGCGCTGTCTGTTCGCGCCGCGGCTCCCACATCTCGGCGCCGATCCGCCAGGCGATGCCGGCGATCAGCGCGAACACCACCAGGCTCGCGAGCACCGCGAGATATATGCGCAGGTAGAGACGCCGCATCAGCGGCCGGCGACCCGCAAGCGGATTCGAGGTGCCCGCCTCCGACGTGCCCGCTCCTGCAGGACGCCCGCTGATGACGACGGGCGACGATGGGGACCCGCCCTCAGCAGCCATTGACCCGTGCCTTCGGGCAGCGACGAACGAAACGAGCGCAGAGGCCGTCTCATCTCAATCCTGCGCCCGCGCGAACACGTAGCCGGCGCCGCGCACCGTGATGATCCGGCGCGGCGCATGCGGATCATCCTCGATCGCCGCGCGGATCCGCGCGATGTGCACGTCGATCGAGCGGTCGATCGCCTCGCCCCCGTCGCTGCCGACCAGATCGACGAGCTGATCGCGCGACAGCACGCGGCCGGCGCGCTGCGCGAGCGCGCTCAACAGATCGAACTGACGGCTGGTCAACGTGACCGGCCGGCCGTCGGGCCGCGCCTGGCGGGGCGCGCCGTCGATCTCCAGCCGGCCGAACCGCAGCAGGGACCCGTCGTCGCGCCGCTCGCCGCGACGGCGCAGCACCGCGCGGATCCGCGCCAGCAGCTCACGCGGCTCGAACGGCTTCGCCAGATAGTCGTCGGCCCCCATCTCCAGGCCGATGATGCGGTCGGTGGTGTCGCCGCGCGCGGTCACCATGATGATCGCCACCGGCGACTGCGCACGGATCCGCCGGCACAGATCCAGCCCGTCGGCATCCGGCAGCATCAGGTCCAGCAGCACCAGATCGAACGGCTGACGGTCGAGGAACCGCAGCCCGCGCTCGCCGTCGTCGGCCACCGATACCTGATAGCCGGCCTCGGCCAGATAGCTGCGGACCATCGACGCCAGCCGATGGTCATCCTCGATCATCAGGATACGGCTCATCCCAGACTCAACCCCAGCGCCGCCCCATCCGCCGCTCGGCCTTCTCGCGCAGTTTGACACGCTGCTCGGGGGTCAGCACGTCGGCGATGTCGGCCAGCGCCTGCGTGACCCGGCGCGACGCGCCTTCGGCCATCGCCAGTTCCTCGGCGCGCACCTGCTCGAGCGCGCCGCGGTCGACCGCCGGCGCGCTGAGGATCTCGATCACCCGCGTGCGGGCCGCGCGATGCCGGTCGCGCAGCGGCGTCAGCTCGGTCGCGGCCGCCTTGGCGATCGCCGACACCTTCTGCTTCTGCTCGGCGGTGGCGCCGACGTCCGACAGCACCCAGTCCACGCCCCGGTCGATGCGCCGCGCGATCGTTTCGGGATCCATCGGACCATGATGGCCGCGATGGTGCCAGCCGTAGCCGGGACCATGGCCGTAACCCTCGCCGCCGCGCCCGGACTGCGCGCAGGCCGCCAGGCCGGCGATCGCGGCCGCCGCGCCGGCGAACATCCACCAGCGGCGCCGCCGCGGATGCCGCGGGCCGCCGGAGCCGCGTTGATCGGAGGCGGACGGCGCCTGGCCGCCATTGGCGCCATTGCCAGCCGACGGGATTTCGGGACGGGATTCGGGAGAAGAACCGGTTTGCATCGTGTAGCCCTCTGACTGCGCAGCACCTGCTGCATGACCGTCAGTGTCCGGGCCCGCCGTTAACCGGTTTCATCGAAACATGAAGAAAGATGAAGAGGACGCAGGACGATGCGGAGACCGCGCAACGGCGGCCCCGATGCGGCCCCGGCGGCCCGGCCGCCATGAGCCGTCGCGGCCGTTCCGCCATGACGCGGGAACGGCGCGGGCACACGCCTGCGGAGGGTCCGCCGCCCACTCAGAGCTTGAACTTCACGACCTTCTGCCGCGCCTCGCCGAGGCCCTGGATGCCCAGGGTCATCACGTCACCGGGCTTCAGGAACACCGGGTTGGGCTTCATGCCCGAGCCCACGCCCGGCGGCGTGCCGGTGGTGATCACGTCGCCCGGGTTCAGGGTCATGAGCTGGCTCACGTACGAGATCAGGGTCGCGCAGTCGAAGATCATCGTCTTCGTGTTGCCGCGCTGGCGCTTCTCGCCGTTGACGTCCAGCCACATCTCGAGCTTGCCCGGATCGGGGATCTCGTCGGTCGTGGCGATCCACGGGCCGATCGGGCCGAAGGTGTCGCAACCCTTGCCCTTGTCCCAGGTGCCGCCGCGTTCGAGCTGATACTCGCGCTCGGACACGTCGTTGACCAGCACGTAGCCGGCCACGTGGCTCAGCGCCGCCTTCTTCGACACATAGCGGGCGGTGGTGCCGATGACGATGCCCAGCTCCACCTCCCAGTCGGTCTTGACCGATCCCTTGGGCAGCATCACGTCGTCGTTCGGCCCGTTCATCGAGCTCAGCGTCTTGTGGAAGACGATCGGCTCCTTCGGGATCGGATTGTTGGTCTCGGCCGCATGATCGGAGTAGTTCAGGCCGATCGCGACGAACTTGGTGCTGCCGGTGAGCGGCACGCCGAGCCGCGGCTTGCCACGCACCAGCGGCAGCTTCGATGGCTTGATCTTCGCGAGCTTGGCGAGCCCCTTCGGCGACAGCGTCTTCGGCCCGATGTCATCGACGACGTCGGACAGGTCACGCAGCTTGCCATCCCCGTCGATGAGGCCGGGTTTTTCCTTGCCGGGATTTCCATAACGCACGAGTTTCAAAGAGTTCCTCCTGGGTCGGGCCGAACGGCCCGGGTTGTGAGTGACAGTGAAAGATGAATGGATCGCCGCGGGCCCCCGCGGCGCGCTCAGATCGTCATGCCGCCGTCGACGAGGAAGATCTGCCCGGTGGCGAACGCGCTCTCGTCGCTCGCCAGGTAGACGACGATCGGCACGATCTCCTCGGAGGTCGCCAGCCGCCCCATCGGCTGGCGCGCGGTGAACATCCGGCGAGCCTCGTCGATGTCGCCGAGCTGACGCATCCGGTCGTGCAGGCTGGGCGTGTCGACGGTGCCGGGGCCGATGCAGTTGCAGCGGATGCCCTGGGTCACGTAGTCGGCGGCGATCGACTTGGTCAGGCCGATCACCGCGGCCTTGGTGGTGCCGTAGATGAAGCGGTTCGGAATGCCCTTGACCGACGAGCACACCGAGGCCATGTTGATGATCGAGCCGCCGCCGTTGCCCAGCATCCGCGGCAGCGCCGCCCGGATCGTGCGGAACATCGAACGCACGTTGATGTCGAAGCTGGTGTCCCAGTCGCTCTCGGTGGTCTGGAAGATCGTGCCCTGGTGCACGTAGCCGGCGCAGTTGAACAGCACGTCGAGCGGCGGCAGGCCGCCGATCAGCGCGTCGATCGCCGCCGCATCGGTGACGTCCAGCCGCCGGGTACCGATCGCACGGCCGCCGTGCCGCTGCGACTCGGCCGACAGATCGGCGAGCAGGTCCTCGCGGACGTCGGTGGCGATCACCTCGGCGCCCTCGCGGGCCAGCGCCAGCGCCGATGCGCGCCCCATCCCCTGCGCTGCCGCAGTCACCAGGATGGTCTTGCCCGCCACACGTCCGCCCATCGTCGCTCCCTCCTGCGCTCGAGCGCGAATTGTAGCGCTCAGCCCGGCGTGCGCGCCGGCACCGCGCGCAGCATCGGCTCGCCATAGAGCCGCCGCGCACGCACCAGCAACGTCGTCGCGATCGTCACCGTGACGAAGTTCCAGCCGATGCCGTTGACGAACGCCGCCTGGTACGAGCCGGTCAGGTCGAACACCTTGCCGGTCATCCAGCCGCCCAGCGCCATGCCGAACAGCGTGAACATCAGCACGTCGCCGACCCGGGTGGCGGCCTGACCGGCCGGAAAGTACTCGCGGATCACCAGCGCATACGACGGCACGATGCCGCCCTGGAACAGCCCGAACAGCGCCGAGATCACGAACAGCGACACCAGCCCGTCGAACGGCAGGAACAGCGCCAGTGCCACCGCCTGCAGCACCGCGCCCAGCAGCAGCGTGCGCAGGCCGCCGATCCGGTCGGAGATCAGGCCGAAGCCCAGCCGGCTGATGATGCCGCAGCCCAGCACGATCGACAGCATCTGCGCGCCGCGCGCCGCGCCGTAGCCGAGATCCGCGCAGTACGCGACGATGTGGACCTGCGGCATCGCCATCGCCACGCAGCAGGCGACCGCCGACACCGACAGCACCACCTGCGCGCGGTTCGGCGTCATGCCGAACGGCCGTTCGCTGGCGCGTGAAACCGGCGCCCCCGGCGCGGCCGCCGCCGCCACCGGCGGGCGCGGCCGCATCAGCAGCACGCCGATGCCGACGTAGGTCGCGCGCCAGCCGTACAGCTCGACGAAATGCTGGGTCAGCGGCGGCCACAGGGTGCCGGCCACGTAGTTGCCGCTCGCGCAGATCGCCACCGCGATGCCGCGCCTGCGCTCGAACCACAGCGAGGTGTCGGCCACCAGCGGCCCGAAGTTCGGCGCACTGCCCAGCAGGCCGACCAGCAGGCCGTGGGCGATCGCGAACATCCACAGGCTGCCGGCCATCGCCGCCGCGACGAACCCCGCCAGCAGGCTGACCCCGCCGATCATCACCGGCACCATCACGCCGAAGCGGTCGGCCACCCGGCCCATCAAGATGCCGCCCAGCCCGAAACCGAGCATCGTCAGCGCATAGGGAATCGATGCATCGGAGCGGCTGACGCCGAACTCCGCCTGCACCGCGGGCAGCACCACCGACTCCACATAGATGCCGGAGGTGCCGACCGTCGAGATCAGCAGCGTCACCATCAGCCGCATCCATGCGTAGCGCGAGTCGACGCCGCCCAAATCCCGCCTCCTTCATGCAGCGATGCCGGACCGCCGGCCGGCATCCCCGCGGAATGCCGGATCCCGTCGATCGCGGCCGCACAGTATGCCCCAGTCCGGTGCGGCGGCGCTCGACGAGCACTGTGGCATTCGCGCACTCCACCCCGCCGTCGATCGGCGCAGCACGGCCGCCGGCACCGCTGCACCGGGGGCGGTCTGATCCAGCGCAAGACGGACGCTTCCGGCAGGCCGATGCTGCAGTCTTCGGGATTGCGCCCTGCTCGCGCGAACCGATCCGCACGACCCCGCTTCGAAGGACCCCACCGTGAGATTGAACGACTTCGCGTTCGGCACTCGACTGGCGGCGGGCTATCTGGTCTGGATCCTGATGGCCGCCGTCATGGGCGGCTACGCGCTGTTGCAACTGAAAGGCACGCAGAACAGCGTCGAGGAACTGGCCGCCGACTGGCTGCCCAGCATCAGTCTGGCCAGCCGCATGCGCGAGACCGTCAGCCAGGTCAGACGGACGCAGGCGGATCTGCTGGTCCGGGCCGACGCCGACTCGGTCGACGACGCCCGCAGGCGCACCGCCGAGCTGAGCTCGAAGTTCACCGGGATGCTGCGCAGCTACGAGCCGCTGATCGCCAATGCCGACGAACGCGCGATCTACGACGGGCTGGGCGCCGCGTGGCAGGCGCTGGCGGCGGCCAGCGAGCGGCTCCAGACGCTGGCCGCGGCAACCGGTCAGGACCGGGAGCGCAGACTGGGCCAGCAATTCGCGCAGGACCTGCAGACTGCCTACGGCGACGTGGCGACCCGGCTGGACAAGCTGATCGAGGTCAACGAGCTGGGCGCGAGCCGATCCTATGACAACGCCCGGACGGCCTACTCGCATTCGAAGCTGTGGCTGGTGCTGCTGTTCGCGCTCGCCTTCCCGATCGCGGTGCTGCAGGCGGTGTGGGCCACCCACATGGTCACCCGCCCGCTGTCCGTCGCGATCCGCACCGCCAATGCGATCGCCCAGGGCGACCTGACCCACACCTTGCACAGCGAGGGCAAGGACGAAGCCGCGCGGCTGCTGTCGGCGCTGTCGGCGATGCAGGACCGCCTGCGCGAAGTCGTCGCCAGCGTCCGGCGCAATGCCGACAGCGTGGCCACCGCCAGCGCCGAGATCGCCCAGGGCAACGCCGACCTGAGCCAGCGGACCGAACAGCAGGCCAACGCGCTGCAGCGCACCGCCAGCGCGATGGAGGAGCTGGCGGTCACCGTACGCGACAACGCGTCCAGCGCCGAGGATGCCTCGCAGCTCGCCGGCGGAGCCGATGAAGTGGCGGCCCGCGGCGGACAGGCGGTGCGCGAGGTCGTGCAGACGATCCGCGGCATCGACGAGAGCACCGCCAGGATGGGCGAGATCATCTCGGTCATCGACGGCATCGCCTTCCAGACCAACATCCTCGCACTGAACGCGGCGGTCGAGGCCGCGCGCGCCGGCGATCACGGGCGCGGCTTCGCCGTCGTCGCCAGCGAGGTGCGCGGCCTCGCGCAACGGTCCGCGCAGGCCGCCCGCGAGGTCAAGACATTGATCGACGCGAGCAGCGCCAAGGTGTCCGAAGGCGTCCGGCTGGCCGATGCGGCCGGCGACACGATGGGCGGCGTCGTCGGCGACGTGCAGCGGGTCAAGGCGCTGATGACCGACATCAGCCAGGCCAGCGCCCGGCAGAGCGCCAGCGTTGCCGACGTCGCTCAGGCCGTCACCAGCATGGACGCGATGACGCAGCAGAACGCGGCGCTGGTCGAGCAGAGCGCCGCGGCGGCCGATTCGATGAGTCAGCAGGCCCGGCAGCTCGTGCAGACGGTGGGGTTCTTCCGGATCACGCCGGGCGGGTGAAGCCGGGCCGGCGGTCACCCATTGCTCCGAACGGCCCCGGGTTGCGTAGAGAAGCCCAGGGGCACAACTCGATCGCAATCCATGGGAGGTCATATGCCAGTCATCATGAGCATGCAATGGGCGGGTGTGACACGCGAACAGTACGAAGCGGTCAGGGAACACTCCAATTTCGAAGGTGACGCGCCGCGCGGCGGGCTGTTCCACATCGCCGCGCTGACGGACGCGGGTCTGCAGGTGACGGACCTCTGGGAGCGCGCCGAAGACTTTCAGACGTTCGTCCGATCCCGGCTGATGCCCGCGGTGCAGAAGATGGGCATCCAGACGGAGCCGCAGGTGCAGATACTGCCCGTGCACAACGTGTTCGCGCCCGCGTACACGCGTCGGGCTTGAGAACTCCATCGGGCGGCGGATCGGTCGCGCCTATCGCCCTCTACATTGGCGCAAGCGTTGTTGTAGCGTCGAACTATCTGGCGACCTCTGGGACAAATGCAAAGAAGGATTGCGCTGACGATCCCTTGTAGGTGATCTTGCCCCTGTATAACCGGACGCGTCTATGCGCCGGTTAACTCCGCAATCGGAGCGATGGAAGCAGGTTTCGGCTGTCGCCGGAACTCGCGGGAGGACTTCATACGTAAGCTGAAGTGTGGATCCTCAAGGATATTCGATAGACCCTCTCCGGTCATTCAGGGGACTGGCTCAGCATTACGATCCATCTCGGCTGGTCTTTGGAGAGTTCGGAGGGCTGTGTGTTAACAACAACAATCCTACTAGTCCTCTGACCGGCCGCTCCCTTTCTCTTCAAGCATTTACTTCTCAGTCCTGCATAACGCCAGGCTTAAGCAAGTCAGCATTCTTAGATTCCTTATGGACTTGGTTCGACGGTCGACATACACTTCCCGAACAAAGAAAATTCAATCGGGGTGAAAATGAATCGGGCTCGGCTTGCTGTCATAATTTCGGTTGTCACATTGCTCTCTGGCTGCGAAACCCCAACGACCCAGCGCTATGCGATCTCGGCCGATAACAATCAAGCAATCAGGGCGCTAGGCACATCAGGAATCGGTGTCGGCACCTTTGCCGCCCCAGTCGACTTCAGTGCGAATTGCCGCGCTCTTGGCCCGCTTCAGGTCGCGGATGGGCTTACCCATACGCAATACATTCGCAAGGCCTTCGAAGATGAACTCAAAGTAGCAGGCGCTTTTGCGGACGCAGGATCACGTGTGACCTTGGCCGGAAAGGTAAACAAGCTTGAATTCTCGTCCACCCGTGCGTTGACGGGAGGATCCTGGACGATCGAACTTACCCTTACGTCCTCGAACGGAAAGTCAATCACCGTAAACGAGTACTATGAGTTCAACAGTGGATTTGTTGCCAATGAAGCATGCAGGAATACTGCGGAGGCATTCTCACGAGCCGTACAGAATCTTGTCGGCAAGACGGTTAGAGATCCAGCATTCGCCTCGCTCCTTGCGTAAGCGCTTCTCCGCACGGATTTAACAACTTCTCATAGAACGAACGTCGCAAAGGTGCAGGACGGCCAGGAAGTTCCTGCGCTGGGGGTGTCAGCCCGATCCTGGCCAAGCTGTTCTGCACTACGCCTTCGACGCCTGGGTCAGCAAAGAGCTGCCCAGCGTGCGGTTCTGTCGCTATGCGGATGACGGCATCGTGCATTGCAAGAGCTTGGCCCAAGCCCGTTACGTGCTTGATCGGATCGGTGCCCGGTTCCGGCAATGCGGTCTCGAACTTCACCCTGACAAGACGCACATCGTCTCCAGTTCACCTCCTCGGCTACACCTTCCGTCCGCGCAAAGCGGTGGACAAGTATGGCCGGGTGTGTGTGAACTTCTCACCGGCGGTCAGCCGGGTGTCGTCTTGCCTCACGTAATTCTGTTACCGGCTGCCTCACCGGGGATGTTACTCGTCGCTTTTGACAAAGCGCTGGACAGCTCGCCGTCGCATGTCCTGATTTCTCTTCTGTAGCGTGCTGAACTGGCGTAATCCGTGCTCGCTCGGGCGGCGCGCCTCACCGGCAACATTTCATGTGAGGAAACGGACTCTTCCTGCTAACACATTGCTTGAGGCAATGCGACATCTAGGGCACGTACTGATGGAGAACCGCACGGGCTTGGCGGTGGGAGCCCTGGTGACGCATGCCGACGGATACGGCGAGCGCGCCGCAGCCCTGGCGATGATGAAGACGGTCCTGGGGGGAGGCGCCAAGACGCTTGGGGCCGACAAGGGTTACGACACGCGTGACTTCGTGGCCGGGTGCCGGGAGCAGAACCACACCCCGCGTGGCCAGCCACCACACGCGCTGGGGGGCAGTGCGATCGACGCACGAACGACTCGGCATGCGGGCTACGCCCGCAGCCAAGTCAAGCGCAAGCGGATCGAGGAGCACTGCGGCTGGGCCAAGACAGTGGGCCGGATCCGGCAGACCGTTTACCGGGGAATCCGGCGGGTCGACCAGCACTTCAAGCTGACGATGACGGCCTCGAATTTGGTGCGGATGGCCCGATTGCTGAACGCGGCACCGGCGAGGGCGACCTGATGGGGGTACGGACTGCCAGGGCGGCAAGCCGCGCCGGCAAAACGGCCGGCAACCCCGCCGCGAAGCGCCCAACTCAACTGAGCTGAACCACCAAGCAGCCCTGGAGATCAACGATGCGGCGGAAATCAACAGCCTGCTAGTCGCCGTCACGCGCAAGCGGCGTCGATACGGCTCGTACATGGGCGAGATCAGTCCGGCACCCGACAATCTTTTGAATCGCGACTTCAGCGCGCATGAGCCGAACAAGAAGTGGCTCACCGACATCACTGAGTTTCAGATCCCGGCCGGCAAGGTCTACCTGTCTCCCATGATCGATTGCTTCGATGGTATGGTCGTCAGTTGGTCGATCGGTACGCGCCCGGACGCCGAGCTTGTCAACACGATGTTGGACGCCGCTATCGAGACCGTAACGGCAACCGGCGGCCGGCCCGTAGTGCATTCCGACCGCGGTGGCCACTACCGATGGCTTGGCTGGCTGTCCCGGATCGCTGATGCGAAGTTGGTTCGCTCGATGTCGCGCAAGGGTTGCTCGCCAGACAACGCAGCGTGCGAAAGCTTCTTTGGCCGCCTGAAGAACGAGCTGTTCTACCCACGGGACTGGTTGTCGACAAGCATCGAGGAGTTCATCGCCGCCGTGGACGCGTATATCCGTTGGTACAACGAGTCCCGAATCAAAGCTTCGCTCGGCCTCCGCAGCCCCATCCAGTACCGAAAAAACCTCGGGATCGCTGCTTAACCAGTCCAAGAATTCGTCCGCACCTCCGTTTTCTGAATTCTTGACTTGCTGCCCATTCTCGCATTCCCCCATCCCCCGATAGAAGTCACGCGTCATTCGGACCTAATATCCAGGTCAATCTGCTGCAAACTCAGAGAGCGTCGCTCTGTCGGTTCCGTCGCTGCCATACGAGGTACGTTTCGCCATCAAACAGTGTTGTGACGATGGCATGAAGAGACTCAGCGGTCACGCTGGGATTGGTAACGCTCAAAGAAGAAGGATTGCAATCCCTATCCAGCACAAATCCAGTTACTGCCGGAACGGGATTGAACCAAACGCCACGCCAATAAGAAGAGAAATCTTTTGTTTCCGCGTCGGCAATCCAATACCTCTCGCCACCAATGTCACGATGGTACCGATCTAGGCGATCAACCGTTTGTGCCATCCGATCTTCGAAGAAGATCAGCCCGCCCGTTGCCCGCGCAATTGCTTCAACGGTTCCGATAAGCCAAGAGTTCGCATCACCATCAGGTGCTATAACACCTCCTTGGTCGATATCGACTCCAAGGTCTAGCTGAATACTCTGATCGCAGAATACAAGAAACTGTCCCTCAACCCATCGATTGGCCGAGGTGATTGTCCGCGTCAGCTCCATCGCCGAAGATGGTTCGAGGCGTTTAGAAACTATCTCGACTCCCAATGCATGCGTAAGTACATGAACTTTGTTCACTTCTTGGGCTCCACTGAACCATCAGGGAAAATTCGCCAGCCGCGCGTGCCGCGGATGTTCCAATCCACATGCGGACCAATTGGTGGCTTGTGCCCGAAGTCGCCATGCAGGCTTTGCGAACCATCCGGATTCACCCAACCTCCTTTCGGCCCACCAGGAGCATCAGGACCGGACCACTTCCATCCGGGCGCGGGCGCTGTCGTACCGTCCCATCCAGGCGGAATACTTGGTGGATCGACAGGCGGTTTGTTGAAGATAACTGTATCGACCCATTCGCCTGCGGCATTCAAATATCCTTGCAGCTGACGCGCAAGATTCGCGTTCGCCTCTTCGACAAGCGGTGGTGGACCTAAGCCGTTCCAGCTACGCTTCCCACACCCATCACCCGAGATGCACTGGTTAAAGAGATAAGCAAAAGTCGCAGTCCTGAACCCATCCCCGAACTTCCCTCCCGCCACCCACGCCCCGAATCCCCCAGCCGTCGCCGATCCAATCCCCTGAACCAGCACCGGCTGCCCTTGCGTGTTCAGCGTCACCATCTTACCGAACGCCGCCGCCGCTGCCGCGCTTCCGCAATCCCCTCCGCTGGCAACCCCCGCCGCACACCCACCCGCCGCATGCGCGATCACGTACTGCGCGTCCCCATACCCCGCCGACGCTCCGTACGCTCCGATCGCCCCGAAGATCCCCCCGCTGATCGCCCCGTTCCCCGCCGCCCGCAGATCCCCTCCGCTGGCCGTCAGCCCTCCGGCGAATCCTCCCGCTGCCCCCGCAGCCGCTCCCTGCGCCCACGTGGCCCCCACCGCCTCCATCGCCGTCATGTTCAGCGACGCTCCGTAGCCCGACGCCGCCAGGTTGCTCGCCGCGAATTGTTCCCCCAGGTAGATCCCCGTCTGGTACGCCACGTACGCCGCTACCGCGACCACCACGTACCCGCGGATGCTCGTCCACCACGAATACCCGCTCGGATCCCGCACCATCATCGGCGCGCCGAACGCGTACCCGTACCGGTTGTAGCTCTGCATGTTCCCCGGCG
>DAISWF010000094.1:0-13005 GCA_036826495.1 Burkholderiaceae bacterium
ACGGACCAGCAACGCGCCCGCACCATCGCCGTCGGCACCCTCCGCAGGGAAGTCCGGCAGACCCAACCGTTCGACCTGCCGCTTCAGGTTGGCCAGCAGCCGCTGGGCGGGCGGCACTCGCAGCAGCGCCTGACGCGCCTCCGCAACCGCACGGGCATCGACCGGCACCGCCTGCTGGAAGCCGTTGCGCTGCATCAACGCATCGACGTGCGTCAGCAGCTCGCGCCGCGTGTCGGCATCCATCCGCGACGCCGGATCCGCTCCCGACAGATCGAGCTCGACCCAGCGCCGCACGGCCTGGCGGTCCAGCCGCTCCGACTGCGACAGCATCAGATAGGTGCGCAGCGCCTCGTACTGCAGCGCCGGCTGCTCGCCGCTTTCGCGCAGCACCTTCAGCAGCCGGCCGGCCAGCACCGGCGCCAGGGTCTGCTGCAGCATCCGCTGATAAGCCTGCTCGGTCGCCTGACGCAGCTTGTCGCCCTGATACAGGCCGTAGCCGAAGCCCGGCGGCGGGTTGGCCGGATCCACGCCGCGCGCATCGGCCAGCGCATGCAGCGCGGTGTAGAGCGGCGTCAGTGCCTGCAGATCGGTGAACGCCGCCGCATCGCGCAGCGCATCGCCGAGCACGTTGGCCTTGCCGGCGACCGCCGCGACATAGCGGGCATTGTTGATCGCGCTCCAGGTCCAGCCGGCGATCGCGATGCCGGCGACCGCCAGCGCCGCGATCGACAGGCCCCAGCGCCACTGCCCGCGCCGCCGCTGCCAGCGACGCGCGGTGCCGGCCAGCGACGCCTCGGCGAACACCACGTCGGACAGCAGCCGCGAGATGAAGAACGCGCGGCCCGAACCGCGGGCCGCCGGCAGCAGCCGGTCGGCCAGCGAGAACCGGCGGGCGATCATGCCCATCACCCGATCGATCGGGCTGCCCTCCTGCGTGCCGCTGGTGAAATAGAAGCCGCGCAACGGCATCGGGCCGGCCGGCTGCGCCCCGGCCATCGCCGGTGCGGTCACCGGCGTCGACACCGTTGCCGGCTCCGGCGACGCGGCATTCGCCGCCGGCGCATCGCCCGGAACCGCCGGCGCCGCTGCCGGGACGGCCGCCCCCGCGCCCGGGAACGCCGCCGCGACGAACGCCAGCAGCGCCGGCTTCAGCAGCGCGAGCTGATCGGCGAACAGATGGATCGGCGCCCGCCGCGTCGGGTCGCGCTCCTGCTGCAGCCGCACGAACGCGCGGGTGCGCAGCCGGTCGATCAGGACATCCAGCCGCTCGCCGACCCGCGCCGGCAGGTCCTCGTCCGACTGTCCGTAGGCGAAGGTCGCGCCCCACACCTGCGCCCGCTCGTCGCGGTCCATGCCGTCGAAGAACTCGATGAAGCCGGCGAGCAGGTCCGCCTTGGTGATCAGCAGATACACCGGGAACCGGTGGCCCAGGCCGGTGGTCAGCTCCTGCAGGCGGTCGTGGACCGAGCGCGCCTGCTCCCTGAGCACCGCCGGCCGCAACTGCAGCAGGTCCTGCACGCTGACGGTGACCAGCACCCCGTTGATCGGCTGGCGCGGCCGATGCTTGCGCAGCAGCGCGAGGAACGTCTGCCACTCGCGGGCATCCTGGCGGGCATCGCTGTCCTGCGTCGTGTAGCGGCCGGCGGTGTCGATCAGCACCGCCCGGTCGGTGAACCACCAGTCGCAGTTGCGGGTGCCGCCCACGCCCTGCACGGTGGCCGAACCGAGCTGGCCGGCCAGCGGAAACTTCAGGTCCGAGTGGATCAGCGCGGTGGTCTTGCCCGAGCCGGGCGAGCCGATGAACAGATACCAGGGGCGCTCGTCGTCGGCCGGCGACGCCGGCACCAGCCGCTTCCACCAGGGCCGCTGCGTCGCCGGCGATGCCGCGCGCATCGCCGCCAGCGCCGCATCGAACCGGCCCTCGATGACGCCGGTCGCCGAGCTCCCGCCGCGTGCCGGCGCGGCCAGCGCCTCGAACAGCTTGCGATGACGCCCGTCGGCCCGCCAGGCCGACCAGGCCGCCTCGCCGGCCAGCGCCGCCACCAGCAGCACCAGCAGCACGACCCGCGCCGACACCGATTCCAGCGGCCGATGATCGGCGAACGCGAACAGCGGCCCGGCGTACCAGATGAACAGGCCGGCGCACAGCAGCCCGCCCGACCACCACCACCAGCGCGACACACCACGGGCCGCCGGCTTCGCCATCACTGCCCCGGAAAGAGTGCGATGTCGACGCGGTGCGCCGGCAGCGCATCGTCGTCGCCCGGCTGCGCGCCCGGCGACTCACGATCGCCCAGCGCCTCGGTCTGCAAGGTGCGCGCCGGCAGCAGCTCGCGCAGCCGGCGCGCCACCACCCGCGACTGCGCATCGGTCAGATGCCACAGCGACGGGAATGCCGCGCTGCGGGCCGCGCTCGCATCGGCATGGCCGCTGACCAGGATCGGGCCGGCCAGCGGCTGCAACGCCGCCGCGATCCGCTCGAGCTGCTGCTGCGCCGGTTCGGTCAGCCGCGCGGTGCCCGGCTCGAACAGCCGTTCGGCGGGCAGCGACATCACGCTCTGGCTCGGACTCTCGCGCAGCACCAGCCGCTGCCCGCTCAGCTCCGCTGCCAGCGCCACCGACAGCGGCGATCCCTTCAGCTCGCGCCGCGGCGGCGCGACCGGTTCGGGCACCGATGCGAAGCGGACCGAACGGATCTTCGCGAACGCCTGATCGGACGAGCGCGACAGCCAGAGGTTCAGCCCCAGATACAGCACCGCCGTCACGGTGGCGATCACGCTGACGATCGCCCACAGCGGCAGGCCGTTGATCCGCGGGGCGCGTTCGGTCCGTGCCGGCTGCCAGTCGACCGACAACGGCTCGGGCGGCCTCGTCTGACCGGACTGCCCGGACGGCGCTGCCGCCGGCGCGGCGGCCTGCTCCGGGAAGAGCAGCCGGAACAGCCGCGCGCGGATCTCCTGCAGCCGCTGCGCGCCGTCGGCGGTCCCCCGGTGCGGGCCCTCCAGGCCCAGGCCCAGACAGACCAGGCACAGCTCCAGCACGCCACGCCGGCGCTCGGGTGTCTCGGCCAGCCGCGACAGCAGCGCGAACACCCGCGCGCCGCCCGGCGCCTCACGATGGAAATGCGCGAGCAGCGAGAACGGCGCCCAGCCGCCGCCGCCCCCCCACGGAGTGGCGGTGGCCAGGTCGTCGACGAACGCGCACAGCAGATAGCGGGCGGCCACCCGGTCGTCGCGCGCGACGCCGGCCGCGGCCGCGGCCGACTCGAACTCGCCCAACGCCTCGATGAGCTGCTGCTGCAGCGCCTGCATGTCGGGCGCGGAGGCCTGCCAGCGGAACTGCGTGGCCGCCGCGATCAGCGGGCGCGCCGCCTGCACCAACGGACCGTGACCCGCGTGCCCGGTCACGGCCTGGCGATCAACCGGACCTCGCGAGCGCCGACCTCGATGCGCACCGGCGCCGGCGCGCCGCTGGTCTCGGGGGCCGTGTCGAGCGCGCGCCAGGTGGCGCCGCCGAACTCGCGGAACGCCGCGAACACCGCGATCGAGCGCACGTCCGGCGTCAGCTCCTTGGACAGCCGGATCGTCTGTCCCGGCCGCAGGAACAGCTCCTCCCGGCTCACCAGGTCGCTGCCCAGGGTCGATCGGTCGTTCTCGAACAGGGTCAGGAAGTCCGCGCGGCGGAACGCATTCGGCGAGCGCAGCAGATAGACCCGCACCGCCACCGGCGCGGAGGTGTTGCGGGCATCGGTGTTCAGCTTCTGGTCGCCCTGCAGCGCGATGTCCAGGCTGCGGCGGGTCAGCGCGGCGACCTTCTGCGGTTCGGCCGGGGCGTCGTTCGCGGGCGGGCCATCGGCACGGGGGCCATCGGCGCGGGGCACATCGGTGCGGGAGGCGTCGGCGCGGGGGGCGTCGGCCCGTGCGGCCTCGATCCGCGAACCATCGACCCGTGCGCCATCGGCCGCCGGCGTATCGCTGCGCCCGCCGTCCGGCCGGGCCGCATCGGCGCGCGGCGCGCCGTCGCGGCGGCCCTGCTGCGCCCGGTCCAGCGCCTTGCGCATCGCCTCCAGCTCGTCCTTCATCCGCTTGCGCTCGTCGGCGGCGGCCACCGCGGCCGCGGCCGCGGCGAGCTGCTCCGAGCCGGGATTGAAGCTGAAGTTGACCGTCAGCGACGTGTTGACCCACGGCACCTGCCGGTCCTGCGTGTCGCGCAGCACCGCGACCCGCACCCGCTTGAACATCTGCTCGACCTCCAGCCCCTCGACCATCATCTCGCGCGCCAGATGCCGCGTGTAGATGCTGTTGGAGCCGGGCGGCCCGTCCTCGGCCGGCGCGCCCGGCGCCGACGCATAGGCGATCAGCGTGCCGCGCGCCGCCATCTCGGCCAGCCCGGCATTGCGTCCGGCCGCCCGCGTCCGCGGCCCGAACGGATTGTCGCGACAGGCATCCAGGACGATGATCCGCGCCTTGGAGCGTGACCGGTCGATGCGACTGACGAACAGCTCGTCGATGTCGACCGACTCGTCCTTCACCTCCTCCTGGTCGCGCAGATTGATGTCGACCGGCAGCAGATAGTTGCGCCCGTCGATCTGCACGCCATGGCCGGCGTAGTACAGCACCGCCGCCCCCTCCTCGTCCTGCATGCGCCGCAGAAACTCGCGCAACACCCGGCGGAAGTCGCGTACATTGAGGTTCAGTTGCAACGTGGTGTCGAAATTGAGCGTGCGCAGATTGGCCGCGATCAGTCGGGCGTCGTTCTCCGGATTCGGCAGCGGAATGGCCGGATACCGGCTGTTACCGATCACCAGCGCGATCTTGCGCTCGGCCTTTTGGGCGCGCGCCGGCGCCGGCGCGGACAACGCCAGGGCGGGCGCTGCGGTCAGCGCTGCGAGACCCCGCAGGACGGGACGACGACGGTTCATGAAACGGCCACCGCGGCAGGGCGGAACTGCAACGCGGTCATCTTGCTTCAGCGGACCGCGCCGTGCAACCCGCATACTGGTCAGGGGCCCGGCCGGCATCGCTCCGGCACCGCTCCGGCCCCCCCAGACCCGCCGGTCCCGCCCGGCCGGACACCCTGTCAAATTTCCTTGAACCGATTCGCCGCGGCCTGAAACCCAGCCTGGACGAGTCCTTCGAACCGGAGAGTCGCCATGATTCGGATCCTGCTGATCGCCACCCTGATGTTCGCCCCGCCCGCGGCGCTGGTCCATGCGGCCGGCAGCGGCGACGTACGCCTCTATCAGGAATCCGATCGCGTCGACCCGCGCGAGGTCGCCCGGATCCTCGGCGGCCAGCCGTCGGAACCGATCCGTACCAGATCGATCCGGATGCTCGACGACGCGTCCGCCGGCAAGGCCCCCGCCGCCGAGCCGCGCGCGCCGAAGGCTTCCGCGCTGGCGCTGCCGATCCAGTTCGCGTTCGACTCCGCCGAGATCCTGCCGCGCGCCCGCTCGCAGCTCGACGCGCTGGCGCAGGGCGTGCGCATGCTCGACCCCGACCGCAAGGTGACGATCGAGGGCCACACCGACGCCAAGGGCGGCGAGCAGTACAACCTCGAGCTGTCGCGCCGCCGCGCGCTGGCGGTCAAGCAGTACCTGGTCGACGTGGCCGGCATCGAGCCGTCGCGGCTGACCGCGGTGGGCATGGGCAAGGCCCAGCCTTACGACGAAAACAATCCGTTCGCCGCCGAGAACCGCCGCGTGCAGTTCCGCGGCAACTGAAGCCGACATACACCCGACACGACGGCGCAACGGGAGTTACCATGGCCGCGCGAATCACCTACGCAGAAGCTGGGCATATCGAGAGCCATGGACAACCAGAACGTACGGTTACTGCTCGATCGCATCGCCAAGTCGGACGAAGCGGCTTTCCGAACCTTGTACAACGCGTTCAGCCGCAAGCTGTATGCGTATTCGCTCAGGCAACTGGGTGACCCCACGCAGGCGGAGGAAGTCGTGTCCGATACCCTGTTCGAGATCTGGAAGAACCCGACGGCATTCCGCGGGGATGCGCAGTTCAGCACCTGGCTGATCGGCATCGCGCGCAACAAGTGCCTGATGGCCTACCGCTCGCGCCGGCGCGACAGCGACCACGAGGACATCGACGAGATGGCCGACCAGATTCCCGACGAAGGCGGCTGCGCGTTCGACGTGCTCGCACAGAAGCAGCGCCACGAGGGCGTGCAGCACTGCATGAGCAAGCTGAGCGACGAGCACCGCGAGTGCATCCACCTGGTGTTCTACGAAGGCATGAGCGTCAGCGAAGTGGCCGACGTCCAGCAGAGCCCCGAGGGAACGATCAAGACGCGGCTGTTCCACGCCCGCAAGAAACTCACCAACTGTCTGCGCCTGCTGGTCGAACGCGAAGGCGGCCTGGCGCCCGGAGCAAGATCATGAGCGAACGATTGACCGAACTGTTGCCCTGGTACGTGAACGGCACGCTGGCCGACGCCGATCGCCGCTGGGTCGATGAATACCTGGCCGAGCACCCCGAGGCGCGCGGCGAGCTCGAGTGGTACCTGACCCTGCAGCGGCAGCTTCGCGAGAGCATTCCCGAGACCGCGCCCGACATCGGGCTGGACCGTGTGCTGCGGCGCATCGAGATCGAGAAGGCCGAGATCGCCCGCGCCGCCGCGGTCCGCCAGGCCGACGAGCAGGCCGCCCAGCGCCGCGAGGAATCGCTGCGCCGCCAGGCCCGGCTCACCGTCGGCGACCGGCTGCGCAACTGGCTGGCCAGCTTCTCGCTGAAGCCGGTGCTGGCCACCGCGCTGGCGGTGGTCGCGGTGCAGTCGGTGATGCTCGCCAACTACATGCGGGACGATGGACACAGCGAGATCCGCGCGGTCAGGCCGGCGGGCACCGAGCAGGGGCCGGTGCTCAAGCTGAACTTCAAGGCCGACGCCACCGAGGCCGACATCCGGCTGCTGCTGGTCGAGATCGAGGGCACGATGGCCGGCGGCCCCGGCCAGCTCGGCGACTGGTACGTGCGGGTGCCTGCAAAGAAAATCGACGATGCCGTCGCGAAGGTCAATGCCAACCGCTTCGTCGAATCCAGCGCGGTGCTCGACGCCGTGCCGGCCCGCGACTGATCGAAGACGCACCGGCCGGACGCCCGAAAAGCACCGGCCGGACGCCCGACGCCCCGACGAACGCCCGACGCCTCATCGCGCCACCGAGCCCGACCTCCCCGGAGAATCGCCATGAAGCCATTCGCCGCCTCCCGCAAACCCCTGCCCGGCCACGTCGCCGTGCAGGCAGGCGACGCCCTCCGCTCGCCGGCCCGCCGCGTGCTCCTCGGCGCCGGCCTGGCCGCGGCGCTCGCCCAGGCGGGAATCGCCCGCCGTGCCCATGCGGCCGCCCCCGAATCGCGGCTCGCGCTGGTGATCGGCAACGCCGACTACAAGGTCGGCCCGCTGAAGAACCCGGTCAACGATGCCCGGCTGGTCGGCGACAACCTGCGCGGCCTGGGCTTCGAGGTGATCCAGCGCGAGAACGCGTCGCTGCGCGACATGCTGGAATCGATGCGCCAGTTCATCAGCCGCGGCAAGGACTCGCAGGTGCGGCTGCTGTACTACGCCGGCCACGGCTTCCAGGTGAAGGGCCGCAACTATCTGCTGCCGATCGACGGCGACATCCGCGCCGAGGACGATGTGCCGAGCAAGAGCGCCGACGTCGCCGAGCTGCTCGACCGGCTGGGCCAGCTCAAGACCGGCATCAACATCGTGATCCTCGATGCCTGCCGCAACAATCCGTTCGCCGGCGGCGAGGTGCTGGGCCCCGACGGGCGCCGGCTGAAGTTCCGCGGCACCGCCGCGTCGGGCCTGGCGCCGCTGGAGGCGCCGCTCGGCACGATGGTGGCGTTCTCGACGGCGCCCGGCGGTGTCGCGCTCGACAGTCCCGACGATCGCAACAGCCTGTACACCAAGCACCTGGTGTCGTACCTGAAGACGCCGGGTCTGCCGATCGAGATGCTGTTCAAGCAGGTGCGGCTGAACGTCGCGCGCGAAACCTCGCGGCTGCAGGTGCCGTGGGAGAGCTCCAGCCTGACCGGCGACTTCTGCTTCAAGCCCAGCCCCAACGGCGGCTGCGCGGCGGTGCGCACCGCGGCGAACTGAAAACCGAGCCCCACCGCCAGGCCGGATCCGACGAGACTCAGGACTTCTTGAACCCCGCAGGCCGAGCGTGCAACCGACCTGAGCAACCCGAGCCAAGGAGAAGCCCCGATGCCGCCCCCCGTGAAGCGCCACCCCGATCGCCGGTCCCGGCCGCTCACGGCGTTGGCGGCGATCCCCGCGCTGCTGATCGTGCTGGCCGGCTGCGCGACCCAGGGCAATGCCGACGCGCCGCGCGCACCGTCGGTGCCGGCGACGGCGCCCAGCGCGCTGGGCCCGGCGCTGCGCTGCATGGACGGCCTGCTGCTCGAGCGCGGCGTGCGTGACCTGACCCTGGCGATCGACGCCGGGCCCACCGGCGACCGCGAGGCCCGCGTGCAGTTGAACAGCTTCCTGTCGGCCGCCATCTCCGACATCACCCAGCGCAGCCGCGCGATCAGGCTGGTGGTGCCCGGGCAGGCGGTCACCCGCTCGGCCAATCCGGACGGCCCGGCCAACTACACGGTGCGCGGCACGCTCGAGCTGAACGGCGGCACCACGCCGCAGGGCAAGGCGATCGGGCTCGATCTGGCGCTGGTCGACAGCACCGACATGAGCATCGTGCCCGGCACCAGCCGCCACAACGACATCCATCTGCGCACCGGCCCGGCCACCTTCACCAAGTTCGGCCAGCCGTTCAGCGTCGCCGCCGCCACCACCGCCACCGGCGCCGCCCGCGCGCTGGTCGAGCTGTCGACGATCGAGCTGGTCGGCCGGCTGACCCGTGTGCCGTACTGGAGCTGCTTCGGCGTCGACAACAGCAACGCCGCCGTCAACGCCGAGATCCAGGACTGGTACGACGCGCTGGCCGCCCGCCCGCGCGAGCTGATCGCCTGGTTCCAGTCGACGATGAGCCGCCAGCAGTTGTATGACGGCCCGGTCGACGGCGGCCCGAACGCCGCGTTCCGCGAAGCGGTCGCCGGCACCCGCGAAGCGCTGGGCCAGCCGCGCGAGACGAAGCTGTCGCTGGAATTCTTCAAGGCCTGGGTGCTGGCCGATGCCGGCACGATCGCGAACGCCCGCGCCACGCTGGCGGCGGAACGGGCTGCGGCCGTCCAGGCGGCGGCTGCGCAGCAGAATCCCGGCCAGCCCCCCGCCGGCGCGCCGCCGCAGGCCTACGCTGCGCCGCCGGCGGCCGCGGGCCCCGTCGATGCCCGTCCCGCCGCCGGCCCGCTCGCCGCGCTGCCGCCCGCCGGCCGCACAGGCCCGGCCGCCTCCCGGCTGCTGACCCTGCAGCTCGCGGCCAGCAACGAGAACGGCGTCTACGCCCGTGGCGAGCCGGTCGCGCTGACCGTCCGCCCGAACCGCGACGCCCACGTCTACTGCTTCCTGCACGACGAGAAACGCCGGATCGTGCGGTTCTTCCCGAACCGCTTCCAGCGCGACTCGCGGGTCGAGGTCGCCAGCGGCCTGAACCTGCCGGGTGCCGGCCGCTTCGAGCTGGTGATGAACCCGCGCGGCATCCCCGAAACCGTCGCCTGCTTCGCCACCGACCGTGACGTGCTCGCCGAGCTGCCGGCCGGCGTCGCCGCCGGCGACCTGGTGCCGCTGAAGGTCACCTCCCTCGAACAGGTCAAGGCGGCGTTCATCAACGTGTCGGGGGGCGCGCTGGCCCACGAATCGATCGAGCTGCGCGTCAAGTGAGCACCGGCGAACGCCCCGGGAGTGAGGAGCCCGGGCGTCGGGCAGCGCAGATGCCGCCGGCTGTCCGGCCGGCCGCCGGCCGCTTCCGCGCAATTCATTTGAACCGCTTGGCGTGGCGCCGCAACCTAGCCACAATCCCACCGGAGCAGTACACCATGCCAGGCTTCACCTTCCCCCGCGCGGTCCTGTTCACCCTGACTCTGGGCTGCGCGCCGGCCTGGGCACAGGTCTGCAGCGGTGCGATCGGCCCCGCCACCCGCCCGATCGAAGGCGAGCGCTTCACGATGCTGGCCGAGCAGTGCCCCGGCCTGGCCGCGCCGCTGACCCCGCACCGCGCCGCCCAGCTCGACCTCTACGACAAGCCGACCCGCACGATCGCCGACACGGTGCCGGCCGCCGCGGCCCCGAAGGCACCGGCCACGCCGGCCGTCGATCCGAAGATCCAGCGCCGCCCGCCCGCCACGCCGCCGACCCGTGACGCGATCCGCGTCATCGCGCTGGCTCCGGCGATCACCGAAGCCGCGCTGGAGTTCCAGATCGATCCGCTGCTGCTGCACTCGGTCGCGCACATCGAATCGCGCCACAACACCGAGGCGGTCTCGCATGCCGGCGCCCGCGGCGTCATGCAGGTGATGCCGGCCACCGGCAAGCGCTTCGGCGTCGACAAGGCCGAGAACCTGCACAAGGCCGACGTGAACCTGCGCGCCAGCGCCGCCTACCTGTCCAATCTGCGCCAGCGCTACGGCGACGACCTGAAGCTGACCCTGGCCGCCTACAACGCCGGCGAAGGCGCGGTCGCCAAGTACGGCGGCGTACCGCCCTATGCCGAAACCCAGGCTTATGTGCGCAAGGTGATGACCGTCTACCGGCGCCTGGGCGAGGCCTTCTCGGTGTCGCCCACCGGCCAGTTGATCGCCCGCGGGGAGTGAACGATGTTGATGGCCGACTACTTCCGCAAGGCAACCTCGGCTCGCGAGGGCATCGCCTCCCGTTACAGCGACCTGCTGCTGGTGGTGGCCATCATCGCGATCGTCGCGATGATGGTGCTGCCGCTGCCGGCCTGGCTGATCGACGTGCTGGTGGCGATCAACATCGCGGTCGGCGTGATCCTGCTGCTGCTCGGCGTCTACATCGCGTCGCCGCTGGAGTTCTCGGCGTTTCCCAGCGTGCTGCTGCTGACCACGCTGTTCCGGCTGTCGGTGTCGATCGCCACCACCCGGATGATCCTGCTGCACGGCGAGGGCGGCCACATCATCGACACCTTCGGCAAGACGGTGGCCGGCGGCAACCTGGTCGTCGGCCTGGTGGTGTTCCTGATCATCACGGTCGTGCAGTTCATCGTCATCGCCAAGGGGGCCGAGCGGGTCGCCGAGGTCGCCGCCCGTTTCTCGCTCGACGCGATGCCCGGCAAGCAGTTGTCGATCGATTCCGACCTGCGCTCCGGCCTGATCGACAAGGACGAGGCGCGCCGCCGCCGCCGCACGCTGGAGCAGGAAAGCAAGCTGCACGGCTCGCTCGACGGCGCGATGAAGTTCGTGAAGGGCGACGCGATCGCCGGCATCGTCATCATCGCGATCAACCTGCTGGGCGGGCTGGGCGTCGGCGTGATGATGCAGGACCTCGACTTCGGCACCGCGATCACCAAGTACTCGATCCTGACGATCGGCGACGGCATGGTCGCGCAGATCCCGGCGCTGCTGGGCGCGATGGCCGCCGGCCTGATCGTGACCCGCACCACCGACGAGGAAGACCGCCACCTCGGCGACGCGATCCGCAAGCAGATCGGCGCCAAGCCGCGGGGGCTGCTGGTCGCCGGCGGCATCTGCCTGCTGCTGATGCTGGTGCCCGGCTTCCCTAAGCCGGTGTTCGCCGCCCTGGCCTTCGTCTTCGGCGTGGCCGGCGCGGTGCTGAACCCGGCGTTCATCGAATGGCTGCGCAACGTCCGCAATCCGACCGTGCAGAAGCTCGTCGGAAAGATGGACAAGCCGCAGGAGGTCACGTCCACCGCGAACCAGGCGCAGCGCGCGTCGGTGCCGCTGCTGCTGCGGGTGCCGTCGCGGCTGCTGGCCGGCGGCGAAGGCGCGCGCCTGACGGCGACGCTGCAGGACACGCTCGACAGCTTCAACCTGACGCTCGGCCTGCATCTGCCGAAGATCCACGTGTTCGGTCACGAGGACCAGGGCGCCGACCAGGGCCGCTGGGAGCTGCTGGCCTTCGAGGTGCCGATCGCCGCGGGCCCGCTGCCGGAGGAGCCGGCGCTCGAGCTCGGCGCGGCGATCCGCGATGCGGTGCGTCGCAACGCGGGCCTGTTCATCGGCGCGCAGGACACCACCAACATGCTGACCCGCGCGTCGGCCGAGATGCCCGACATCGTCAAGGAAGTGGCCCGCGGGCTGCCGCTGCAGCGGGTCGCCGAGGTGTTCCGCCGGCTGGTCGGCGAGGGCGTGTCGATCCGCAACATGCGCGACATCCTCGAGGCGCTGGCCGAGATCAGCCAGCGCGAGAAGGACGTCCATGCGGTGGCCGAGTTCACCCGCGTCGCGCTGCGCCGCCAGATCAGCCACCAGGTCGCGCCGAGCGGCCAGCTCGCCGCGGTGATGCTGCAACCGGCGCTGGAGGAAGTGCTGCGCAAGGCGATCCGGGTGAGCGCCGGCGTGTCGCAGCTCGCCCTCGATCCCGATGCGGCGCGGGCGGTCAGCGAGACGATCGCCGCCTCCGTCAATACCCACAAGCCCGCCGCGGTGTTGACCTCGATCGACGTCCGCTTCCACGTGCGCAAGCTGATCGAGCAGGAATGCTTCGACACGCCGGTGCTGTCCTACCATGAGCTGATGCCGACGCTTAAGCTGGATGTGCTGGACCGGATCGCCAGCCCGGTGGCCGGCGGCTCGGCCTTGCGGGCGGCCTGAACCTCGCGGGCCTGACTTCCCCGCGCGGCCTGAAGTCCCGGGCGGTCGGGCGGCTGCAACGCGGCCCGCCCGACGCTGTCCCGGGCCCCGTCGCGGGCACTTCCCCGGCCGACGTTCCGGGGTAAGCCCCGTCAAGTTCTCCGACCAGCCGGAAACTCTTTGAACCGGCGCCCAAAAGCGGCACACTCACGGTCACACCGCACCGCCAGGAGTTACCGATGGCCGGTATCCCGTTTCCTCAGCACCCGCGGCGCTCCGCGCGCTCCATCCAGAAGTACAGCACCACCAGCGCGAGCGCCAG
>DAISWF010000094.1:13015-18866 GCA_036826495.1 Burkholderiaceae bacterium
CCTCGACGGCTGGCTGGGGCGCACTCTGCGGATCGTTCTTGCCGCCATGCTGCTGGCCGGGGCGACCGCCGCTGCCGCCGCCTCGATGCCCAATGGCGGCCGGCTCATCTCGCTGACCGCGCGCGAGCAGCCGCTGAACGCATTCCTGCAGGACATGTTCGCGTCGATGGATGTGCTCGCCTCGATCAGCCCCAACCTCGCCGGCTCGGTCAACGGCACGTTCTCGGGCCCCGCCGCAAAGGTGCTGCGCGACGTCGCCCGCGTCTACAACCTGATCACCTATTACGACGGCTCGGTGATGCACGTCAGCAGCGCCTCGGACCTGGCGCGCCGCACGTTCGCGGTCACGCCGGCGCTGTCCGAGCGGATGATGCGCGAAGTCGCCGACCTGGACCTGACCGACACCCGCAACACGCTGCGGCGCAGCGGCGAAGGCAACATGGTGGCGGTCGGTGCCCGCCGCTTCGTCGAGCAGGTCGAAGAACTGGTGCGTGCCGCGCAGGGGCAGACCGCGCCCGGCAACCAGCCGCCGGCCGCCGCCGATTTCCGCGTCTTCTATTTGAAGTACGCCTGGGCGCATGACGTGACGATGACGATCGGCGGCCGCCAGGTCGTCGTGCCCGGCGTCGCCACCATCGTCCGCTCGCTGGTCGATTCGCGGGTCAACAAGCCGCTGGGCCGCGAGACGCTGCTGCGCCCCACCCAGCCTTCGCTGAAGGGCCAGGGGCTGGCCGGCCAGGGCGAGAAGAAGGCCAGCGCCGACGATGCCCGCGGCGAGCAGGTCGACCGGCTGGTCAATGCGCTGGCGCGCACCGCCCAGCCCGAGGAGGTCGCGGCCCAGCAGCCGCAGGCCGTCGCGCCGGAGGTCAACCAGGTGCGCATCCAGGCCGACCAGCGCCTGAACGCGGTGATCGTCCGCGACTCGGCCGACCGGATGCCGCGCTACGAGCAGTTGATCGCCGCGCTCGACGTCGAGCCGCAGTCGCTCGAGATCGAGGCGACGATCATCGACGTCAACGTCGACCGGGCCAGCGAGCTCGGCGTGAACTGGCGCTGGAACAACGACGGCCGCGAAGCCTCGTTCAGCGGGTCGGTGCCCACCACCGGCAGCGGCGGCGCCGCGTCGGTCGTGCTCGGCTCGGTCGGCCAGTTCATCGCCCGCATCCGCGCGCTGCAGACCGAGGGCGCCGCCCGCATCGTGTCCAGCCCGCAGGTGGTGACCCTGTCGAACGTCGAGGCGCTGTTCGACAACAGCCAGACCTTCTTCGTCCGGGTGGCCGGCCGCAACGAGGTCGACCTCTTCAACGTCAGCGCCGGCACCCAGCTTCGCGTGACCCCGCACGTGTTCCGTGATTCCGCGCAGACCCGGATCAAGCTGCTGGTCAACGTCGAGGACGGCAACATCTCGAACCGCCAGGTCGACCAGATCCCGGTCGTCGAGCGCTCCACCGTCAACACCCAGGCGCTGATCGCCGAGGGCGAGAGCCTGCTGATCGGCGGCATGATCCGCGAGATCACCACCAACGGCGTCGACAAGGTGCCGGGCCTGGGCGACGTGCCGGTGATCGGCGCCGCGTTCCGCAACAAGACCTCCAGCAGCACCCGCGTCGAACGGATGTTCCTGATCACGCCGCGGCTGGCCGGCACCCGCACCGCCGCCGCGCAGAGCACCCTGGGCGCGGTGCGCGCCGGCGCCACCCCCACCGGCCCGAACGCGCCGGAACCGGCGCCGCGGGTGATCCAGACCCAGACCCCGGCTCCGGCGCCCGCTCCGGTCCCCGGCACCGTGCAGGTGCAGGCGCCCGCGGCCCCCGCCCCGGCCGCCCCCGCCCCGGCCGGGCCCGCCCCCGCACAGGCCGCAGCGCCCGCTCCGGCGCCGCGCCGCTCGGTCGTCGTCGACCTCGATGCGCTGCCGGCCACCACCCGCTCGATCGCCGCGGCGCTGCGCGACGATCCCGACAACGGCCGGGTGCTCAAACCGGAGTGAACCGAATTCCGAGCGGCTGCAACCTAGAGCCGTACAGCCTGACTCGGAGTTCCCAAAATGGACCGTGCCGCCGCCCAGATCGAAACCCTGCAAGCCCTCGAACTGCGCGTGAGCAGTGGCCCCCAGCGGGGCGCCCGGGCGCCGCTGGACCAGGGCCGGCCGTTCCTGCTGACCACCGAGGACGACGCCGCCGCCGACATCGTGCTGAGCGGTAACGGCGAAGCCGCCCGGGTCCGCCTGATCGCGGAGCTGCCGGCCGGCTCGATCGAAGTGCTGCAAGGCAAGGCCCGCCTCGGCAACCGTGAACTGGCCGCCGGCCAGCAGACCGAATGGCCTGCCGGCACGCCGCTGACGATCGGCAGCTCCGCCGTCGCGTTCGGCCTGGCCTGCGTCGACCGCTGGGCCGGCAGCGCCACTACCGACTCCGACGAATCCGCCGACCAGCCGGTCTCCGGCAAATCGGGCAAGAACGGCAAAGCCGCCGACGACCGGGCCTCCCAGGCCGCGTTCGCCGCCGCCACCCGCCGCGCCTCCGCCCCGGCCAAGAAGGGCCTGGCGCAGCGTGCCGACCTGTGGCTGGCCGCCGCCGGCGCCACCGTGCTGCTGATCTGCGGCGGCGCGATGGGCGTCGCCCACTACGGCGCCCGCGCCGCGACCCCGGTCGTGGCCGCCGATGCCGACCCGGTCTCCCGCTTCGCCGATCAGCTTCGCGGCAGCGAGTTCCCCGACCTGCAGATCGTCACCCGCGGCAACGGCCAGATCGTGCTGCGCGGCCGCCTGACCACCGTCGAGCAGCGCGAGCGGCTCGACCAGTGGCTGGCCACCGCCGCGTTCAAGCCGACGATCGAAGTGATCGTCGAGGAAACCCTGGCCCGCGAGGTCTCCGAGATCTTCCGGATCAACGGCATCGACGCCGACGCCCAGGTCGCCGGCCGCGGCCGGGTCGTCGCCCAGGTGTCCGAGCGCGACACCGCCGGCCTGGCCCGTGCCGAGGAAGCGGTGCGCCGCGACGTGCGCGGCCTGGAATCGCTGGAAGTGCGCAACACCGCCAAGCCGGTGCCGCCCCCGCCGGCGCCGGTCAACACCGACCCGGGCAAGCGGATCGCGTCCCTGGTCCCCGGCGCCACCGCCTACCTGGTGACCGCCGACGGCTCCCGCTACTTCGTCGGCGCGACGCTGCCCACCGGCCACCGGATCGTCAAGATCGGCGCCGCCACCGTGGCGCTCGAGCGTGACGGCGAGAAAACTTCCTTGAACTTCTGATCGAGTCCCTGCAACTCATTTGTACAGCCACCCTGAATCACCTCAACTTCCAAGGAGCATCAAAATGGGCAACGTCACCGCGATCACGAACCTGGCCATGGCCCCCCTCACCAGCGAAGCCAAGGCCAAGGCCGAGAACTCCAAGAACGGCAGCGGATCCTGGTTCGAAGCGATGGCCGCCGCCTGGGGTTCCGCCCTGGACAAGCAGGCCGCGACGATCGAAGAGATGTCCGCCGCGCTGGAGCACGACGACACCCCGTCGGCGATCACCAAGCTGACCGCCGAATCGATGAAGATGGGGTTCCTGTCGACCAGCTCGCACACCTCCCTGTCGTCGGTCGGCGAGGCCCTGTCGACGATGGCCCGCAAGTCCTGATCGGCACCGTAATCGTCACCACCACCGCAACGGAGCACCGCCATGTCAGTCGAAATCGCAGCCGCGGCGCTCACCCCTGCAAACTCCGTCGCGCCCGGGCAGGGCGCGGGCGGAGTGATGCAGGCGGGCTACAACGTCTCGCTGACCGACCTGAACAACTTCCACCAGTCGTTGACTCAGGCCGGCGCGCGGCTCGAAGCCCGGGGGTCCGAAGGCCCCGGCGACACCGCCAAGGCACTGATGAAACCCTTCGAGCACATCAACGGCGAAGCGCAGCGGATATCGACCGACGCCCAGGCCTACAAGGCCAGCGGCAAGGAGATGACGCCCGGAGAGATCCTCGACCTGAGCGTGCGCTGCCAGGAATTCATGTTCCACTGTCAGCTCACGTCGAACATCGCCAACCGCACCGCCGACGGCCTGCAGCAGCTCTTCCGCCAGCAGTCCTGAACCCGGCACCACGAGACCGAGGAAACCCGCATCATGTTCACCGTCTTCCCCCGTTTCGTGGCCGCGGCCGCCGGCGCCCTGCTGCTGGCGCTGGCCGGCTGCTCGTCGGATCAGGAGCTCTACGGCCAGCTCTCGGAGCGGCAGGCCAACGAGATGGTGGCGGTGCTGTACACCGCCGGCATCAAGGCCGAGAAGCACACCAAGGACGGCAAGTTCTCGATCTCCACCAGCCGCGACGAGTTCGCCTCCGCGGTGCGCGCGCTGAATGCCCAGGGCTATCCGCGCGAGCAGTTCGACAGCATGGGCAAGGTGTTCAAGCGCGAAGGCTTCGTGTCGTCGCCGCTCGAGGAGCGCGCCCGGCTGATGCATGCGATGTCGCAGGAGATCGCCAACACGATCGCCAACATCGACGGCGTGATCACCGCCCGCGTGCACCTGGTGATGCCCGAGCACAACCCGATGCTCGACAAGCCGCAGCCGTCGGCCGCCGCGGTGTTCATCAAGCACCGCGCCGACCGCAACCTGCAGCCCCAGGTCACCCAGATCAAGGCGCTGGTGGTCAACAGCATCGAGGGCCTGAAGTACTCGAACGTGACGGTCGCGCTGTTCCCGGCCGAGCCGATGCCGGGCGACAACGCACCGAAGGCCAGTGCATCCGCCGGCACCGTGATGCCGGCGCTGAACCGGATGCCCGACGTGGCGGCGACGCCGATCGCCGCCCAGGCCGCTGCGGCGAACCCGGCCGGCACGATCAATCCGCCGGCCGCCGCCGGTCCGTTCGGTGGGCTGACGGTGCCGGTGATCGCCGGCGGCGCCGTCGGCGTCATCGCGCTGGTGGCCGGCCTCCTGATGAGCTGGCGCCGCCGTTCGCGGGGCGATCGGTGACCGGGTCGCTGCGCGAGCTGCGCCGGCGCCGGGCCAACATCGCGCGCCGCCTGGTGGCGGGCGCCCCGGCGCTTGCCGACCCCCTCGAATGGCATGACCTCGACGCCGCCCCCGGCTGGCTCACCGCGTCCGACGAGCAGCTCGCCCGCTTCTGCTGCCGCGTCGGCGCGCTCGCCTGCGCGCCGGCGATCCGTCTGTGGATCGACAAGCCGCGCATCGCCGCCGCGCGCGAAGCGGTCGGCATCGAGTATCTGCAGCGCCTGCTGACCTCGCACGAAGCGCAGGCGCCGCTGCCCGGCGACCTGTTCGACGGCCCGCTGATGAACCGCGCCGAGCAGATCGTGCCGGCGCTGCGCGCCAACGGCTGCGCAGTGCTGCTGGCCACCCTGCCCGACGGGCCGCTGCGCGCCGCGATGACCGCGCTGTGGTCGCCGGTGCAGCCGTCCGAGCTCGCGCCGGTGCTGGCCCAGATGATGGTCGAGCGCGCCGGCGACCTCGCCGCCGAGCCTGGCACCGACGAACCGCCGGCCCGGCCGGCTCCCGAATCGAGGTGATCCGATGAGTTTCGTGCTGTGGCATCGCCGGGGCGATCTGGGCATCGCATCGACCCGCCGGGTGCTGCGCGCCGCCGAGGTGCCGGTGTTCGACGATGCGCTGGCGCTGTGCGGCCGGCTCCAAGGGCTGCACGACGGCGAGACCGCCCGCGTCGAAGCGGCCTGCGCCGAAGGCCGCGAGCGCGGCTATCAGGAAGGCTTCGCCGCCGGCCGCCAGGCCGCCAGCGACGAACATGCCGCGCGCCTGACCGAGCTGGGCGCGGCCGCCGCCCGCCAGCGCAACCAGCTCGAAGGCCAGCTCGCCCAGGCCTGCCCGCTGGCCACCACTCGGCTGCA
>DAISWF010000095.1:0-18747 GCA_036826495.1 Burkholderiaceae bacterium
CGTACAAGGTGTCGTTGACCAGCGTGCTCTTGCCGGAGCCGGACACGCCGGTGACCACGACCAGCTCGCCGGTAGGCAGGTCCAGATCCAGGTTCTTCAGGTTGTTCTGGCGGGCTCCGCGAATGACGATGGCGGGCCGGGCAGCGCGGTCGGGCGGCGGCATGATTGAGGGTGTACGGGGGAATCGGCAAGTCTAGCAGCCCGGGTCCATCCGCACCGGCAAAGCCCCGCTTCGGGCATGATGGTTGCCGCGCCACCCGGCAAACAGCTCGATCCGCCATGACGCCCCTGCTCGCCAACATCCTCGATGCGCTGCCGCTGGCGATAGCGGTCAAGGACGACGATGGCCGCTATCTGGTGGCCAACAGCACGTTCCTGCAGTGGCTCGCGCCGGCCGCGGGCGCGCTGCGCGGTCGCAGCGACGCCGAGTGCTTCGACGGGCCGGTGCTGCAGTGGCTGCAGACGATGGCCGACGGCGCGGCGGCCGGCATGGCGGCGCCGGTGCCGCCGATGCAGATCAACGGCCGGCCGCTGTCCGGCCGCCTGCTGCGTCTCGACGAGAATCCGCCGCTGTGGATCGTGGTGCTGCAGCCGGACGAGGCACGCATCGTCGCGAAGGCATCGCACGATCTGCGCACGCCGCTGAACGCGATGGTCGGCTGGCTGCACCTGCTGGACCTCGGGTCCGGCGGCCCGATCTTCGACAAGGCGGTCGCCGGTTTGAAGCGTGCGGTCGAGGAGCAGCGCGCTCTGCTCGACGAACTGGCCGCCGAGGAACGGCCCCGTCGTTGACGGGGATCGCTTCGTCGGCGGCCGATATCGTCACTGCAACGTCGACGGCAGCTCGACGGTACTGTCCGGGCCGACCTGCAGCACGCGGATGTTGCCCGGGTTCAGCACCGAGACGCCCGGGTCGGGAATCGTCACCAGCAGCCAGTCGGCGTTCCGCGGCACCTCGACCTGGCGGGTGTAGATCGTCGTCTTGCTGCCCTGCGCGGTGATGCGCAGCCAGTAGGTGCCGCCTTCCAGCTCGACCGAGTTCTCGCCGGTGGCGGGCCGCACCTGCCGGTAGCCGACCGCCGGCACCGTCGGGTTGACGGTGTTCAGGTCCACCGACGGCGCGGTCAGGTAGATGTCGACGTTCTGCGCGTTGACCGATGCGTTGACGACCCGGACGCGGGCGTTGTCGCTGGTCAGGCTCTTGTTGTACGGATCGTCGATCGGCGTCAGGTCCACGCCCGAAGAGGTCAGCATCGCGATCAGCGTGTACTTGTGGCCGCGCCCGGCATCTATCGTCGCGGTCGCCACTTCGCTGCCGCCGGACGCGGTGCGCAGCGAGAAGGCGGCATTGCCGGTCGGCACCTCGTAGTACGGCGTGCCGGAGCGGTACTCGACGTTGCTGGCCGAAGGCTCGGCGGTGCCGTTGCGGAACAACGTGACCGCCGGCGCGCCGGAGGCGGCATGGACCAGCCGCGCAACCGGAGCGGCGGCATTGATGCGGTCGTCGAAGTTGTCGCTGCTGCCGCCACCGCAGGCGCTCAGCAGCGCGGTGGCAAGGCCGATGCCGAGCAGCATGCGGGTCGAAGTGATCGGGATCATGGTGTGCCCTCGAGAGTGGTTGCGGATGGCGAGGGCAGGGGCAAGCGGTGTGCCCAGCGGGGACGACGATGTGACCGATGGGCCGCGTGTGACCGATGACCGCGCGTCGAATGATCGGGACTCATGAAGGCGGCCGTGACCGCGGGCGATGCATGGCCACGTCCGCGCCGCGCAGGCACGTCGCTTGCCGAGGTCTGAATCCGTCCCGATTCGACCCGACCGGAGGCATCGCTGATGACAAACTGGCCGTCGACCCGCCGGCATTCGCTCCCGTGGGCCCGGAGCATGATGGGCATTCCGGCGCCCGAACCGGTGCCGCCCATGCCCCCGACGCCATCGCCGCCGCCAGCCCCCGCGCCGATGCCCGACCCGCTGCCGCCCGAGGTCGACGATCCGCCGCCGGCCGAGAATCCGGTGCCGGTGCGCGAGCCGCCGACGATGCCCACGCCGATGGCTGCGGTTCTTGTGCGGCCCGGCCGGCGCGCACCGATGGCGGCGTCTGCGCGGATATCCACTGGCTCGAGGTGGCGGCGTGCACCGCTCACGCCCCTCGAGCCGGTAGAATCCGGAAGATCCATGCCTCATACATCTACGAATCGACGATGAACGATCCGGGTTCGCAGGCAGGCGTCCAGGTGCTGATCGTCGACGACAACGTCGACACCACCGACAGCATGGCGATGCTGCTCGAGATGGCGGGACATCGCGTCGAGACCGCGCAGGACGGGCGTTCGGCGCTCGAGGCGGCCAGCCGCCGCCGGCCCGACGTGGTGCTGCTGGATGTCGGCCTGCCCGACATCAGCGGGCTGGAGCTGGCGCGCCGGCTGCGGCAGGCGATCGAAGGGCGGCTCAGCATCATCGGCATCAGCGGCCACGGTCGCGATCAGGACCATCTGGCCGCCCGCCAGGCCGGCATCGACCTCTATCTGGTCAAGCCGGTCGATCCGGGCCGCATCGTCGCGCTGGTCGAATCGGCGGGCAAGGCGGGCAACGGCGACTGAGCGGAGCGCGCCAGGCTCCTAGGGCCTCAGGCGGGCACGAACGTAGGGTGAGCAGGCCCTAGTCCTTGGCGATGAATTCGCCGATCGCCGACATCGACGGGATGTGATCGGCGCAGATCCGGATCACCACCAGCACCGGCACCGCGATGACGATGCCGCCAATGCCCCACAGCACGCCGAACGCCATCACCGCGAGGAAGATCACCACCGGGTTGATCGCCAGCCGGCCGCCGATCACCAGCGGCTGGATCAGGTTGCCTTCGATCAAGGTCAGCAGCGCGAACGCGGCGGGTACCGAGACGATCCGCTGCCAGGTATCGAATGCGACGATCGCCGCGATCGTCAGCACCACCAGGCTCGCGGCCGGGCCCACGTACGGGATGAAGTTGAAGGCGGCGACGATCACGCCCCACAGCAGCGGGTTCGGCAGACCGAGCAGCGCCATCGTCGCGGCGGTGACCGCGCCCAGTGCGAGATTGACCGCGGTGATCGTCAGGAAATAGTGACCGATGTCGGTCTGGATCTCGCGCGAGATCTCGACCGCGCGGCGCTTGTCGCGCAGCCGCGGCAGCACCCGCACCAGCTTGCGCAGGAACAGGTCGCCGGACGCCAGCAGGAAGAACAGCAGCACCAGGCACGACAGCGCGCCGACCATGAACGACTGCGTCTGCGACAAGGTGTCGAGGAAGGTATCGCGTCGCTCGACGACCACTTCGCGCTGGCGCGACTGGCCGGCCCGGGTCGCGATCTCCGCCACCCGCTGCGTGGCGTCGGTGACCGCCTCGACCGGCTGACGCAGCCTGATCAGCTTTTGCCGCAGATCGCGCAGGTCGCGCTCGCTCATGTGCAGCCATTGCTGGGCCGGCTCCTGCAGCCGCGTGGCCACCGTGGCCAGCGCGCCGACCAGCAGTGCGACCACCACCAGCGCACCGACATACTCGGGCAGGCCGATGCGCCGCAGCAGCGCGACCGCGGGCGACAGCAGCAGCGCCAGCAGCACCGCGATGATGACCGGCATCAGCAGCGGCCGGGCCGCGTACAGCGCGGCGATCACGACGACGACCGCCGCCATGTTCAGCCACATCAGGCGGGGCGCACGGCGCGGCGGGGCGCTCGCTGCGGAGGCGTCCTCCGGCGTGCCGGCTTCCGGGATCGCATCGGCAGTCACGGGCCGCGGCGTGGCGGGGTGGGGCGCAGCAGGGTGGGGCGTGGCGGCTCGAGCGGCGGCTACCTCGGAGGGGGCGGCCTCGGAGGGGACGGCGGAGTCGGAGAGGGGGGCGGCGGAGTCGGAGAGGGCGGCGGCGGAAGTCGTGGCCCCGGCCGCGGCTGGCGAAGCGGCCGGGTCCGTGGCCGATGATGCGAAAGTTGCCTCCCCGGCTGCGGGCGCGACCGCTCGCTCCATCGTCGACATGCTTGCCTCCCCCGCCGGTGGGCGCCGGTTCAACGTTTCGGCCGCTTCAGGCGCCCGGTATAAGTATCGTTCATCGGCGGGCCGCGATCGGTGTCGACGAGGCCGCGCTGCACGTCGCGATGGGCCTGCCGGATCACCGGGTCGGTCGGCGCCTGGCCGGCATTCCGGGGATCGGCCGACTCGTCGCGGTCATGGGGCAGCGCCGGTTCATCGGCACCGCCCGGCCGAGCCGGCGGAATCGGGCGGCCGGTCTCCGGGGGATCGCTGCCGGGAGGACGGCGAGGAGGGCGTGTCGTCACAGCAGCCACCGCAGCCGCGCATGCAGGCTGCCGAACGCGGCCCGCACCACGTCGGCATCGAACCATTCGACGATCAGCAGCAGGACCACGAAGCCGGCGACCACCACGGCAGCCAGCAGGAAGAAGTCGAGCACTTCGCCGGTTCCGGACGGGTCTGTGGTGAACATCGCGGCTCTCACTGCGCAGTGGGGGTGCCCGAAGGGCCGGCAAGGCCCGTGCCCGGTGCAGTCCGCTGCGAGCGACGCCGGTTCGACAGATACAGCACCTGCCCGATCACCGCGGTCGCCAGCATGCACAGATTGGTCACCACGAACACCCAGTTGCCGATCAGGAAGCTGTAGGCGGTGAAGCCGGTCGAGGCGGTGATCTGGCCGACGAACAGCCACTTCGAGACGCCTTGAGTCGACCGCGTGCGCCACTGGGTATAGACCTGCCGGCCGATCGTCGCCAGCAGGATCATCGAACTGGCCCAGCCCAGCAGCTCGGTCGCCATTTTCCAGGAGGTGATCGATGGGCCGGGCGCGTTCAGTGGATCAGCCGCACCGGCTGCAGCGGATCGAAGTCCACCCAATCGCCGTTGCTTATCGTGCCGTCGCTCGCTTCGATGTCGACGGCGCCGAGCTCACGCAGCAGATCGACCGCGCGGTCGCTTTGCGTCGGTTCCGGTGCGGCGACGGCCACCAGCATGCCGGAGGGGCGCGTCAGCTTCTGCACGTCTTGCGCCGGGTCGACCACGTCGACCGAGTTCGGAACGACCGGATCGTCAGGCCGGCGCCCGCCATCGTCCGCGCTGTGCGGCCGGTTCGACTTGTCGGACTCGTCCATGCCCGACAGCGCACCGTGCAGCGAGCCGACGTAGGCTCCGACACCGGCCCCGGCCGCGACCCCCACCGGTCCCAGCACCGGCAGCGCGGCCAGACCGACCGCCACACCCAGCCCGCCGCCCAGCACTGCTCCGGCGCCCGAGGCCGGAGCGGCATGCTCGGCACCCGGCGACACATCGCGGTCGCCGCCGATCGGATAGGTGGCATGACGGCCCGGCGGATTCACGAAGAACGTGGTCACCCGGTCCTCCGGGAAGCCCGATTCGACCAGCCGGCGCACCGCCTCGCGCGCCTCGTCCTGAAGCTGGAACCGTCCGGCGATGATGCGAGTCATGGGCAGACCTCCAATCGATGATCTTCAGCGGCTGCGACCGGGCTGGTCGTCCGCCTCGCGGTTCGTCGACACGCGGTTCACGTCGGGCAGCACGGCGCTGCCGTCGGCGGCGGCGGCCTGTTGACCGGCATCGACCGACACGTCCGGCACGTTGCCGCCTTCACCTTCCCAGCGCGTCACGTCTGCCGGTGCCGCTGCGGACCGCGAGCGGGCTGCCTCGCTGCGCGAGCGCCATTGCGAGTACGCGATGGCGCCCGAGATCGCCACCAGGGTCACCGCGATGCCTGATCCGAGTGCTTTCATGGTTCTCGCCTCCTGCGGGAATCACGCCGCGTTCCGGCGACACGGGCGAACCCGTGTCGCCGCCGCGGCTGTTCGTCATCGTTCGTTACCGGGTGGAGCTGTCGGCCGGCGGAGCGCCCGCGCCGCCCGGCGAAGGCGTCGCGCTGCCGCCCGGGGCCGGCGGCGGCATCGCGCCCGGTCCGCCCGGCGCCGGCCGGGTCACTTCGGGCCGCGGCGCATCGCCCATCGAGCTGTCCTTGCATGCGGCAGTGGCCAGCACCGTACAACCAATGGCCAGGCCGGCGAGCAATCGGGATCCGTTCATGGTTCTCTCTCCTTTCCGTTCGAGGGGTAGGACAGGCGATCGCACATCGACCGCCAGTACTTCGATAGCTGGCAAGCAAGGTGCCCGCCGCCCATTTTGCAAAGGTCGAGCCGCGCTCATGCCCAGGCAAGCCGGTGCGAGATCAGCGGCCGCGCCTGGCGGCGGCTGAACGTCTGCTGCGGGTCGGTGCCTGGCGCCGGCAGATCGTCGGCCGTCGACACCGCGTGTTCGGTATGCCAGGGCAGCACGATGCCGGCCTCGCGGTTCTCGGCAGCGGTGATCGCGATGCGCGGCGGTTCGCTGATCACGTTGCCGAAGATCGTCGCGAACGCCACGTCGGCCGCATCCCGGCCGGTGCCGAGCCGGATCAGGCCGGTGGTCGGCGAGATGCCGGTAGGATCGAACAGGTACCACCGTCCGCCGACGAAGGCTTCGACATAGGCATGGAAGTCGACCGGGCCCAGCGCGGGATCGGCGCCGTAGTCGATGCCGGTGGCGAAGCGCGCCGGGATGTTCAGCGCCCGGCACAGCGCGATCATCAGATGCGCGAAGTCCCGGCAAACACCCTGGCGCTGTCCGAAAATGTCCGAGGCCGCGGTATCCCAGCGGGTGGTGCCGATCCGGAACGCGACGTTGTCACGCACCCAGTCGCGGATCGCCGCCACGCGCTGGTAGCCGGGCTGCATGCAGCCGAACTGCGACGCCGCGAACGCCATCAGCTTCTCGGATTCGCAGTACCGGCTGGGATGCACGTAGCGCAGCGTCTCCATAGGCAGCCGGGACGCCGGCCATTCGTACAGATCGTGGGTGCCGTCTATCCGCAGGTCCAGGTCGACGACGAAGCGCGACCTCACACGGACCGGGCCGGGCCCGGCGGTGAAGCGGACGAAGCGGGTCTTCTCGTCGTTGGTCGAGGTCTCGACCTGTTCGGCATGCGGCGGCAGCTCGAGCGTTTCCTCGAAGATCGTCTGTCGCTGCGTCGAAGCCGGCTGCACGTTCAGGATGAACGTGCAGTTCTCGTTGGCAACGTAATTCAGATCGATTTCGGCGTGCATGCGGATCATGACCGGGCCGCTCCCGGCAGCGCCTCGACGACCCGCAGCTCGGTCACCCGCAACTCGGCCCGCAGTGCAGCGATCATCCGGGCAATGAAGCCCGAATGGGTGTCCAGACGATGGGCCCGCCGCAAGTGGCCGAGACGGCGCTGGCGGCGCATCGCCGCGCGGGTCGCGCGATAGAGCTGCTGCAACGTTTCCAGGGCATCGCGCATCTGCGTGACGGTGTCGGACGAACGGACGGGGCGGCGGCTCCCGGACGTGCTCGGCTGGTTCATCTTGTCCTCCTGTCGGATCGTGTCTGATCTGTCCAGCGGTCTGAGCAGTTCCCGTGCCCGGTTGCGGCGGTAGAAGTTGCAATAACCGGGGCGATCAGAGGTTGTGAAACGCGATCCAGCCGGTCAACGCGGTCGCGAACGCCACCCAGCCCAGGTAGGGGAGCAGCAACAGCGCCGCCGCGCCGTTCACCGCCGCGAACCTGCGCATCGTCCAAAGGATGCTGGCGGTCAGCGCGACCGATACGATCAGCGCGGTCATCGGCGCATGCAGGCCGAAGAACACCGGCGTCCACAGCATGTTCAGCAGAAGCTGCACGAGATAGGGCTGGAAGGTCTGCTGGCTCCAGCCGGCGCGGCGCCAGGCTAGCCAGCCGGAGATGCCTATCGTCAGGTACAGCAGCGACCAGACCGGCGCGAACGCCGCCGCCGGCGGATTCCATGCGGGCTTGTGCAGCGACGCGTACCACATGTCCGGCGGGAACAGCATGCCGACCGCCGCCGGCGTGAAGGCGAGCACGATGAACGCGACCAGCGGCAGGCTCCGGCGGAACGGGGACAGGCTCCTGCGGAACAGGTTGTCGGGAGACGAGAGGGGCGGATGGAATGCGGGCGGTGACGACATGCAGTGCTCCGAGGGGATCGATCCCCCACGCACAGCAATCGATGTGCCCGGAAAAAGAGTCCCTTCAGCGGCGCTCCACCGGCGCCGGCCCGTTGCCTCGGGAAGCGTGCTCGCGGGCGGCTTGCACGGCGGCCGCGCAGCCGTCGTCCTTGCTGCCGCCGTCGCCCAGGTCGATCAGCGGCAGGATGGCGGCCACCGGCGCCACCACCGTGCCCAGCACGACGCTGGCGATCAGCCGCATCGCCAGCGGCCGTGGTTCCACCGACACGTCGGGGTCGCCGAAGGTGCCGCGCACCGTGACCGGCGTGCGCAGGGTCAGCGGACTCCAGTCCTTCGGCGCGGACACCAGCCGCAGATCGAGCCCCTCGTCGCGGAAGTTCACGCGGCCATCGACGAACACCATGCTGTCGACGGTATTCAACAGGGCCGAGCTGGTCACCTTGCCGCGGGTCGACTTCAGATCAACCAGCGCGCAGCTCAGCTTCAGCGGCTGGGGACCGGCGACGAACACGCCGAGCGCCTGAGCCACGTCCAGGCCCATCGCCTCGACCACCAGATGCGAGATCGCGCCGTCGTCGATGCGGCCCTTGACGCTGCCGTCCAGCCCGTCGAGCAGCGCTGCGGTCGAGCGGCCCGTGCTGGTGAAGCGGGTGTCGCCGCTGAACCGCCCGGCGACGAACAGATTGCGTCCCTGGTTATTGACCCATTCGCCGAGGTCCACCCGATTCCAGTTCAACCGCGCGGTCCACGCCGGCGCGCGCGGGTCGGTCGCGCCGTCGTAGCGGGTCGATCCGGTGACCCGCCCGCCGGCCAGCGCGCCGTTCAGATCCGACAGCTCCAGCACGCCGCCGTTCAGCGTCAGCTTCGCCGACAGCGCCCGCAGCGGCCGCAGCGCATCGGTGCCCAGGTCCAGCTCCTTGAAATCCAGCGCCACGTCGGCGTTCATCGCCTTCAGCGACGGGATGTCGAACTCGCGCGTTGGCAGCACGCGGGTCGGCTTGGCCCTGGTCTCGCCGGTCTCTCGGCTGCCTTTGGCCTCTTTGGAGCCTTCGGCGCCCTTGGCGACCTTGGTTTCGTCGGTGCCTTTGGCGGGCCCCGCCGTGCCCTTGGCCTGCCTGGCGCCTCTGGCCTGCCTGGTGCCCTGGGTCCCCTTGCCGTCCTTGACCGCATTGGTCCTTTGCGCCTCGGGCCGTCCGGCCGGCTGCTGCCGCCCGCCTTCGGTACCGATCGAAGGCCCCAGGTCCTGCAGCACGAAGCGGCTGGCGCCGAGCCGGCCGCTCAGCAGCGGCGGCTGCTGCGCGCTGTGGTAGCGCAGGTCGGCATACATCCGGCTCGACCCGACCTCGAAGGTCGGGACGTCGATCGTGATGTCGCCGCCGTTGCGCGCCACCGAGCCCTGCAGCTTGAATGGCGGAGTCTCCGGCAGCGTGACGCCCGGTACCAGCGCCAGGTCGCCGAGCGATTGACCCGACAGCACCACCTTGCCGGCGATGCCGTCGAAGGTCGGCACGTCGGCGATCGTTCCGTCGAAGCGCAGCTCGCTGGTCTTCAATCGCACCCGGCTGGTCAGCGCCGCCGGCTGCTGCAGGCTGGCCGCCTCCAGTATCCGCGGGATGCCCAGCTCGAACTCGAACGGATGCCGTTGCCAGCTCCCTTTTCCCGATGCGTTCAGGCCGACCGCGCCGTCCTCGCGCGCACCGGTCGACGCCTGTGCGTCGATGCGGGTGTTCAGCGGCTCGTCGACGTAGCGGACACGCAGCCCGCCGAGCCCCACCCGGTCCATCCCGGGCCGCGCGGGCGCAGGCCGGTCGGCGGAGGGGGCGGCGGCGTTCTCGTCGAACGTCCAGGAACTGCGGCCGTCGGCACGGCGCAGCGCGCGGATGTCGCCGCTGTCGAGCGACAGCGACCGTACATGCGGCGGTCGTCCGAACAGCACGCCCCAGCCGATCGTGGCGCGCAGTCCGGTCAGCGACACGAAATGCGGCTCGTCGCTCCAGTCGGGCGCGCCGACCGTCAGCTCACCGATCTGACCGTGCAGGTTCGCGCGCAGATGCAGCCTGAACGGTTCGCCTATCGTCACCTGGCGGTGGGTCAGCGACGACAGCAGATGCTGCGCCGGCTGGCGCAGGTAGCGCCAGCCGAGCAGGTCGCTGATCACGACGAACGCGATCAGCGCCACCAGTACGCCTGCCAGCAGGCGTCCGACACGCCAGCGTCGCCGGGGCGCGGAATCGGCCATCGTTCACCGCCGCCGGATGTGCCGTGGAGATGCGTCAGCGACGCAGGTCAGCGCTTGCCGCGCTCGGCGGCGTTCTCGAGCTTGTTGCCGCCCGCTTCGATGTCGCGGCCCAGTCCGCCGACGGTGTTGCAGGCGGTGAGGCCGAGCGTGGCGGTGAGCAGCAGAAAGCCGATGATGCGACGAGCCATGATGGGGTCCTCCATGAATTTCGACGGGATGTCGTGCCTGCGGGATGGCAAGTGCCGGGCCCGGAGGTTCGACGCCGGCTGGTGTTCTGTTCGGAGACAAGCGGCATAAGGACTCGGCCGTCGAGCGCCGGTCAGCGGCGGTCGGCCTGGCCGGGGTCCTGCAGCGTGCGCGCCAGCACGTCGTAACTGACCGGCTTGGCGAGGAAATCGTCGAAACCGGCTTCCGCGGCATGCTGGCGGTCGATCGGCTGCGTGTAGCCGGTCACCGCGATCAGCCGGATGCGCTGGAACCGCTGATCGGCGCGCAGCTCGGTGGCCAGCGCGAAACCGTCGGTACCGGGCAGGCCGAGATCGATCAGTGCCACGTCGGGCAGCCATCCGGTCAGCGCTTCGCGTGCCTCGGACGCATCCATCGCCGCGCGGCATTCCTGCCCCATCGATTCGAGCATGAAGCGCAGGCTGGTGCGCACGTCCTCCTGATCCTCGACGATCAGGATCCGGCGCCGCCGCCGCTCGGTGGGCTGCTCGGGCCGGGTATCGCCGCCCTCGGCCGGCTCGCCGCGCGGCAGCCGGATCGTCACCCGCGTGCCGTGATCCACGCCGTCGCTGTGCGCCGACACCGAGCCCTCGTGCAGCTCGACGATCTCGCGCACCAGTGCCAGTCCGAGCCCCAGGCCGCCCTGCGAGCGGTCGAGCGTCTGCTCGTTCTGCACGAACGCGGTGAACAGGCTGCTGGCCACTTCCGGCGGGATGCCGGCGCCGGTGTCGCTGATCTCCACGACCACGTCGTCGCCCTCGTTGCTGACCGCCACCTCCACCGATCCGGCCGGCGGCGTGAACTTGATCGCGTTGTCGATCAGGTTGCGCAGTACCTGCTCGAGGCGGGTGGCATCGCCGGCGACCCAGGCCGGCTCGCCGGATACCGTCAGCCGCGGCAGCCCGACCCCGTGCGCCGAGTAGGTCGACACCGTCTGCCGGGCGAGCTTCATCATGTCGAGCGGCACCCGTTCGATCTGCATCTTGCCGAAGGTGGCGCGGGCCAGGTCCAGCAGGTTGTCGACCAGCCGGCCGAGGTGCCGGCACTGCCGCCGGATGATGCCTATCATCGCGACCAGGCGGGGATCCTCGGGCGCCACCGTCTCCATCACGTGGGCGCTGTTGCTGATCGCGCCCAGCGGATTGCGCAGTTCGTGGCCGAGCGCCGCCAGCACCCGGTCTTTCTCGCGGCTCGCCTGCTCGGCCTCGCGCTGGCGCAGCTCCGCCGCCAGCTTCAGCCGCTGCTGTTCGCGGCGCGCGCGGTCGGCCTCGATCGCCAGTGCCCAGGCGCGGCCGCAGGTGCGCACCTCGCGCACCGGTGAATCGGGCAGGACGATCGGCTCGCCGCGCTCGAACGCCCGTGCGTTGGCGGCCAGCACCCGCAGCGGCCGACCGACCTGCGACCAGGTGCGGCGCGCCATCGACACCGCCAGCGCGACCAGCACCGCGACGATGCTGGACCAGATCCACAGCGAGCGGTTCAGCCGGTGTTCCGCCGCACCCAACGTCAGCGCGGTGGCGGTTCGCCAGCCGCTCAGCTCCGAGCGATGGAACGCGGTGATCACCGGCAGCCCTTCGAGCGACGTGCCGCGGAACACTCCCGAGCGGCGCGCACCCGATTCGACCAGGAACGAGGTGGTCGCCAGCTTGCCGACGAACTGCTCGGGCATCATGTTGCGCGCCGCGACGACGCCGCGACGGTCGACGATCGCGGCGATGCCGGTGTCGGGCGGATATTCGCGCTGCAGCAGCCGGGTCAGCTCGTCGGCCGGGAACGTCATCGTGATCACGTGGGTCACCGCATCACCGCGCCGCACCGGGTACCGCAACGCGAGCCAGCCGCTGCCGCCGTCGCCGCCGCTGAACAGGTTCGAGAACGACGGCCGGCCGCTGGCGAACACGTCGCGCACCTCCTCCGGATTGTCCGGCGGCAGGCCAGCGGCGGCCGGCTGAGCGCGTGCCTCGAACAGATTCGCGCGCGGCGCGTCGAGCGGCAGCGCGGTGTCGAACAGCCGCGTGCCGGCGGGATCGATCAGCGCGATACGCGTGCCGGGCCGCCCGACGCACAGACGGCGGGCATGTTCATGGAGGGCCGGCAGGTCCGGCTCGTTGTCGAACGAAGTCTCGGCGAAGGGCTCGACGACCGCACGGCGGATCGAAAGCTGCGCATCGATCACGCCGGCCAGCGCGATCGCGCCGGCCTGCACGTCATCACCGACCGAATCACGCTGGTCGCTGACCAGATGGTAGATCAGCCCGGCCGATACCAGCACCAGCGGCACCACCGACAGCAGCACCAGCCGCAGCAGCGCTGCCTGCAACGAGATTTCGCGAGCCGGCCGCCGGTTGGCGGCCTGCCCGATCACAGTACACCGAACAGCTTCAGCAGGATCAGGACGCTGATCGGCACGCCGAGCAGCCAAAGCAAAATCATCTGCATCGATATCTCCCGGTTGTAAGGACTCCCAAGCGGCCTGTCGACCGCTCTGTCGGCTCGGTGGCAGCCGCCGTGCCCGGAACACCTTTTTCGGGCACGGCGCCTGCTAGGGCTCCGATCGGCCGCCGCGCGGCGGCGATTCCAAACGAGCCGGGAGAATTCATCATGTTGAAGTGGGCGTTGGTCTTTGCGCTGGTATCGATCGTTGCGGGCGTGCTGGGATTCACCGGCATCGCTGCGGGAGCGGCCGGCATCGCGAAGGTTCTGTTCGTCGCGTTCGCGGTGATCTTCATGATCTTTCTCGTGCTGGGCCTGACCGCCGCCAAGCGACTGGGTGACTGACCGATGCGGCGCGAAGACCTCGATCTGTCCCTGCCGCCGGCGAATCTGCTGGAGGACGCCCGCCAGGATTCCCGGCGCGAGTGGGAGCATGCGGCGCTGCGCCGCCTGTTCGACAACCTGCCGCACCCGGTGTCGCTGCGGCTCACCGACGGAGGCGAGCTGCTGTTCGCCAACGCGGCCTGGCATCAGCTCCTGGAGGCCGCCGGTCCGGAGGCCGATCGGGCGGAATTCCAGCTCCGTGATGCCGATCTGGCGGTGATCCGGACCGGCCAGCCGGTGATCACCGAGCAGCGCCTGGGGGCCGGGGGCGCCGAACGGCACTACGTCGGTCATTCGACCCTGGTGCAAGGCGGCGCGCAGCTTCCCGACATGATCTGCAGCGTGTGGACCGACGTCGAGGATCAGGTCGCCCAGATCCGGGCGCTGCGGGGCGCACTGGAAGCGGGGCGCACGGCCGTGCGCGGTGGGCCGCCGCGCCTGCAGCCGCCTGCCGGCATGGCTGGCGCCGCGGACTGACCCCGGCCGTCGCCGCGGACTGACCCCGGCCATCGCCGGGGCGATCCTCGGGCACCCGGTCCCGCGAGCCGGGTGCTCGGTATACTGCCGGGCCGTCAGCCAACTTTGCCTGCCCGCAGTTCCCCATGGCGCACATTCTGATCGTCGAGGACGACGAAAACTCGGCCGAGATGCTGTCGGCTCTCGTTGCCACCTACGGATTCACCTCGGCGATCGCCCGCAACCTGGCCGAAGCCCGGCAGCAGCTCGTCTTCCGCCAGCCGTCGGTGATCCTGCTCGACCTCAACCTGCCCGACGGCAGCGGACTGGACCTGTTCGAGGATCCGGAGCTGCGCGGCGAGGCCGAGGTGGTGCTGATCACCGGCCACGCGTCGATCGAGACCTCGGTGCAGGCGCTGCGTGTGGGCGCGGTCGACTACCTGGTCAAGCCGATCAACGTCGCCCATCTGAAGCGCGTGCTGTCGCGGCTGAGCCAGCCGAACGATCCGCGCCGCGAGATCACCGAGCTGAAGGGGGCGCTCGAGGAATCGGGCCGCTTCGGCCACCTGTGGGGCCGCTCGGCCAGCATGCGCACCGTCTACGACCAGATCGCCCGGGTGGCGCCGACCGCGGTCAGCGTGCTGATCACCGGCGAGAGCGGCACCGGCAAGGAGGTGGTGGCGCAGACGATCCACGACCTGAGCCGGCGTCGCAAGCAGCCGTTCCTGGCGGTCAACTGCGGCGCGATCTCGCCGCAGCTCATCGAGAGCGAGCTGTTCGGTCACGAGAAGGGCAGCTTCACCGGCGCGATGCGTCAGCACCGCGGCTTCTTCGAGCGGGCGCACGGCGGCACGCTGTTCCTCGACGAGATCACCGAGATGCCGCCCGAGCTGCAGGTGAAGCTGCTGCGGGTGCTGGAGACCGGCGCGTTCATGCGCATCGGCTCCGACGAGCTGATCGAGACCGACGTGCGGATCGTCGCTGCCACGAACCGCGATCCGCAGCAGGCGGTGGCGGCCGGCAAGCTGCGCGAAGACCTCTATTACCGGCTGAACGTGTTCCAGATCTCGCTGTCGCCGCTGCGCGAGCGGATCGAGGATGCGCCGCTGCTGGCGCGCCACTTCCTGGAGCGGCTGAACACCGCCGAGGGCACCAACCGGCGATTCTCCGACGAGGCGCTGGCGCAGTTGTCGCTGTACCACTTCCCGGGCAACGTCCGCGAGCTGCGCAACCTGGTGCAGCGGGCCGCGATCATGGCCGACGGCACGACGATCCACCATGTGCCGCTGCCCGACCATCCGCAGCCGGCCGCCGGCCGGGAGACGCCGGCAGCGGCCGCCCCGCCGGCACCGGCGCCCGCCGACACCGGGCCGACTTTCACCGTGCGGGTCGGCACGCCGATCGCCGAGGTCGAACGACAGCTCATCCTGGCGACCCTGCAGTTGTGCGGCAACGTCAAGGACAAGACCGCCGAGACGCTCGGCATCAGCCTGAAGACGCTGTACAACCGGCTGCGCGACTACGAGCAGCAGGGGCTGCTGACGCCGCCCGATCTGCATTGACGGGCGGCGGGGCGCCGTCGCCTACGAGCTCACGCTCTCCGGCCGGTACGAGTACTTGCGGATCTCGACCGCCGGGATCTTCAGCGCATCGCGGTATTTCGACACCGTGCGGCGCGCCACCTTGACCCCGTAGTTCTCGAGGATGCGGGTCACCTTGATGTCCGACAGCGGCTTGCCGGGCTCCTCGGTGGCGATCACCTGGCGGATCAGCGACTTCACCGCGGTCGACGAGCAGGGCTGACCCTCGGCGGTCGTCACATGGCTGTTGAAGAAGTGCTTGAACTCCAGCACCCCCTTCGGCGTGGCCATGAACTTGCGGCTGGTGATCCGCGACACCGTCGACTCGTGCAGCCCCAGCGCCTCGGCGATGTCCTTCAGCTTCAGCGCCTTCATCGCCACGTCGCCGTAGTCGAAGTAGCGTGACTGGCGGTCGAGGATCGCCTGCGCGACGTTCTGGATCGTCGTGAACCGCTGCTCGATGTTGCGCATCAGCCAGCGCGCCTCCTGCAACTGCTGGCCGATCTGCATCTCGCCGCCTTCGCGGTTGTTCTGCAGGATGTTGGCGTACGCATGGTTCAGCCGCAGCTTGGGCACCACCTGCGGGTTGATCCGCGCCAGCCATTTGCCGCGCACCTTCTGCACGATCACGTCGGGCACGACGTACTGCGCTTCGCTGGCGCCGAACTCGGAGCCCGGATGCGGCTTCAGCTTGCGGATCAGGATCGTCGCGTCGCTGAGCGCCTGCTCGTCGCACTCGAGCACCTTCAGCAGCTTCTGGAACTCGCGCGCGGCGAACAGGTCCAGGTGCCCGGTCAGCTTCAGCGCGCAGGCCCGTCCCGGTTCGTCCTCGGGCAGCGCGTTGAGCTGCAGCACCAGGCATTCGGGCACCGAACGGGCGGCCACGCCGACCGGATCCATCGCCTGCACATGGCGCAGCGCGATCCGCAGCTCCTCCATCGTCGGCTTCAGCTCGTCGAGCACCGTCTGGATGTCCTCCAGCGTCTGGTCCAGATAGCCGCTGGGCGCCACGGCCTCGATGATCGCCGCGACGAGCGTGCGGTCACGATCCGGCAGGTTCAGGCAGCCGGCCTGCTGCATCAGATGCGAACGGAGGGTCGGCGCCTCGGCGACGTTCATCATCGGATCCCACTGATCGTCCGAGTCGGCCCGGCTGGCGCGGGTATCCCAGTCGCGCTCGGCCCACTCGCCATCGGCCGGCACATCGCTGTCCGGCGTGGCGGTGGCCGGCGCCTCGACCGGAACCTCCGAGGCCACCGTCGGCGCTTCGGCGGGCACGGCGGCAGCTACCGCGGCGGTATCCTCGCCCGGTTCGATCGGCTCGAGAAACGGATTGACGGCGGCGGTCTCCTCGACCTCCTGGCAGTATTCGAGCGACGACAATTGCAGGAACTGGATCGCGCGTTGCATCAGCGGGGTCAGCACCAGTTGCTGACCGGTCTGCAGGTTCAGGGATGGCTGCATGCAGGTTCCTCTTCGTGTCGGTTTGATCGGCTCAGACAGCGAGGGATCGCAAGACCTGTGCCATCCCGGCGGGGCGCTGCCGGGGTCCTGCAAGTGGTTGATATGAAAAGGAAAGCAGGCTGCGCGGCAGCTTGCGGCGGCAAGCCCGGTCGGTAAAATCTCTTCGCCCCCTGTGCGATCGGGCATGCGGTTTGCCAAAACGACAAAGCGCTGCCACGTCCGTCCGCCCCGCGAGCTGCCGACCCGGTGGCCGCGGCGGTTCCGCTAACATCGTGCGGAAGATTCCAGCGAGGGCAGCGACATGAGCAGACAGGTAGTTTCGACCCCCAGCGCGCCGGCGGCGATTGGTCCGTATTCCCAGGCGATCCGCTCGGGCGGCACCGTCTACCTGTCGGGCCAGATCGCGCTCGATCCGGTCAGCGGGCAGCTCGTCGACGGCGGCTTCGAGGCCCAGGTGCACCAGGCGTTCCGCAATCTGGCGGCGGTCGCGCAGGCCGCCGGCGGCTCGCTGGCCGACGTGGTCAAGCTGACTCTGTTCCTGACCGACCTGTCGAACTTCCCGAAGGCCAACGAGATCATGCAGCAGTACGTCGCCGCGCCGTACCCGGCCCGCTCGACCGTCGGCGTCGCCTCGCTGCCGCGCGGCGCGCAGTTCGAGGTCGAGGCGGTGATGGTGCTCGCCGCCTGAGGTGAGGCGACTCTCACGCTCGCTCCGTCCGCCACCGCCCGGCGGGGCGCCCGGGCGCCGCTGACATGGCCCGCACCGCCCCGCCCGAAGGGCTGGCACGGTTCGCGAAGCTCGGCATCCGCGACGAGAACGATCTGCTGCTGCACCTGCCGCTGCGCTACGAAGACGAGACGCGGCTGACGCCGATCGGCGAGGCGCGCGGCGGCTCTACCGTGCAGGTCGAAGGCCGCGTCACCCGCACCGAGGTGATCCGGCGCGGACGGGCGAGCCTGCTGGTGCATCTGGCCGACGACAGCGGTTCGCTGGTGATGCGTTTCTTCCATTTCTATCCGTCGCAGTTGAAGCAACTCGCGGTGGGCCGGCGCATCCGCGCGATCGGCGAGATCCGCGGCAGCCTGTTCGGCGTCGAGATGGTCCATCCGCGCTACCGGACGGCCGACGACGATCCGCCGCTGCCGACCCGGCTGACGCCGGTCTATCCGGCCGCCGCCGGCATCGGCCAGCCGGCGATCCGCAGCGCGGTGCTGGCGGCGGTGCGGCACATGAAGCTGCCCGAGACCTTGCCGCCTGAATTCGTCGGGCCGCTCGGCCTGCCGACACTGGAGGCGGCGCTGCGCACGCTGCATGAGCCGGGCACCGAGGTGTCGCTGGCCGGGCTGGCCGAGCGCAGCGATCCGGCCTGGCGGCGGGTCATCGTCGACGAGCTGATCGCCCAGCAGCTTTCGCTCGCCCGCGCCCGTGCCGCCCGCGCCGGCCAGGCGGCGCGGCGGCTGCGCTCGGCCGCGCGGGTCGGCCCGCTGCTGGCGGCGCTGCCCTTCGAGCTGACCGGCGCCCAGCGGCGCGCCTGGCGCGAGATCGCCGACGATCTGGCGCGCGGTCAGCCGATGAACCGGCTGCTGCAGGGCGACGTCGGCAGCGGCAAGACGGTAATCGCGGCGCTGGCTGCCGCGCAGGCCGTCGGCAGCGGCTGCCAGGCGGCGCTGATGGCCCCCACCGAGCTGCTGGCCGAGCAGCACCTGCGCAAGCTGGCGCCGTGGCTCGAGGCGATCGGCGTGCGCATCGGCTGGCTGGCGGGGTCGCTGAAAGAGGCGCAGAAGAAGGAGATCCGCGCGCTGGTGCAGGCGGGCGACATCGATCTGCTGGTCGGCACCCATGCGCTGATCGAGGAGTCGGTGACGTTCGCGAAGCTGGGCCTGGCGATCGTCGACGAGCAGCACCGCTTCGGCGTCGCGCAGCGGCTCGCGCTGC
>DAISWF010000096.1:0-2160 GCA_036826495.1 Burkholderiaceae bacterium
CGGCGCAGGTCGCCGCGCTGACCACCGATCAGGTGACGGCGCTGGAGACCCGCGACCTGCGGGCGATGACCAGCGCACAGATCGGCGCGCTGACGACCGATTCGATCGTCGCACTGTCCACCGCTCAGGCCAACGCGCTGTCCACCGCTCAGGTCGCGGCGCTGTCCACCGCCCAGCTCGTCGCGCTGGAAACCGATGATCTGCGGGCGCTCGGCACCGCACAGATCGCCGTGATCGGCACCGCGGCGATCGCGGCGCTGTCCACCGATCAGGTGGCGGCGCTGACCACCGCGCAGATCGTCGGCCTGACCAGCGCGCAGTTCGGTGCGCTGACCACCGCCGAGGTGGCCGCGCTGACCAGCGAGCAGGTCGCGGCGATCCAGACCGCGGATCTGCGGGCGCTCGGCACCGCGCAGATCGCGGCGCTGTCCACCGATGACATCGCGGCGCTGACCACCGCCCAGGTGATCGCGCTGACCACTGCGCAGGTCGGTGCGCTGACCACCGATCAGGTGGCGGCGCTCGAGACGCAGGATCTGCGGGTCTTCAACACGGCGCAGCTCGCGGCGCTGAGCACCGATGCCATCGTCGCGCTGTCCAGCGACCAGGTGGGAGCGCTGACCACCGCACAGGTCGTCGCGCTGTCGTCCGCGCAGATCGCGGCGATCGAGACGGCCGACCTGCAGGCGATGACGACCGCACAGATCGCGGCGATCGAAACCCGCGACCTGGTGGCGATGAGCACCGATCAGATCGCGGCGCTGACCACCGGCGAGATCGTCGCGCTGAGCACCCTGCAGGTGGCGGCGCTGACGACCACGCAGTTGGTCGCGCTGACCACCGATCAGATCGTGGCGATGGAAACGCGCGACCTGAAGGCGCTGACCGACAGCCAGGTGATCGCGCTGACCACCGATCAGCTCGATGCGCTCGGCGATGCCGGCAAGCAGGCGGCGCTGTTCGATACGACGCCGCTGATGCTGGACCTGAACGGCGACGGCGTACGCACCTTGTCGCGCGAGGCCGGCGTGGTGTTCGACGTCCACGCCTCCGGCACCGCGGTGAGCACCGGCTGGGTGTCGCCGAAGGACGGGATGCTGGTGATCGACCGCAACCAGGACGGCATCATCAACAGCGGCGCCGAGCTGTTCGGCAGCGGCACCGCGACACCCGACGGCGGCCGCGCCCGCGACGGCTTCGACGCGCTGCGGCTCGAGGACAGCAACCACGACGGCCGGATCAATGCCAGCGACCTGACGTTCTCGCAGCTCAAGGTGTGGACCGACGTCAACAGCGACGGCCGCACCGACGCCGGCGAGCTGCACTCGCTGTCGGAGATGGGCATCGTCGAGCTGCAGTTGAACACGCATCCGACCGTGGTCGTGCAGAACGGCAACCTGGTCGGGCTGATGGGCAGCTACACGACGGCCGACGGCGTACGCCACGAACTGGCCGACGTCTGGCTGCGCACCGGCGATGCGACCGACCGCAGCTTCGATCTGTCCACCCTGCAGCGGACGCACGACAACGACGGCGCGCTCGCCCGGATCGATCTGTCGGGCAACGGCGGCGGCGGTGACACGCTGAAGGTCGGTGCCGGCGACGTGATGGCGTTCGGCGCCACCGAGATCGCCGGCGTCGGCTCCAACGGTTCCGGCGGCTCGGGCGGTTCAGGCGAGCAGCAGCGGCAGATGCTGATCAAGGGCGACGGCAACGACACCGTGGTGATCGACAACAGCGACGGCGGCTGGAGCCGCAGCGGCACCGCGATCGTCGACGGCACGTCCTTCGCGGTCTACACGCACGGCCAGGCCCAGCTCCTGGTCGACGAGAAGGTGCACGTATTGATGTGACGGCGGGTCGATGATTCCCAGGGATCAGGGCGCCACCCAGGGATCCCCCGAAGGCCCGCCGCCGGCAGCGGCGGGCCCCGGGGAGGATTCGCTCACCCGCTCGCTGCAGTGGGTGCTGCATCATCACGGCATCGAGCGCACCGCGCTGTCGCTGTTCGAAGGGCTGCCGTTCGACGGACGGGTAACGCCGCTGCTGGCGTTGCGGGCGATGCGCGAGGCGGGCTTCGCGGCGCGGCTCGCGGGGCCGCCGGCGCGCGTCACCGCCCCACGGGGGACGGCCGGCGGGGCCGCCGCCCCGCCGAGCCGC
>DAISWF010000096.1:2170-18596 GCA_036826495.1 Burkholderiaceae bacterium
GGCTGCGCAGCCTGCACCAGGCGCTGATGCCGGTCGTGCTGCTGCTCGACCAGGGCCGCGCCTGCGTGCTGACCCGGCGCATCGATACCGGCGCCGGGCAGCCGCGCCGCTACGAGATCGTCGGCCCCGATGAACCGGCGGCCCGCCTGGTCGGCGAGGCCGAGCTCGCGGCACTGTACACCGGCCGCTGCCTGCTGCTGAAACGCGAACGGCGCGCCGACAGCCGCGGCGCGGCGCTGCACGACGCCGCGCAGTCGTCGGCCCACGGCTGGCTGTGGAAGACGCTGTGGAGCTATCGCCGCTACTACCGCGACGCGATCGTCGCGTCGGTGCTGATCAACGTGCTGACGATCGCCACGGGTCTGTTCGCGATGCACGTGTACGACCGGGTGATCCCGCACAAGGCCTATGCGACCCTGTGGTCGCTGGCGATCGGTGCGGTCGCGGCGATGGTGTTCGAGGCCACCGCCCGGCATCTGCGCACCTGGCTGCTCGATCTGGCCGGCAAGAAGGCCGACGTGGTGCTGGCTTCCGCGCTGTTCCGCCACACGCTGGGCGTGCGTCTGGAGCACATGCCCGATTCGGCCGGCACCCTGGCGCACCAGTTGCAGGAGTTCGAGACGGTGCGCGAGTTCGGCACCTCGGCCAGCATCGCGGTGCTGACCGACGTGCCGTTCGTGCTGCTGTTCGTCGCGATGGTGTTCGTGATCGGCGGCGAGCTGGGCTGGGTGCCGCTGCTGTCGATCCCGCTGGTGATCGGCGCGTCACTGGCCGCGCAGGTGCCGCTGCGCCGGCTGATGCGCGCCAACATGCGCGAATCGGCCCAGAAGAACGGCGTGATGATCGAGACGCTGGAGGGCATGGAGACCTTGCGCGCGGCCGGCGCCGCCGGCTTCATGCAGAAGCGCTATGAAGACCACACGGCGTCCACCGCGATGTCGGGCATGCGCTCGCGGGCGGTGTCCAACTGGGTCACCAACTTCGTGCAGTTCGCGCAGCAGGCCGAGACCGTCGTGCTGCTGCTGTGGGGCACCTACCTGATCCACGACGGCAGGCTGTCGACCGGCGCGCTGGTCGGCGCGGTGATGTTCGCCAACCGCGCGATCGCGCCGCTGTCGCAGTTCACGTCGCTGGCCGCCCGCTACCAGGGCGCGCGCGCGGCGCTGGCGGCGCTGAACAACCTGATGAAGATGCCGATCGAGCGCGACCCGCAGCGCCAGTACGTGAGCCGGCCGCGGCTGGCCGGCGCGATCGCGCTGCACCAGGCGGGCTTCGCCTACGGCAGCCAGCAGGCGCATGCCGCGCCGCCGGCGGTCAAGGGCGTCAGCCTGCAGATCCGTCCCGGCGAACGGGTCGCGATCGTCGGCCGCATCGGCAGCGGCAAGTCGACCTTGCTGCGGCTGATGGGCGGTCTCTACCAGCCCACCGAGGGGCAGGTGCATCTGGACGGCATCGACCTGCGGCAGATCGATCCGGCCGACCTGCGCGCCCACGTCGGGCTGGTCGGCCAGGACGTGCGGCTGTTCCACGGCAACCTGCGCGAGAACGGGATGCTGGGCCGCGCCAACGCGAGCTGGGACGCCTATCTGAGCGCGGCCCGCCTGACCGGCCTGGACCGCATCGCGGCCGCGCACCCGCTGGGCCACGACCTGCCGATCGGCGAGCTCGGCGCCGGCCTGTCGGGCGGCCAGCGCCAGCTCGTCGCGCTGGCCCGCGCGCTGGTCACCCGGCCGCGGGTGCTGCTGCTCGACGAACCCACCAGCTCGATGGACCTGCAGACCGAGAACCAGTTCATCCAGCACCTGCAGGGCATCGTGCAGCAGCGCACCGTGGTGATCGTCACGCACCGGCCGTCGCTGCTGCCGCTGGTGGACCGGATGATCGTCGTCGACGAGGGCCGCGTCGTCGCCGACGGGCCGAAGGCGCAGGTGCTGGACCTGCTGGCCGGCGCGCCGCCGGCGGCGGCCCGCCAGCCCGCGGCATCCGCGACATGATGGCCGCGACATGAGCGATCCGACCGAATTCGCCACTGCCGGACGCGCGCTGCGCGACCGCGCCGAGCCTCGGCTGGATGCGACGATCCCCGCCCGGGCCGACCCGCGACCGGATGCGACGGCGCCCGGGGACGACCCGCGGCTCGGCGCGGGCCCGGCCACGGGAGCCGGCGCGGGGCCTCATGCGCTGCGACGCGAGGACGGCCACCCGCTGCCGCAGACGCCGCGGCGCGAGGCAGGCGGCGAGCCTTTCGATGCCGCTCTCGCGCCGGCCGGCGATGCCGGCTTCGACGGCGGCGCCGACCGGCCGCGACCGCCGCCCGCCGACAACGGCACGCTGCATCGCGACGACCTGCCCTATCTGCACGACCTCAACGAGGCGCTGCAGGCACAGGCCACGCCGGCCTCGTCGGCGGTGCTGTACCTGATGGCACTGGTGCTCGCCGCCGGGCTGATCTGGGCGTCGGTGGCGCGCGTCGAGGAGATCACCAAGGCCGATGCGCGGGTGATCCCGGCCGGCCGCGAGCAGGTGATCTCCAGCCTGGAGGGCGGCATCCTCGCGCAGTTGCTGGTCAGCGAAGGCGCGATCGTCGAGCGCGACCAGCCGCTCGCGCGGCTCGACCCGACCCGCTCCCGTTCGCAGTACCGCGAAGGCCTGTCGCGCGCGCTGGCGCTGAAGGGCTCGATCGCCCGGCTGCGCGCCGAGGCGCGCGGCGGCTCGCCGTCGTATCCGCCCGAGGTCGCGGCGGTGTCCAAGATCGTCCGCGACGAGAACGCCACGTTCGATGCGCGCCGCCGCACGCTGTCCGAAAGCCTGGTCGGCCTGAAACGCAACCAGAACCTGCTGATGGGCGAGATCGAATCGGCCCGCCGGCTGCTTGCCAAGGGGCTGTACTCGAAGGTGGAGCTGGGCCGGCTCGAACGGCAATGGAACGAGATCCAGATCCAGATCGACGAACGGCAGAACCGCTTCCGCGCCGACGCGAACCAGGAGCTGGTCAAGCTCGAAGCGGAACTCGCACAGGTCAAGGAGAACCTCGATGCGCGCTACGACACCTTCCAGCGTACGACGATCAAGTCGCCGATCCGCGGAGTCGTCAAGAACATCCGCGCGGTCACGATTGGCGGCACCGTATCGCCGGCCGCACCGATCATGGAGATCATCCCGCTCGACGGGCAGGTGCTGTTCGAGGCGCGGCTGAAGCCGTCGGATGCCGGGTTCGTCCGCGCCGGGCTGCCGGCCGAGATCAAGCTGACCGCGTTCGAGTATTCGATCTTCGGCGACCTGAACGGCACCGTGCAGTCGATCGGCCCCGACACGATGCGCGACGACCCGCGCGCGCAGCAGCAGCCGGAGACCGCGTACTACCGGATGATCGTCGTCTCCGACCGCACGACGATGCGCGCCGGCAGCAAGGAGCTGCCGATCCTGCCCGGCATGATCGGCACCGTCGAGGTCCGCACCGGCCAGAAGACGGTGCTCGACTATCTGTTGAAACCGATGTTCAAGGCGAGGGAAGCGCTGCGTGAGCGCTAGGAAGGGGCCGCGGCCGCGGTTTGCGGTGATGGTGCTGGCATGCGGCCTGGCGGCGGCGGCCGGCCCGGCGGCCGCCCGGCCCGCCAAGCCCGGCGCGACGAAGCCGGCGAGCCAGGCGAAGAACCCGAACCCGGCGGCGGGCAGCCGTTCCCCCGCCTCCGCCCGTTCGACGGCAGGCATGGCGGCGCGGGCAGCGGCGCTGCAGGCACGCCAGACCCGTCAGGCACGCGGCCAGGTGCTGCGTCACGCGATCATCGAGAGGCCGACCGCGACACGACCACCGGTGCGCCGGATCGGCTCGAAGCAGGAGGCGCCGCCGCTGCACGACACCATGGCGTCGGTCGGTGACCGGGCTCAGGACGCGGACTCCACGCCTCGCGAAGACCTGGCGCCACGCGACGCGGCGGGCAACCGTGCCAGCCAGCGGCTTTCCGCGCCGGCGCCGTCCATCGCGTCGCTGACACCCTCGCCTCGCCGGCAGCCTGCGAACGCGTCGCCGCCGCCCGCCGACTCCGAGCAGCTCGCCGCCCAATGGATCCCCGAAACGACGGTGCTGCCGCAGCTCGGCGCGCGGCCGCTCGATCTGACGGTGCGCGCCGACCACCATGTCGAGCCGGTGGTGCTGGCGGCCGACGGGAGGACCGCTGCTGCGGCCGAAGGCGCGCCGATGACCGCCGGCTACACCCAGATGCAGACGCTGCTGCGCATGGCCGCCGAGCGCAGCGCCGCGATCCGCGACGCGCAGGCGGCGGTGCGCGCCAGCGAGCTCGACATCAAGGAGGCGTCCGGTGCGCGGCTGCCGCAGGTCAGCATGGACCTGACGTCGCGCTACACCTCCGGCGCCGGCGACAACCAGACCTCGTCGCAACGCGGCGCGCCGTTCTACTCGGTCACCGGCACGATGCCGCTGTACGACTTCGGCCGCATCAGCAACATCGTCGACAGCCGCTCGGCCAGCCGGCGCGCGGCCGATGCGCGGCTCGACAGCGCGCTCGAATCGCTGGCGCTGGAGACCGCGGCCGCGGCGCTGGAGCTCGGCCGCTACCGGCTGGCACTGACCACCGCCGAAGGCTATCTGCGCAACGTCTCGCGACTCGCGTCGATGCTGGTGGACATCACCCGCGAGGACCCCGGCCGCAGCGGCGAGCTGACGCAGGCCCGTTCGCGGGTGCTGCAGGCGCAGGTGAGCCGCGACACGCTGGCCGGCAAGGTGCGCGAGGCGCAGATCGCGCTGCAGCGGCTGGTCGGCACCGCCGACGTGCCGATCGATGCGCTGATCACCGCGTTCGAGCAGGTGCCGCCGCTCGAGCCGCTGCTGCAGGATCTGCCGGCGCAGCCGGCGCTGCGCCAGCTCGATGCCGAACGCGAGGCGCAGAGCAGCCTGGCGAAGTCGCTGCAGAGCGCCCGGCTGCCGCAGGTCAGCGCGGTGGTGTCGCGGGCGCCGGTGGCGCCCGGCGTCATCAACGGCTACGGTTCGTATGCCGGCATCACCGTCAACATGCCGCTGTTCCGCGGCAACTCCGACGTCGCCGCCCAGCGCGCCGCCGAGGAACGTGCCAGCGGCGCCGGCGAACGCCGCCAGCAGGGCGAGGTGGACCTGACGACCCGGCTGCGCACGCTGCACGAAACCGCGACCGCGACGCTCGGCCGGGTGCCGGAGTTCGCCGGGCTGCTGCGCGAATCCGATCAGGTGCGCCGCGGCTTCTTCGAGCAGTGGTACCAGATGGGCCGGCGATCGCTGTTCGAGCTGCTGGCCGCCGAGAGCGAGCACTATGCGCTGCTGACTGCGCACATCAACACGCTGTACGACGGACTGGCGACCTGTGCGAGACTTCGCGGCGAAGCGGGTGCGCTGGCGAGCTGGCTGGGTTTCGCCGCCAGCGAGCGGGCTGTCCGCGAACGGAGTAACTGAGTGTCCACGCTGTCGTACGACCAGGCCCTGGAACTGTCGCGCAGCGGCCGGCTCGACCTCGGCAGCGCGCTGACGATCGCCGAGCAGACCCGCGCGGCCGGCTCGGCGAGCGGCGCGGCCCGGCTCTACCAGACCTGGCTCGACGGCCTGCCCGCCGATTCGCCGTACCGGGCACTGGCCCACGTCGCGATGTTCAACCTCGGCGTGCTGCTGGGCACCGCCGGCGATCATGCCGGCGCCGAACGGCTGTACCGCCAGGCGATCGCCCACAAGCCGGACTTCGCCGAAGCCCACATCAACCTCGGCACGCAGGTCGAGGCACAGGGCCGCCGCGCCGAGGCGATCGCGATCTGGCAGCAGGTGCACGACCGCGGCCTGGCCGCCGGGCCGACGCAGCAGGCGCTGCGCCTGCATCTGCTGAACAACCTGGGCCGCGCGCTGGAGGCCGACAAGGCCTACGACCGCGCCGGGCAGGTGCTCGAGCAGAGTCTGCGCCTCAAAGGCGACCAGGACGACGTGCTGCAACACTGGGTGCACCTGCGCCAGAAGCAATGCATCTGGCCGCTGCTGAAGCCGGTGCCCGGTGTCGATGCCGGCCGGATGGTGCGCGCGACGTCGCCGCTGGCGATGCTGGCGGCGTTCGACGATCCGGGGCTGCAGCTCTATCGAGCGAGCGCGTTCGTCCACCAGAAGATGGACCTGAAGCGGCCGCCGGCGGTCCATCATCCCGACGTCGCGAACCGCGCCAGCACGGTCGCGGCCGGCCGCAGGATCCGCATCGGCTATCTGTCGTCGGACTTCTGCCAGCATGCGGTGTCGCTGCTGATGGTGGAGCTGCTGGAGCTGCACGACCGCAACCGCTTCGAGGTGTTCGGCTTTAGCTGGACCCGCGACGACGGCAGCCCGCTGCGCGCGCGCGTGAAGCGTGCGATGGACGAATACGTGCCGATCGGCGCGCTGACCGACGACCAGGCGGTCGAGGCGATCGTCGCCCGCCGCATCGACGTGCTGGTCGACCTGCAGGGCCTGACCTCGGGCGCCCGGCCGAACATCCTCGCGCGCCGACCGGCGCCGATCCAGATCACCTATCTCGGCCTGCCCGGCACCACCGGCATGCCGTGCATCGACCATGTGATCGCCGACCGCTTCGTGCTGCCGCCGGAACTCGCGCCGTACTTCATCGAAAAGCCGCTGTACATGCCGCACTGCTTCCAGGCGAGCGACCGGCAGCGGACGGCGGCGCCGCTGCCGACCCGTGCCGAGTCCGGCCTGCCCGACGATGCGGTGGTGTTCTGCTCGTTCAACAACAACTACAAGTTCACCGAGCAGGTGTTCGCGAGCTGGCTGCGAATCCTGCGTGCGGTGCCGGGCAGCGTGCTGTGGCTGCTGGCCGACAACGAGTGGGCACGCGCGAACATGCTGGCCGCGGCGCGCGCGCACGGCGTGGCCGAGACGCGGCTGGTTTTCGCGCCGCGCGCCCACACCGCGCTGTACCTGGCCCGCTACCGGCTCGCCGACCTGTTCCTCGATGCGTTCCCGTTCAACGGCGGCACCACCGCCAACGATGCGCTGTGGATGGGCCTGCCGCTCTTGACCTGCCCGGGCCGCACGTTCGCATCGAGGATGGCCGGCAGCCTGCTGCATCACCTGGGGCTGCCGGAACTGATCGCCGACGACCCGGCCGACTACGAGCGGCGCGCGATCGCGCTCGGCCATGACCGCGCGGCGCTGACCGCGCTGCGCGAACGGCTGGCCCGCGCGAGGGTCGAATCGCCGGTGTTCGACATGCCCCGGTTCACCCACGATCTGGAAGCCCGCCTCGCAGAGCTGGTGCTCGCACCGTGACCGAAGTCGCGATCCACCAGATCGTCTATTCGCCCGAGACGGCGGCCCTCGCCGACCCCGGCTTCGCACGCCTCGACAACTTCGCGAACCCGCGGCCCGACTGGTGGGAATACTGGCCGATCCGCCGCTTCCTGCTCGAGACGCCGCTGCGCGACGACGTGTTCTACGGCTTCCTGTCGCCGCGCTTCGGCGAGAAGACCGGGCTCGCCGCGCAGCAGGTTCACCAGTTCGTGCGCGAATCCGCCCCGCACGCCGACGTGGTGACCTTCAGCCCGCAGTTCGACATGGGCGCGTTCTTCCTGAACCTGTACGAGCAGAACGAGCTGTTCGACCCCGGCTTCAGCGCCTGCGCCCAGCAGTTCTTCGACACCGTGCCCGACCTGCTGGCCGGCGCCGACGGGCGGCCGATCGACGTCGCCGGCCTGCTGATGGACTCCCGCCAGGTCGTGGTCAGCAACTATTTCGCCGCGCGCCCCGCATTCTGGCAGGCATGGCTCGCGATCAACGAACGGCTGTTCGCGATCTGCGAAGGGTCGGACTCGCCGCTCAGGCGGCAGCTCACCGCACCGACCACCTACAAGGGCGGCGCGGCGCGCAAGATCTTCCTGTCCGAGCGGATCGCCTCGACGTTGCTGGCCTGCCAGCCGCACTGGCGGGTGCGCGCCTGGAATCCGATCGGGCTGGCCTGGTCGGCCAGCCGCCTGAACCAGTTCCCGCACGAGGCGGTGCTGAGCGACGCATTGAAGATCGCCGCCCGCGAAACCGGCCATCCGCAGTTCCTCGCCGCCTTCGCGCGCGTCCGCCAGGTGCTGCGCACGGACCCGGGAGGAGACACCCACCCGCCGCCGCGCACGGACCCGGGCGGAGGCCCCCGCCAGCCCGCATGAAGCAGACCCCCGCCCATACCGTCGTCAATCGCGAGCTGCTGGCGTGGATTCCGCCGGACAGCCGGCACGTGATCGAAGTCGGCTGCATGCACGGCGCGCTCGCGCGCGAATGGCGCGCGACGCATCCGCTGGCGCGCTACACCGGCATCGACATCGATGCCGACTATGCGCAGGTCGCCGCGCAGTTCTGCAACAGCGCGTTCGCCGCCGACATCGAGACCTTGCCCGACGACCGCTTCGATGCGCTGTTCCCCAGCGACTGCTGGATCTTCGGTGATTGCCTCGAGCATCTGCGCGACCCGTGGTCGGTGCTGCGCCGCGTGCGCGCACGCATCGATGCCGACGGCACGCTGCTCGCCTGCATCCCGAACGCGCAGCACTGGAGCGTGCAGTGGCGGCTCGCATCGGGCCAGTTCCGCTACGAGGACAACGGCCTGATGGACCGCACCCATCTGCGCTGGTTCACCCGCACGACGATGATCGAGCTGTTCGAATCGACCGGCTGGCAGGTCGTCGAAGGCCTCGCACGCAACCTGAACTCGCCGCACCAGGCGCAGGGGCTGCAGGCGGTGCGCCTGTTCGCGCAGGCCAGCGGCCTCGATGCGGACCAGGCGGTGCAGGATGCGACCGCCTACCAGTTCGTGTTCCGCACCCGGCCGCGGGCGGCCTGAGCGATGCGCACGATCGCGCTGGCGATGGTCAAGAACGAGGATGATTTCATCGAGTCGTTCATCCGCCTGAATGCGCGCAACATCGACCGCTTCCTGATCGCCGACGATGCGAGCTCCGACCAGACGTTGCCGATCCTGTCCGAGCTGATCCGGGAAGGCTTCGACATCCAGCTTTTCTCGATCGGCGCGCCGCGGATGGGCCTGGAGCAGCAGCAGAGCCGCGTGCTCGGCACGATGCTGCAGAGCGCCCTGGGAACATCGAACACGCCGTTCGACTTCGCGTTCCTGCTCGACGCCGATGAAGTGCTGCTGGCCGACCGGGCCCGCACCGAAGCCGAGCTGTCGCGGCTCGCGCCGGCCCAGGTCGGCCGGATCCCGTGGATCACCCACGTGCCGATGGCCGAAGACCTGGCCGCGTCGCCGAATCCCGCCAGGCACCTGTTCCGGCCGCTCGCCCGCGAGGTGCGGCAGTATCACAAGGCGGTGATTCCGCGGGCCGCCGCGCAAGGCATCACGATCGAGCCCGGCAATCACGGCATCGTCCGCGACGGCCGGCCGGTCACCGACACCCGGATCCTCGATCTGCCGCTCGGCCACTTCCCGCTGCGCAGCCGCGACCAGTTGATCGCCAAGGCACTGATCGGCCACCACAAGCTGTCGATCAAGGCGAACCGGCTGGGCGGCGAGGGCTATCACTGGGACCGCATGACGCAGCGCCTGCGGGCCTCGGGGCACCGGCTGGAATTCGGCGAGCTGCAGCGGATCGCCGCCGCCTATCCGCTGATCGATCAGGCCGGCGACGCGCTGCCGGAACTGGCCGAGCCGCACGACCTGCCGGATATCGAGCTGCGCCATTCGGTACGCCGCACCAGCGCGCTGGCGCGGATGGATGCGTTCGTCGGCGAGGTGCTGAAGCAGGCAGTGCCGCCCGCGGAGCCCGCTGCGGCCACTCGCGCATCCGCGACCCGCGCCCGCGACTTCACGCCCCGCTACGACGAACGGATCGAGATCGATGCCGCCCGGCTCGAAACGTTGATCGCGGAACGCCTCTACGATCTGCGCTTCCACCTGATCGACCTGATCGACGTCACGTCGGACGAGCCGCTTGCACCGGCGACGATGGCGCGGATCGCCAGCCGGCTCGCGCCGTTCGGCTACCGCCCGGTGGCGACCAGCCCGGTGCTGCGCTTCGCCGCGCCGCGGCTGACCGAGCCGCAGGTCGACGGCTTTCGCGATGCCGCCAGCCGCGCCGCGACATTGACGCGCCACGGCGTCGCCTGCCGCGGCGTGATCCAGATCGGCGCGCACGTCGGGCAGGAGGTGCCGCTGTTCAAGACCCTCGGCGCGCGCCGGATGATCCTCGTCGAAGCCAATCCGTCGGTCTACCGGACCCTGCAGCAGAACGTCGCGACGATGGGCGTGAACGCGCTGCTCGCGAACTGCGCGATCACCGATTTCGATGGCGAGACCGAGCTGATGCTGGCCAGCTTCGACCAGAGCAGCTCGCTGCTGCCGCTGGCGCATCACAGCGTCGAATACCCCGACATCCGCGCGGTCGGCAAGGTCCGCGTGCCGGCGCGCCGCCTCGACACGCTGATCCGCCGGGAATTCCGCGTCGACCCGGCCGAGTTCAACGTGCTGGAGATCGACGTGCAGGGCGCCGAAGGGCTGGTGCTGCGCGGCGCCGCCGGGCAGCTCGCCCATGTCGACGCGGTGTACGTCGAGATCAACTACAAGCCGATGTACGAAGGCTGCCTGCTGATCGATGCGATCGACGCGCTGCTGCTGGACGCCGGGCTGACCCGCGTCGAGACCCATTGCGCGCACAGTCCGAACTGGGGCGATGCGTTGTACCTGCGGCTGCCGCGCACCGTGTCGATGTCGACCCTGGGCAGCAACGGCCGGCTCGGCAACCAGATCTTCCAGCGTGCGTGGCTGCAGACGCTGTGCGACGCCCACGGATTGCGCGCCGAGGCGCCGGCCGGCGAGCTTCCGCGGCTGTTCGACATCCCGGCCAGCCCGCCGCCATCGCCCGCCGCAGCGCAATCCCTCTCGCCCGCCCAGCCGGCGCCCGCTGCCGGGCCATCCCCCTCGCCCGCCCAGCCATTGGACGAAGCGGCGCTGCTGTCGAGAACTCCGTTCAGCGTCCAGACGGCCGTCTGCGCGCAGGGGCGCGACATCAAGGGCTATTTCCAGTTCCACACCAGGCTGTGGCGCGGCAGACAGGCAGACTTTCGAGCAGCCTTCCCGCTGACATCCCGCAACCGCCTGCTGCGGGAGCTGATCACCGGCGAATTCGCGCACCGCGGCCGCAGCATCGCGATCCATTATCGGCAGGGAGACTTCAACCAGTTCCGCGACTCGCCGGTGTTCTTCATCGCGCCGCTGCAGTGGTACGTCGACGCGGCCGTGCAACTGGCCGGCAGCGGCGGCGGTTTCGTCTACGTCGCGAGCGACGGGGCGATGGACGCCGAACCGCTGCGCGCCGGCGGCCTGGACGTCATCGATTCAGCCGCGCTGATCGAATCCGTGTGCAGCGACGCGCGGTGGCTCGCCAGCGGCGCCGCCGACCCGCCCGATCCGGTGGCCGTCGATTTCGTGGCGATGCAGGCCGCCCAGGCGCTGCTGATCTCCAACTCGACGTTCTCGTTCGCCGCAGCGCTGCTGAACCCGGACTGCCGGCTGTTCCTGCGGCCCGATCGCACATCGGGCGGTCTCCGGCCGTTCGACCCCTGGCACAGCGAGGTGCTGCTGGGGCTGGCGGGCGAGGCGATCCGCTTCGCCGGCTGACGACCTCCCGTCAGCCGCCGCGTGCGCCGGCCCGCATTCGCGGCGCCCGCCGCAGCGGCTGCGGCGCTGAAGCGGGGCTCAGTTCGCTGCGAAGCAATAGAAGCGGCCGGCCCCTCCGGTCCTGACCAATGCTTCCTGGCTGCAGCCCGCCGACGGGTGCGAGAAGTTCCACGACTGAGCCCAGCTCTCCGGCAGCGGCCCGCGTCGGTCGTGGTGCCCCACGATCGCGGAGCCCTCGCTGCTGCTGGTCCAACCCTTGCAGGTCGTGTCGAGATGCGGCGAAAACGCCGTGCCGTCGTCGCGCGAGCCGGTCAGGATGTCGTGCTCGTTCGGCTTGTCGCCAACACCGTTGACGACGCGGCCGCGCTCGTCGAGCGCCGTTGTCTTGCTTACCCGCTTGGCGCCGTGCAGGTCGTCCAGGTTCCGGGCCACCAGCTCGCCTTTCGCATTGAACCAGGGCCCCTTGCCGATGCGGTCGCGCGCATTCACCGCCGGCACGGCCGGCGTGGTGGCGGTTGCGAAGGCCGGCGGCAGGCTGAGGTAGGCCTTCCATGTCTTGTCGCCGGCGCCCGCCGCCGAGGCCAGCTTCTGGCAATGCGCATCTGCGCCGGCCAGGCCGCCCAGGTCCGCGCCCTTGCCGGAGCCCACGCTCGTCACGAAGAAACTCATCGGCCCCGTGCTCGGCCCCATCGCCGCGCAGGCGGTCAGCACCAAGGCCACGCCGCCCCACGCCACGACCCGCTTCACGCCGGCACGGGCACTCCGGTTCGAGCTTTCAGCATCACACTCTCCTCTGCGTTTCGTTGCTCGATGAGAACGGGCGCGCCTGCCCGGCTCCGACATGAGGATGATCGGCCCAAGTCATTGCCCGGTTCTACCCGGGTTTCTACGAATCCGTCACGCATTCAGTCGCCGAGCACCCGTACGTCGAGCCGGGCCAGGCCCCTGACGCTGCGCGGCCCGCGCCGGCGGCGGCCGCATCCGACGCTGCATGGATCGTCCGCGCTCCGACCGGCGTCGCGTCGGCGGCGACCGCTGCCGACATGCCGATCACCGTCGCGATCGACACCCGGGACAACACGCGGCAAGCCTCACGAAATTTCATCGGCCTTCCCTCCGGTCTTGGCGGACGTCGCCCGACCACGCGACGCGACCGGCTCGGGTCGCGGCACCACCCTGCCCTCGGACAGATACAGCGTCTGCTCGCCGAACCGGTCGATGTCCTCGGCATCGTGAGTGATGATGACGATCGGGATGTCGATGCCGGTCAGCAATGCGTCCAGCTCCGAACGCATCCGCTGACGCAGTCCGGGGTCGAGCGCCGAGAACGGTTCGTCCAGCAGCAGCGCCCGCGGCTCGTTGACCAGTGCCCGGGCCAGCGCGGTGCGCTGCCGCTGACCGCCCGACAGCTCCGACGGACGCTGCCGCGCCAGCTCGGTCAGCTCGAATGCGCGCAGCCAGCGGTCGACGCGGGCATCGTCGAAGCGGACCGATGGATTGGCCAGGCCGCGCTTCAGCGCGAACGCGATGTTCTGGCGCACCGTGAGCTGCGGGAACAGCGCATAGTCCTGGAACAGATAGCCGAACCGCCGGTCACGCGCCGGCACGTCGATGCCGGCGGCGCTGTCGAACAGCGGCTCGCCGCAGAATGCGATCCGGCCGCTGTCCGGCGTCAGCAGCCCGGCCAGCGCCTGCAGGGTCAGCGTCTTGCCGGACCCCGACGGGCCGAAGATCACCGTGCGCCGGTGCCGGCATTCGAAAGCCACCTGCAGCTCGAAACGCCGCCGGTCGATGCCGACGATGCGGCGGATCGACACGTCGAAGAACGGCGGCCCGCCCGAACCCGTCATCGGATGTCCGCATGGCTGCTGCGCGCCGGCATCAGCCAGCCGGCCGCCAGCAGCACGGTGATGCAGGTCGCCGACGTGATCAGCACCAGCAGGTTGGCCACCGAATCCTGGCCCGCCTGCACCGCCTCGTAGACCGCCACCGACAAGGTCTGCGTGCGGCCGGGAATGCTGCCGGCCACCATCAGCGTCGCGCCGAATTCGCCGAGTGCCCGCGCGAAGGCCAGCAGCACACCGGCCAGGATGCCGCGCCAGGCCATCGGCAACGTGACCCGGAAGAACAGCGAGCGTTCCGGCAGCCCGAGCACCCGCGCCGCCTTCTCGAGCTGCGGGTCGACCGATTCGAATGCCGCGCGCGCCGACTTCATCACCAGCGGGAACGCGACGATGGTGCTGGCGATCACCGCCCCCTGCCAGGTGAAGATCAGGTTGATGCCGAACGTGTCGTACAGCCACTTGCCCAGCCAGCCGCGCTTGCCGATGACGACCAGGAGGTAGTAGCCGAGCACCGTCGGCGGCAGCACCATCGGCAGCGTCAGCACCGCGTCGACGAAGTCGCGGCCGAAGAAGCGCCGGCGCGCGAGCAGCCAGCCGGCCGCGACCCCCAGCACCATGTTCAGCGCGGTGGACCAGCTCGCGACCTTCAGCGACAGCAGCAGCGCGGGCCAGGCACCTTCCATGATCGCGACGACCGGCCCGCGGCCGGGCTCAGAAGCCCGGCGGAGCCGAAACCGGCCCGCGTTTCATCGCCTACGGCTTGCCGAAGCCGTACTTCGCGAGCACCGCCTGCGCGGCCGCATCGTGACCGATGAACTCGACGAAGCGGTTGGCCGCGGTGGTATTCGGGCCGCCATTGATCGATGCGAGCGGATACAGGATCGGCGTGTCGGGGGGGATCGTCGCGACCACCTTCACCTTGTCCTTGAACACCGCGGCGTCGGTGGCGTAGACGAAGCCCGCGTCGGCTTCGCCGCGTGCCACGTAGTCGAGCGCCTGCCGCACCGAGGTCGCGAACACCGCCTTCGATTCGACCGCCGACCACACCTTCGCCCCCTCCAGCGCGCTCTTCGCGTAGCGGCCGGCCGGCACGCCGCCCGGATTGCCGATCGCGATCCGCTTGACGCCGGCCGCCTGCAGATCGGGCAGGCCCTTGAGGTTCAGCGTGCTGTCGGACGGCACGATCATCACCAGCGAATTGCTGACGAAGTTGCGGCGGGTGCCGGCCACCAGCAGCTTCTGCTGCTACGCCTTGTCCATCGTCTCCTGGTCGGCCGAAGCGAACACGTCGACCGGAGCGCCCTTGGCGATCTGCTGCAGCAGCGCGTCGGAGGCGGCGAAGTTGAACACCACCTTGGTGTCCGGATACTTCGCCTCGAACAGCGGCGCCAGCTCGCGGAACGCATTGGTCAGGCTGGCCGCCGCCGACACCGTCAGGTCCGCGGCCTGCGCCGCCGTCGTGAACAACACCAGCATCGCCGCGCCGAGCCCGGCGCGCCAGACCGATCGGATCCTGCCGTTGAGTGTCATGTCGCTGCCCCGATGATCGATGTATGGAGGGAACCGTAATATATCGCAACGCATAACAGGTGGCGGTCGGGAACAACCCTCGCCGCATCGCCCGGCGCTACTGCACCAGCATCCGCGTCAGCGATGCCAGCGATTTCGCCGAGCCGGCATGCGCCTCTTCCTCGATGCGGCGATAGAGCTCGATCACGCGCCGGCCGGATTCGGTCACCACGGTGCCGCCGCCGCGGGTGCCGCCGACGGCGGTCTCGACCACCGGCTGCTTGAGGCTGCGGTTCATCTCGTCGACCAGATCCCAGGCCCGCCGATAGGACATGTCGAGCTTGCGGGCCGCCGAGCTGATCGAGCCGGTCTCGGCGATCGCCTCGAGCAGCCTGATCTTGCCCGGCCCCAGCGCGATGCCCGCGCCGCGGGTGATCCTGAGCCGGAACTGAACGACTGGTTGCATGGACTCCCCCTCCTGGGCGACCGGTGGACGCCGCAGGCGGCCGCGGGCAGGGGCCGGGCGGCGGAGCCGGTCGATCGGCCAGTATAGCGGCGCGTCCCGACCGGGCTCACCGTCATGCATCGTTATGTTTACAGGTATATATCGACGGCGTATGCTGGCAGCTCCCGCCGAGCCGTGCCACCGTGAGCGAACTCCGTTTTCCCGTTGTCGCCCCCCGCGCCCGAGCCCCCCCGCAGCCGTTCGGCATTGCCGTCGGTGCGCATCGAGCACATCGGGCCGATCCCGGGCTCGCCAGGCCGGGTCGAAGTGGTCACCCGGCTGAACGCCGACCAGTTCCTGCTGCTGCAGATGTCGCACGAACAGATGGAGCAGCGCGGCCTGGTCGTCGGAGCCTGGATACGCGTGGCGACCCGCGGCGGGCAGTTCGAGATCGCCTGACTTCAACGATCCGCCCCACCAAGGAGACCCCATGAACCTCGCCGACATCACCCGACTGGGCGTCAGCAGCCCGTTCAAGAACCGCTACGACAACTTCATCGGCGGCAAGTGGGGCCCGCCGGTCAAGGGGGAGTACTTCGAGAACATCAGCCCGGTGATCGGGCGGCCGTTCTGCGAGATCGCCCGTTCCGGCGCCGACGACATCGAGCTGGCGCTGGACGCCGCCCATGCCGCGAAGGACGCCTGGGGCCGCACCGCGCCGGCCGAGCGCGCGGCGCTGCTCTTGAAGATCGCCGACCGGATGCAGGACAACCTGGCGACGCTGGCGCTGGCCGAGACGATCGACAACGGCAAGCCGATCCGCGAGACCACCGCCGCCGACATCCCGCTGGCGGTCGACCATTTCCGCTATTTCGCCGGCTGCGTCCGTTCGCAGGAAGGGTCGCTGAGCCAGATCGACGACACGACGGTCGCCTACCACTTCCATGAGCCGCTGGGCGTCGTCGGCCAGATCATCCCGTGGAACTTCCCGA
>DAISWF010000097.1:0-18446 GCA_036826495.1 Burkholderiaceae bacterium
GGCTCGCCGAGCGCCCACCGGACCACGTTGCTGCGCGACCGCGACGGCGACGGCTGCGCCGAAACCCGCAGCGTGTTCGCGACCGGCCTGAACTCGCCATTCGGCCTCGCGCTGATCGGCGACCATCTGTACATCGCGAACACCGATGCGATCGTGCGTGCCCGCTACCGCAGCGGCGATACCGCGCTGGCCGGCCCGGTCGAGAAGCTGACCGATCTGCCGGCCGGCGACTTCAATCATCACTGGACCAAGAACATCATCGCCAGCTCCGACGGCCGCAAGCTCTACGCGACCGTCGGCTCCAACAGCAACGTCGCCGAGAACGGGCTGGAGATGGAGGAAGGCCGCGCGGCGATCTGGGAAATCGACGTGGCCAGCGGCAGCAAGCGGCTGTTCGCGACCGGCCTGCGCAATCCGAACGGCATGGCCTGGGAACCGTCGACGCGCACGTTGTGGACGGTGGTCAACGAACGCGACGAGCTGGGCAGCGATCTGGTGCCCGACTATCTGACGTCGGTGCGCGACGGCGGCTTTTACGGCTGGCCTTACAGCTACTTCGGCGCGACCGTCGACGAACGGGTGAAGCCGCCGCGGCCCGACCTGGTCGCCCGCGCGATCGTGCCCGACTATGCGCTGGGTGCCCATACCGCATCGCTGGGCCTGGCGTACAGCAGCCGCAACGCGCTGCCCGCGCGCTTCCACGACGGCATGTTCATCGGCCAGCACGGCTCCTGGAACCGGCGGCCGCACAGCGGCTACAAGGTGATCTTCGTGCCGTTCCGCGGCGGCCGGCCCGACGGTGAACCGCGCGACGTGCTGACCGGCTTCCTGACCGACGACGGCCGGGCCCGCGGCCGGCCGGTCGGTGTCGAGCTGGACCGCAAAGGCGCGCTGCTGGTGGCCGACGACGTCGGCAACGTCGTGTGGCGGGTCAGCGGCGCGGGCGGCTGAGCGCTGCCCGGCGGCGGGCGGTCAGGCGCGGCCGGACGGGCTGTCTGCGTTCGCCCGCGCGCTTCGCCGGGCGCGCGCCTCGATCAGCATGAACAGCAGCGACGCGCCGAGCAGCGGCAGCAGGTAGTACACCGCCCGGTAGGCCAGCAGCCCGGCGATCAGCGCCGGCTGCGGCAGCCGGTGCGACAGCAGGGTCACGAACACCACCTCGATGACGCCCAGCCCCGCCGGCACATGGGTGACCACGCCGGCGATCGCGGCGACCAGCAGCACCCCCAGCACCGACGGGTAGTCGATGCGGAACTGCAGCAGCGTGTACACGGTGGCCGCGATCACCATCCAGTTCAGACTCGACAGCCCCCACTGCAGCAGCGCGATCCGCGCCGACGGCAGCGTCAGCTCATGCCCGCGGAGCTGCCAGGTGCGGCGTTTCGAGAAGCCGCAGGCGGCCAGGTACAGCAGGCTCACCGCCAGCAGCCCGGCCCCCAGCAGTCGCAGGCCGGTGGCATCGACCTTCCAGTCGGGCGGCGGCGACAGCGGCCACGCCAGGAACACGACGCCGGCGACGAACAGATACCCGAGCCAGTTCGTCAGCAGGCTGAGCCCCAGCACGCGGGTGATGGTCGGCGCGTCCAGCCCCAGCCGCGAATAAAGGCGATAGCGGAACGCGACACCGCCGATCAGCGAACCGAGGTTCAGATTGAACGCGTACGACACCAGCCCGACGCCGACCACCTCGCGGGCCGGCACCCGATGGCCGGTCTCGTGCCGCCCGATCAGATCGTAGGTGCTGTACAGGCCGTGACTGAGCGTCGCCAGCCCCAGGGCCAGCGCCAGCGTCCACAGCGGATAGCGCTGCAGGGTCGCGCCGATCTCCGGCCAATCGACGCCGCGCGCATGATGGGCGACCAGACCGATGACGGCCGCGAAGAAGAGCCAGGTCAGCAGGCGTTTGATCCACGGCCAATGGCGGCGGAAGAACGATTCCTCGGCGCCGTCGGCGGGCCGGCGGCCGGCGCGGCCCGGTGCGGCGGAGGTGCCGGCGGCAGCACGCATCGTCAGCGACCCGCCGTTCCATCGTCGACCGCAGCCGCGGTCGGCGCCCGCAGATCCAGGGTCGGCGCATGCCGCGGCAGCCGGGCGGCCCAGGCCGGGAAGCGGCGCAGCACGTGGAACACGACCGTCGAGCGCAGCGATTCCCACCAGGCCCAGCGAGACGGCGGCAGCGGCTCGATCTCCTTGCACTGCTGTTCGATCAGCGTCTCGAGACGCTGCGCGAGCTCGCGCGCGAATGCGGCATCGCGCAGGATCACGTTCGCCTCCAGATTCAGCGACAGGCTCAACGGATCGAGATTGCTCGAGCCGACGGTGGACCAGTCGTCGTCGATCACCGCCACCTTGCCGTGCAGCGGCCGCTTGCAGTACTCGTGGATCCGCACGCCGTGGCGCAGCAGATGCGAGTACAGCAGCGACGCCGCATACTTGACGATCGGCATGTCCGGCTCGCCCTGCAGCACCAGCCGCACGTCGACGCCGCGGCGCGCGGCCTGCACGAGCTGGCGCAGCACGCGGTAGCCGGGGAAGAAATAGGCGTTGGCGATCAGCACCCGCTTGCGCGCACCGCGCAGCGCGAGCCGGTACTGTCGCTCGATGTCGTTGTGATGCTCGACGTTGTCGCGGGTCACGAACAGCGCCCGGATGTCGTACCGCTCGACTGCGTGCGCAGGTCCATCGGCCTGGCTGGTCTGCATGGGGGCCTGCGCCCGGCCTCGCGTCCGCGTTCGCGCCCGCGGCCGCCAGCGCAGCCGCGACGGCGGGCTGGCCCGGCCGATCGCCGCCAGCGCGAACTGATGGATCTGGTCGACGACCGGCCCTTCGAGCTCGACCGCATAGTCCTGCTTGGCCATCGGGCCGAAGTCCATCAGGTGATCGCCCGAGTAGTTGATGCCGCCGACGAACGCCAGCCGTCCGTCGATGACCACCAGCTTGCGATGCATCCGGCGCAGCACCTTCAGCTTGCGGGTCATCCGCATCGAGAACAGCGAGCTGCGCGCGGCCGCATCGAAGGTGCGCACCCGCACGCCGGCCCGCATCATCGAATCGACGAACCCGTCGGACAGCTCGGCCGAGCCGAAGCCGTCGATCATCAGATCGACCGCCACGCCTCGCCCGGCGGCTTCGATCAGCACCTGCGCCAGCGCCTGCCCGACCTTGTCCTCCCACAGGATGAAGGTCTCGATGATCACCGCCTCGCGGGCGGCCCGCACCGCGTCGAACACCGCCGGGAAGAACTCCTCGCCGTTCTCCAGCAGTCGCGCGCGGTTGCCGTCGGTCCAGGTGGTATTCACAGTACGTTCTCAGCGGGTGTCACAGCGATCCCGTCGGGTTTCACAGCACGATCTCCGCGGCCAGCGGTGCATGATCGGACAGCCGCGACCACGGGTGGCGCGGCAGCACGATCGGCGAATGCACCTTGGCATTGCGCACATAGATCCGATCCAGCTCGAGCAGCGGCAACTGGGATGGAAAGGTGCGCGCCGCCCGGCCCCGGGCGGCGACGAACACCTCGCGCAGCCCGGCACAGCTCTCCAGCACCTGGTGGGCCCGGCGCCGCCAGTCGTTGAAGTCGCCCGCCACCAGCAGCGGCGCATCGGGCGGCACGTGGTTCCGGACGATGCCGCACAGCAGCTCCATCTGGTTGCGGCGATGATGCTCCTGCAGCCCCAGATGCACGCAGATCGCATGGACGACCGTGCCGGTATCCGGAATCCGTAGCTGGCAGTGCAGCATCCCGCGCGACTCGCCGCCGTGCACCGTCACGTCGTGGTTGCTCGACGCGATGATCGGGTAGCGCGACAGCACCGCGTTGCCGTGATGACCGAGCGGATAGACCGCGTTGCGGCCGTACGCGTATTCCGGCCACAGCTCGTCGGCCATGAACTCGTAGTGCGGCGCCTCGGGCCAGGTGGCCAGCCGCGTCGAATGCCCGCTGTGCTCGCCCTGCACCTCCTGCAGGAAGACCACGTCGGCGCCGACGTTGCGCACCGCCTCGCGCAGCTCGTGCAGCACGAAGCGGCGGTTGAAGAACGAAAAGCCCTTGTGGGTATTGACCGTCAATACCCGGAAGCTGAGGTCCGGTCGCATGGGCGTCAGATGGGCGATGACTCGCGGTGGGTGCCGAGAGGCAAGCCGGGTGCCCGGAAGGCCGGCCGCGGCGGAACGCCGTCCGGCCCCGATCGCCGGCCGCCGGTCGGTCATGGAGGGCCGACCGGCGGCCGTCTGTGACGGATCGCACACACTGCGCGCTTCTATACTCGCCGCACAAACAGAACGACGAACGCGCGCAGACGCCGCGCGCATGCCAGGGCCCTCGAATCCTTTGAAGGACTGGTATGCCCATGCTCCGGAACCCGCGCGCGACGCGACTGGCCCTGTCCCTGGCACTCGCCTGGGCCGTCGCCGCCTGCTCGGGGAGCCTGACCGATCCGCTCGGGCTGAAGGACAGCGGCGGCTCGGGCGGTACTGCATCGACCGCCGACACGATCGTCAAGTCGCCGGAAGGGGCGAACGGCCCGGTGTCGTCGACGGCCGGACTGTCGGGCACCGAGCTGCCGGCCGACCAGCAGCTCCAGACGCTGGATGCCAGCCGCTTCCTGGCGCAGGCGACGTTCGGCCCGACGTCGCTGGGCGAAGTCTCCGACCTGATGAAGTACGGTTACTCGGCGTGGTTCAACCACCAGTTCGCGCTGCCGGTGCCGAGCTACCTCGACTACGTGAACACGCAGGCGGCGCGCAAGTCCAGCGGCAAGCCCGATGACGCGATGGCCTACGAGGCGTTCTGGCAGCAGTGGCTGTACAGCCCGGCGCAGCTTCGCGCGCGCGTCGCGTTCGCGCTGTCGGAGATCTTCGTGATCTCGAACGTCGCGCCCGATCTCGATCCGCGGGCGATGGCCTCGTACATGGACATGCTGAACCGCAACGCGTTCGGCAACTATCGCAAGCTGCTCGAGGACGTGACCCTGCACCCGGCGATGGGCTACTACCTGAACCTGCTGGGCAGTCAGAAGGAGGATCCCGAGAAGGGAATCCACCCGAACGAGAACTATACGCGCGAGGTGCTGCAGCTTTTCTCGGTCGGCCTGGTCATGCTGAATCCGGACGGCACCACCCGGCTCGACTCCGAAGGCAAGCCGATCCCGACCTACGACGAGAACGTCGTCAAGGGCTTCGCGCGGGCCTTCTCCGGCTGGAGCTTCGGCGGCAAGGACACGACGAAGAACAGCACGTTCGGCGGCGAGACCGGCGACTGGACGATTCCGATGCAGCCGTGGGCGAGCAAGCACTCGACCGCCAGCAAGACGCTGCTGAACGGATACGTGATCCCGGCCGGGCAGACGCCGGCGGAGGACATGCGGCAGGCGCTCGACGTGATCGCCGCGCACCCCAACGTCGGCCCGTTCATCGCGCGCCGGCTGATCCAGCGGCTGGTGACCAGCAATCCGAGCCCCGCCTACATCAACCGGGTGGCCGCCGCGTTCGACAACAACGGCAGCGGCGCCCGCGGCGAGCTGTCGACCGTCGTCTACGCGGTCCTGATGGACCCGGAGGCGCGCTCGGCCGACGCCTATCTGGCGCCGAACTACGGCAAGCAGCGCGAGCCGGTGATCCGGTTCGCGAACTTCCTGCGGGCGCTGAACGCCCGCTCCGACAGCGGCCACTCCGAGATCGGGAACCTGGACAGCGCCGACAACTCGCTCGGACAGAGTCCGATGCTGTCGCCGTCGGTGTTCAACTTCTTCTCGCCGGACTTCCGCAATCCGGGCGCGATCGCGCAGGCCGGTCTGTACTCGCCCGAGTTCCAGATCACCAACGAAGCCAGCGTCGTCGGCAACCTGAACTTCTTCGCCAACCTGATCAGGTCGGGCGGCTACGGCAGCAACGAGAACCGGCTGCGGCTGGACTTCTCGGCGCTGGAGTCGGTCGCCGACGATGCGAAGACGCTGATCGACGTGATCAACGTGCTGTTCATGAACGGCACGATGACCAGCTCGACCCGCACGTCGATGATGCGCGCGATCAACTCGATCGATCCGAAGAGCAGGACCGACCGGGTCAAGTCGGCGTTGATCCTGACCAGCATCGCCCCCGAATTCGTGATCCAGCGCTGACGCGCGCCAGGCGAAAGGACTCCTCTCGATGAACGCAAGACGCAGCTTCCTCAAGCGCGCCGGTGTGCTGGGCACGGCCGGTGCCGGCCTGGCGACGCTGACCGGCCTTCCGGGGACCGGCAGCCCGATGCTCGCCGATCTGCAGCGCATCGCTGCGCTGGCCGGCGACGCGCTGATCGGATCGGCCCGCGCGCAGACGGTCGACGACTATCGCTGCCTGGTGTGCATCTTCATGTTCGGCGGCAACGACTCGAACAACCTGATCGTGCCCACCGACGGCGGCCGCTATGCGCTGTACAGCCGCGCGCGCGGCCCGCTGACCCTGGCGCAGTCGAGCCTGCTGCCGGTCACCGCGGCCAACGGCGGCGCGACCTACGGATTCCATCCGGCGTTCGCGAACGTGCAGAAGCTGTTCATACAGAACAAGGCGGCGGTGGTCGCCAACGTCGGCCCGCTGATCGTGCCGCTGAGCAAGGCGGCGCTCAATGCGCGCTCGGCGCCGATCCCGTCGAACCTGTATTCGCACAGCGACCAGCAGTCGCAATGGCAGAGCTCGATCTCCGACGGCAGCGGCCGTACCGGCTGGGCCGGCCGCATCGGCGATCTGCTGCAGGCGACCAACAGCAACCGCGGCGCGACCTGCGTCTCGCTGGCCGGCAACAATCTGTGGGAGACCGGCACCACGCTGACCTCGTACAAGGTGTCGCCGTCGGGCGCGAACGGATTCAGCTTCTACAAGCAGGGCTCGGGCAGCGATCCGTTGTCGATCTCGATCACCGAGATGCTGCAGCAGCCGCGCGCCGGGCTGTTCGACCAGGCGTGGCTGAACGTGATCCAGAAGTCGCTGGACAACCAGCGTGCGCTGTCCGACGCGCTGGCCGGTCAGTCGTCGGCCGGCACCTTCCCGAACACCGGACTGGGCCGGCAGATGAAGATGGCGGCCCAGTTGATCGCCGCGCGCGGCGCGCTGGGCGTGAACCGGCAGACGATCTTCTGCTCGATCGGCGGCTTCGACACCCACGGCGGCGATCAGATGGAGATCCAGCAGCGGCTGTTCGCCGAGATCGACGGGGCCGTCTCGGCGTTCTACAACGCCACGGTGGCGCTGGGCATCGCCGACAAGGTGACGACCTTCACCGCCTCGGACTTCAGCCGCACGCTGCAGTCCAACGGCGGCGGCTCCGACCATGCATGGGGCAGCCACCACCTGGTGATCGGCGGCGCGGTCAGGGGCGGCAACCTGTACGGCACCTTCCCCGACCTGACGCTCGGCGGGCCGGACGACTCCAGCCAGCAGGGCCGCTGGATCCCGACCACCTCGGTCGATCAGTACGGCGCGACGATGGCGCGCTGGCTCGGCGTCGCCGCCTCGGAGATGGCGACCGCGTTCCCGGCGATCGGCGGCTTCGCGACGGCGGACCTGGGGTTCATGAGCTGACCGGCGCTGCCGCGGCCACGCCGCTGCGGCCGCGCCGCTGGGACCATGCCGCTGGGACCACGCCGCTGGGACCACGCGCTGGGACCACGCCGCTGCGGCCGCGTCCCGGCGGCCGCTTCACCGGGACTGCTGCGGGACGGCGAGCGGGTGGACCAGCACCTCGAGCGACCGCGCGGCTTCCGGAAGCTGCGGGCGCGCCTGCTCGACCGTTTCGGGCCGCACCTGCACCCCGTAGCCGACGCGGATGTCGCGCCGGACGAAGCCTCCGCCGAACGAGCCCGGCGTGCCGCCGCCGTCGGCGCCCGGAATCACGGTGGGTGCGGAAACCGTCTGGATCTGCAGGTTCAGATCGCCGACGTAGACGACCGCGCCTGCCGGAAGGGTGGCTTTCATCGGCGGATCGATGGGCACCGGCGTTCCCCGGTGGACGATCGAGTGGAACACGAACTCGCCCGCGGGCGCCTCGATCAGTCGGGGCGACAGGGTCTGTATCGGGACGGAGAACTCGCGGATGCCGCCGCTGCCGGCCACCGGCGCACCGGGCTTGCGCGGTTCGATCCGGAACACCAGCGTGCTGCCGCGCAGGGACTCCGGAAACGAAGCGATCCGCACGATCGCGATCGCCGAATCATTCGACACGGACGGCGTACCCGGAGACCGAGGGTCGGCTCCGGACGGCACCGTCTGGCAGGCCGCACACAGAGCGGCGGACGCGAGCGCGATCGACAGGGACGATTTCACATAGATCCTGGGGAGGGATTCTCGAACGGCCGAGCATACTCGCAAGGCCCGTCACCCCAGAAGTGCGGCCACCTGCCCGGCCGTCACCTTGGCCGACTGCGGATTCTGCCCGGTCACCAGCCGGCCGTCGACGACGACCTTCGGAACGAACGGCAGCAACGCCTTCTCGTAGAGCGCGCCGCGCTGCTTCATCTGCTGCTCGGCGTTGTACGGCACCTTCCCGGCAACGCCGGCGAGCACCTCCTCCATCCAGGCAAAGCCGGTGAGATGGCGCCCGGCGACCAGCAGCGTGCCGTCCGACAGCCGGGTATTCAGCAGGCCGCAATAGCCATGGCACACGGAAGAGACGATGCCGCCGCGCTCGTGGATGGCGCGTGTGATCCGCTGCAGCCCGGCGTCATCGGGGAAGTCCCACATGACGGCATGCCCGCCGGTGAAATAGATCGCATCGAACTCCGCCGGATCGATCTCTTCCGGCCGCGCGGTGTTCGCCAGCAGCGCCATGCAGCGCTCGTCGGCCAGCCACTTCCGGGCCGAGGCATCGCGACCGCTCCTGGCATCGGGGTTCGGCGAAAGCGCAGCGAGGTGCTTGACATTTCAGTTAACTTTAACCTTAGACTTCTTTCAATCGTCGCGCTTGCGTTGCCCCTTTCACGTCCTACGCGGTCACCGACGGACGCCTGGTCGCCAGGACCGTAACGAAGTAGGCAACCGTTCCCGACCCCAGTCCCGAAGGTATCGTCGACATGCAAACCATACTGGGCGCGAACGGCCAGATCGCCGTCGAGCTGGCGCGAGAGCTGCGACGCAAGTACACGAGCGACCTGCGGCTCGTGAGCCGCAACCCGCGCAAGGTCGACGACACCGACACCCTGATGTCTGCCGACCTGCTCGATGCCGGGCGGACGGCGGAGGCGGTGAAGGGCAGCCGCATCGTCTACTTCACCGCCGGTCTGCCGCCCGACACGGAGGTATGGGAAGCGCGGTTCCCGGCGATGCTGAGAAACGCCATCGACGCATGCCGGGCGGCCGGCGCCGGGTTCGTCTATTTCGACAACACCTACATGTACCCTCAGGACGATCGGTTGCTGACGGAGGAAGCGCCCTTCGAGCCGGTCGGCCGCAAGGGCAGGGTTCGTGCGGCGATGGCGTCGATGGTGCTGGAAGAGATCGCGCGCGGGGACATCCCCGCCATGATCGGCCGGGCCCCCGAGTTCTACGGCCCGGGGAAGACGCAGAGCTTCACGAATGCGCTGATCATCGAGAGGCTCGAGACCGGAAAGAAGCCTCGCGTGCCGGTGCGCGACGACACGCGCAGAACGCTGATCTGGACGCCCGACGCGAGTCGCGCGCTGGCGGCCCTCGGAAACGCGCCGGATGCGTTCGGACAGACCTGGCATCTGCCCTGCTCCGATGACCGGCCGACCTACAGGCAGTTCGTCGCGCTTGCGTGCGAGGTGTTCGGCAGGGAGGCTTCCTATTCGGTCATCGGCAAATGGGCCCTGGCGGCTGCCGGCCTCTTCTCGAAGGAGGCGCGCGAGATCCGGGAGCTGCTGCCCCGGTATGCATACGACAATCTCTTCGACTCCACTAAGTTCAAGCGCCGGTTCCCGGAATTCCCGGTGACCAGCTACCGCGCGGGCCTCGAGCTGATTCGACGGGATTCGGAAGGTGACGCGATACGTACGACGTAAGAGCGTTACTCCGAGGAGTCCGATCAGGGAATGAAGCTGAGATCCTCTTTCGGCTCGTTCGCGCCCAAGAGATCGAGCCGTCGCTGGAGGATCGAGAACTTTCCCGCGTCTCGAATCAGCGTATGCGAGAGGTCACCGGCAACCATTCGCGTCGTTCCCAACCGCTGGATGACCGCGATGTATTTGGAGCGGCAGAGCACACGCGAGCCGGTGTCCTCCACGACGAGGATGTTGGTGATGGACCTGATGACTTCGGAGGGCGGCTGCTCCGCGTGGTTCTTCCCTCCCGTCAGTCGGCCGATCCGCCGCTCCAGTTTCAGCTTTCCCTCATAGATCAAGTTGAGTTCGTTCTCAGGTGATGTCGCGCCGCGGCGCAACGGCACCCAATAGCGGCCCTCGGCCGCAAACAGATCCAGCCAAGCCGAATAGGCCCGATCATCCAGGAACGCGGCTTCGCGATAGATGAAGGCTTCAGGTCCATCCATTTCCTACGCTCCTCTCGCCCCGCGCATCAGGCGCGACCACTCCCGATAGACACCGCGCATGCCACTTTCGTCGCTGCCGTCGGCAACCACTTCGTTGCCGTTCTCCACGCTCTCGCGCGCCAGGCCTCGGTTCAGGAGTGTCCATGTCTCGGGCGCCGCTCTGAGGCCCACCTGAATGCGTGACCAGGCTTCGCAGTCGTCCGTATTGCCGAGCCCGGCCGGGCCGTTGAATGCCTCGTGAATTCGCAGTCGAATCTGATTGGCCTCCGCAGGACCATCGACCAGCTTCAGCGCAATGTGCCGCACCTCCGTGAGCTCCGGGCCGATCGGTCTCAGTTCCCGCAGGAACATGTCGCTCAGACTGATGTTGGGGAACAGGCAGACATTCATCAATGAGCCCGATGAGGCCCGGATGATCTCGTCGGCCTCAAGGGGATAGCGCGCCTTGACTGTGGCGACGAACTCCGGCCACTCGGCCGGCGTCACACGCGGCATGTCGTGCGACGCAACCGTCTCGAAATCACCGTGAATCACCGAGTGGCCGTTCGGCAGCGCGCGCGTGAATCGACGAGCCGTTCCCGACGCGACTCGCTTCCAGGTACCGGGCTCGCCTGGCAGCGTGTCCAGGAACGAACGATGGGTGTAGCGGAAGTGGTAGCCGTCCGTGGAGTTTTCCAGGACCAGCTTCCAGTTGGCCCGGACCGTCAGCTTGAACTCCCCCGCCACAGCCAATGCCCATCGACCCCCTTGATCAAGGAACCGGTCCATGAAGCGCAACGCACCCCCGAGATGGCTTTTCAATGGGGCCACATCGGGTAAGAGGCTCGCGAAGATGAGACCGCGGTAGGTCTCCACGCGCGCCACCGGCAGCAACCCCAACGTGTCGGGGCTCGCGACACCGTCATAGCCCGAAGCCTCGGTCAGGCTGACCAGGCGGCCCGACAGGTCATAGATCCATCCATGGTAGGCACAGCGAAAGAACCTGGTTGTGCCGCGCTCCGTCTGGCAGACGGTAGTGCCACGGTGGCGGCATCGATTGCGAAAGACCTTGATGTGCCCGTCTGGCGCGCGCACGACGACGACCGGCTCACGGCCCAGCCACGCAGTCTTGTAGTCCCCGCCCTGCGCGACCTCGCTTTCGTGAGCGAGATACACCCAGTTGGACTCGAAGATCCGCTCCATCTCGGCAGCGAACAGTCTCTCGTCCGTGTACATGGCCGAGCGTACCTGCGCGCCGTCGAACCAGTCCTTTGGATCGATTTCCGTGTAGGCCGTGCGCGCTGGCACGGGAAGGACAGTCGGTTGCAAAGCCATCCATGGACCCCCAAAAAGTCGTCGTCCAGACTTTTACCTGCAAATGCAGTAATGTCAAACAAAACTTCTTTCCTGATTTCGCCAAGGAAATTTTTGGGGATTGACAAAACATAGTTCGAATCGCTAATAATCTAGCTGCATATGCAGAATTCTCGTCGCACAATGAGGTACCGATGATGTCGACACACCTGCCGGGCAGTCGAGGCCTTTCGCGCCGCACTTTCAACATAGCGCTGGCAAGCCAGCTTGCTGCGGCCAGGGCACTCTGCGCCCAGCCGGCGCCATGGCCCCAACGCGCGGTGACGTTCGTCTCGCCCGTGGCAGTGGGCGGAAGCACGGACCGCTTAGGCCGTGCCATCACCAACGGACTTGCCGAGGTGTGGCGGCAACCTGCCGTCGTGGATAGCCGTCCCGGGGCCGGCGGCGCCATCGCCGCAGCGATGGTGGCGCGCGCAGAACCAGACGGTTATACGGCCTTGTTCGCGCAGGTATCGCTCGTTCAAGCGCCCCATCTGCAGCAGGGCCTGCAGTACAGCCTGCAGGACTTCGCCGGCGTGAGCCTCCTGGGAACTGTTCCGGTGTTGCTGGCTGTCGGAGCGCAGTCCCCTTACCAAACGCTGGCAGACTATTTGCAGGCAGGCAAGCGCGCCAGTCCCCCGGTGCGATTCGGCTCTTTTGGCGTGGGCTCGTCGTTTCACATCTATGGCGAAACCCTCGTGCGCGATTCCGGCGCCAGGCTCGAGCACGTCGCCTACAAGGGGGAAGCTGCAGCCGTGGCAGACGTTCTGGGCGGACACATTGAATCGACCTTCGTGTCCGTTTCGACCGCGCTACCGTTGATCAAGGCCGGCAAGCTGCGCGCGCTTGCAGTCGTTGGCCAGCCCGTATCGTCCCTTCCAGGCATCCCGAGTTTCAGCAGCCAGGGCTTTCCTCGCTTGGATGTTCGAGGTTGGTTTGGCATCGTGGTGCCCCGCAAAGTGCCTTCGGCGATCCGCGAGAAGATGGCCTCCGACATGCGCACGGTCGCCACGCGCCCGGATGTCGTGGAGGCCTTCGGCGCCATGAGCGGCGATCTGCTTGCCCTGGATGCTCAGCAGACCGACAACTTCCTCGCCCAAGAGAACGAGAAGTGGCGCAAGCTCATCACGGAACTCGGGATCAAGGCATGAGCCCGCCGACCGCGCAGATGCTGGCCAAGGAGATCCAGCATCTGCGCGCGTTGGTGGAGCAGCAGCGAGACCACATCGGCAAACTGGAGTCGCGCGCGGCCACCCATGACCTCGTGAGCCGGTACATGAGCCTGTGCGATGTCGTTGATCTGGCCGATCCCCTGGACATCGCCGCAGCAGCGCGGCACATCGGGGAGCTCTTCAGCGAAGACGCCGTATGGGAGAGCATCGGCAGATCCGAGGCGGAATTCGGCCGACTGAATGGCCGCGCGGCCATCGTCAAGCTCTTTCAAGGGGCCGACCCCGCGCTGCGGAAGTTCCAGCAGAATTTCCACTTGCTCACCACCCCGCGGATCACCGCTCAAACGACAAGCGCGGTGGCGCAGTTCACGCTTCTTGCAGCGGTCAGGCGTGCCGATGGCGAAAGCTCTTGGCGTTGCGCGCGCAATACGGTGCGATGCGCATCGGATGAACATGGGCAGTGGCTGATCCACCATTTCAGCTTCGAGACGCTGGGCACATGGAGCAGAAGCTCGACCTAGGGGCCTGTTCATACTACGTTCGCGCCCGCGTAAGGCTCTAGCCGAGACGGCCCGCTGCTCTGATTGAGGTGCAGAAAACCATGGGACAATCGCCTACGAAGGATTTGGCGGCAACTACTCATGGAACCTTCCGCACTTGCCTCGGCTGACGTCCTGGATTTCGAAAACAGGCCCTCTCGCCGTCTCATCATTCTTGGCAAGCTTTGCAGCAACTGTCTCTTCGACATGTATGCAAAAAAGTACAAGCTCACCACGAACGCATGGGAGATCCTTGCGCTCGTGGGCCGCTACGAGCCCATCTTTCCGCATAAGGTGGGGGAGCTCACGACGATGGAGTCGGACCGCGTGAGCCGTGCGGTCGAGGCGCTCGTGGGCCGAGGCCTCGTGGTTCGCAACAACGACATCGCAGACCGACGACGCGTCATCCTGGGGCTCACCGCGAAAGGCCACAAGGTCTACGAAGAAATCGACGCCGTACGTCGCACCTTGGATGCCGACATGCTCGACATCCTCAGCGAAACCGAGCAAGCCGAACTAGGGCGGCTTCTTGGCAAGCTGGAGACCTACTCGCGCGCCGCTTATACGGGCAAGGATGCCTGGAAGAAAATTCTTGCCAAACGCGGCACCGCAGAAAGGCCAGGCTGACACGTGACGCATGTGCACCCGCGCCGGGCGCACATGCAAGAGCCCCGCGCCTCCAATGAGACGCGGGTTCTACCCACAAGAAGCAGTTCTTCCGTCCTAGAACGGAATGTCGTCGTCCATGTCGTCGAAGTTCGACGCCTTCGCGGGCGCCTTGGCCGGTGCGCGGCCACCGCCGCCACCGCCGCCACCACCACCGGCCGCGGCCGGTTCACGCGAATAGCCGCCGCCTCCGCCGCCGCCTTCGCCCATCCCGCCGCCGCCGTCACGCGAGCCCAGGAGCTGCATCTCCTCGGCGATGATCTCGGTGGTGTACTTGTCGACGCCGTCCTTGTCCTGCCACTTGCGGGTCTTCAGGCGGCCTTCGACATAGACCGGACGGCCCTTCTTCAGGTATTCGCCGGCGATCTCGGCCAGCCGGCCGTAGAACACCACGCGGTGCCATTCGGTTTCTTCCTTGCGTTCGCCGGTGGTCTTGTCCTTCCACTGGCGGCTGGTGGCGATCGTCACGTTGGTGATCGCGGCGCCATCCGGCGAATAGCGGGTTTCGGGATCACGCCCGAGGTTGCCGATCAGGGTGACGCGGTTGACCGATGCCATGAACGTTCTCCGTACGAATTCAGTTTTCCACCCGGCCGCCGGCGGTCGGCCAGCGGGTTTGTCCGCGGGTCACGATCCACCACGCGACCATCAAGATACCGCACAGCGCGTGCACCGCCACGCCGCCGCCGCGCGCCGCCAGCCAGCCCCCCAGCGCGCCGCCGGCGAACAGCCCCAGCGACTGCGAGGTGTTGTAGACCCCCATCGCCGCGCCGCGCGCGCCGGCCGGCGCCAGCCGCGAGATCAACGACGGCAGGCCGGCTTCCAGCGTATTGAACCCCGCGAAGAACGCGGTCAGCAAGACGGCCAGCAGGCCTAGGCTCGCGGGCTGCGCCATCAGGCCGAGCTGGACCAGCGCCAGCAGCCCGATCGCCGCGAGGAACAGCGATTTCAGCCGGCCGCGCCGCTCCGCCCACATCAGCGGCGGCATCATCAGCGCCAGCGACACCAGGGTGACCACCAGGTACACCTGCCAGCGCCGGCCCGGCCTGTTCGATCAGCGCCGCCGGCACCACGACGAACATCGCGATCTGCGCGGCATGCAGCGCGAAGATGCCGAAGTTCAGCCGCAGCAGGTCACGGTCGAAAAGCACGGTGGTCCACGTCACCGGCAGGGGTGACCGCTCACCTTCATGAGCCCCCGGCGCACTGCCCGACGGCACCACCCACAGCAGGATCGCGATCGCCAGCAGGGCCGACACGCCGGTCAGCACGAAGATGCCGGTCATGCCGACGCGCGGATGCAGCAGCGGCCCGAGCACCAGCGACAGCAGGAAGCTGACCGCGATCGAGCCGCCGATCATCGCCATCGCCTTGGTGCGCTGGGAGTCGCGGGTGCCGTCGGCGACCATCGCCGACACCGCGGCCGACACCGCGCCCGCGCCCTGCAATGCCCGGCCGATGATGACCGTGACCACCGAATCGTCGATCGCGGCGATGAAACTGCCGAGCGCGAACACCAGCAGCCCGCCGACGATCACCGGCCTGCGCCCCAGCCGGTCGGAGGCAACGCCCAGCGGCAACTGCAGCAGCGCCTGGGTCAGCCCGTAGACGCCCAGCGCCAGCCCGACCAGCAGCGGATCGTCGCCGCCCGGCAGTTCGCGCGCATGGACCGCGAACACCGGCAGCACCAGGAACAGCCCGAACATCCGCAGCGCGAAGATGGCCGCCAGCGAGATGCTGGTACGCCGTTCGCGCGGCGTCATCGACGACGGCTCGCGCACGGCGTCGGAAGGCGCGGACAGCGGGGGCACGGATTCGGACGGCAAGGCGGGAACCGGGGCTGGGAGAATGTCGGGATTGAACCTGCGCGGCGGCCGGAATCTGCCAGGGGCCGGTCACGACGCCGAACCACGGGCACCGGACCACGGGCGCAGGGTCAGGGCCGGACGGGCACTGGCGGCGCCGGCTGAACGCCACCAGCCGGGCCGGGAACGCCGACGGCCGATGACGCAACACGCTATATTAATCGATTGCCCTGCCGGACTCCCAATCACCCGGCAGGGCTCGTCTGTCGTCCCTCCCGCCCCTTTCCGATGGATCAGATCCGCATCCGCGGCGCCCGCACCCACAACCTGAAGAACGTCAGCCTCGACCTGCCGCGCGACAGCCTGGTGGTGATCACCGGGCTGTCCGGCTCGGGCAAGTCGTCGCTAGCGTTCGACACGTTGTACGCCGAAGGGCAGCGGCGCTACGTCGAGTCGCTGTCGGCCTACGCCCGGCAGTTCCTGCAGCTCATGGAGAAGCCCGACGTCGACCTGATCGAGGGGCTCTCGCCCGCGATCTCGATCGAGCAGAAGGCGACCTCGCACAACCCGCGCTCGACCGTCGGCACGGTGACCGAGATCCACGACTACCTGCGCCTGCTCTTCGCCCGCGTCGGCGAGCCCCACTGCCCGGACCACGGCCTGGCGCTCTCCGCGCAGAGCGTCTCGCAGATGGTCGACCACGTGCTGGCGCTGCCCGAGGGCATCCGCGTGATGGTGCTCGCCCCCCTCGTCACGGGCCGCAAGGGCGAGCAGGCGGAGCTCTTCGAGGAGCTGCGCTCGCAGGGGTTCGTGCGGCTGCGCATCAATGGCGAGGTGCACGAGATCGACCGCCTGCCGAAGCTCGACAGGAACCGCAAGCACACCGTGGAGATCGTGGTCGACCGCCTCAAGGCGCAGGCCGACGCGAAGCAGCGCCTGGCGGAGTCCTTCGAGACGGCGCTGCGCCACGCCGACGGCCGCGCCGTGGCCCTCGAGATGGACACCGGCACGGAGCATGCCTTCTCGGCGCGCTTCGCCTGCCCGCTGTGCAGCTACTCGCTTCCCGAGCTGGAGCCGCGGCTCTTCTCGTTCAACAACCCGATGGGCGCCTGCCCGCGCTGCGACGGCCTCGGGCAGGTGACCTTCTTCGACCCGCGGCGCGTGGTCGCCTTCCCGCACCTCTCGCTCGCCGGCGGGGCCATCCGCGGCTGGGACCGCAGGAACCAGTTCTACTTCTCGATGCTGGCTTCCCTCGCGCAGCACTACGGCTTCGACGTCGAGACGCCCTTCGAGGAGCTGCCGCCGCGCGCGCAGGCGGTGGTCCTGGAGGGTTCCGGCGAGGAGACGATCGCCTTCCGCTACCCGGGCGAGAAGGGCAAGGCGTCCACGCGCGAGCACCCGTTCGAGGGGATCCTGCCCAACCTCGAGCGCCGCTACCGCGAGACCGACTCCGCCGCCGTGAAGGAGGAGCTCGCGAAGTACCTGAACAACCGCGCCTGCCCGGACTGCGGCGGGGCGCGCCTTCGCCGCGAGGCGCGGCACGTCCTCGTGGCGGGCCGCTCGATCCACGAGGTCTCGGCGATGCCGCTCAAGGAGGCCCAGCCCTTCTTCGCGGGCCTGACGCTGGCCGGGAACCGGCAGGCCATCGCGGAGAAGATCCTCCACGAGATCGCCAACCGCATCCGCTTCCTCAACGACGTGGGGCTCGATTACCTCTCCCTCACGCGCTCGGCCGACACGCTCTCGGGCGGGGAGGCGCAGCGCATCCGCCTCGCGAGCCAGATCGGCTCGGGGCTCACCGGCGTGATGTACGTGCTGGACGAGCCCTCCATCGGGCTGCACCAGCGGGACAACGCGCGCCTCATCGACACGCTGAAGCGCCTTCGCGACCTGGGCAACTCGGTGATCGTGGTCGAGCACGACGAGGAGGCCATCCACGCGGCCGACCACGTCGTCGACATGGGCCCCGGGGCGGGGGAGCACGGCGGCGAGGTCGTCGCCCAGGGCACGCCCACCGAGATCGAGCGCAATCCCGCCTCCCTCACGGGGCAGTACCTGTCCGGGCGCCGCGCCTCCGCCTCGCCCCCGAGGCGCCACCGCCGCGACGCGTCCCGGGTGCTGAGGGTCGCCGGCGCGCGAGGCAACAACCTGAAGGGCGTCACCGTCGACATTCCCGTGGGCCTGCTCGTCTGCGTGACGGGCGTCTCCGGGTCGGGCAAGTCCACGCTCATCAACGACACGCTCTACGCCTCCGCCGCGAGGCACCTCTACGGCGCCTCCACGGAGCCGGCCGAGCACGAGTCGATCGAGGGTCTCGACCACTTCGACAAGGTGATCAACGTCGACCAGAGCCCGATCGGCCGGACGCCGCGCTCCAATCCGGCGACCTACACCGGGCTGTTCACGCCGATCCGCGACCTCTTCGCCGGGACGCCGGAGTCGCGCGCGCGCGGCT